>NZ_JAMBLM010000001.1:0-426826 GCF_023337095.1 Bacteroides caecicola
GAGTTTCTGCAAAAAGTTTTTCTTGACTTGATGTATGCGTCCTGAGTGTGCAGGGCGGATGTTTTCGGGCGTATGCGATACGCCCCTACATCGGTAAACGGATATTCATCAAACAACATTTTATAACCGAAAAGCAGAAAAGAAGAATGAAGCGTATTGTTTTCTTAGATTACTTGCGAGTGTTTGCTTGTTTCCTTGTAATGGTAGTTCATGCCAGTGAGAATTTTTACGGAGCCGCCGGCTCGACGGATATGGCGGGGCCTCAGTCTTATCTTGCCAACGAAGCCGACCGCCTGTGGGTTTCTGTTTACGACGGACTGTCGCGCATGTCTGTGCCGCTGTTCATCATCGTTTCCGCCTATCTGCTTGTGCCGATGAAAGAAGATGTTACCCCGTGGCAGTATTACCGCCGGCGTTTTAAGCGCATCCTGCCGCCTTTTATCGTGTTTATGATACTGTACAGTACGCTGCCTTTGCTGTGGGGGCAGATAAGTGCGGAAACCTCTGCCAGAGATTTGTCGCGTATTCTGCTGAACTTCCCCACACTTGCCGGACACCTGTGGTTCATGTATCCCCTTATCAGCATTTACCTGTTTACGCCGGTCATCTCGCCGTGGCTGCGTAAGGCTACGCCGAAAGAAGAACTGTTCTTTATCGCGCTGTTTGCCCTGTCTACCTGTATGCCTTACCTCCACCGCTGGTTTGGGGAACTGTGGGGAGAATGTTTCTGGAACGAATACCATGCGCTGTGGTATTTCTCAGGTTATTTGGGCTACGTGGTGCTGGCGCATTACATACGGGTACACCTGAAGTGGGACCGCTCTAAACGCTTGGCGGTAGGAACGGCGCTTACCGTTGTGGGAGCGTTGTGGACCATCGGCTCGTTCTACGTGCAAGCCGTGCCCGGTGTCGTACATTCTACGCCGGTTATCGAGATAGGCTGGGCGATGTGTACCATCAACTGCGTGATTGTAACCGCCGGAACCTTCCTGCTGTTTACGTGCATCCGCTCAGAGGAAGCTCCCAAAATGGTTACGGAAATGTCGAAGCTGAGTTACGGTGTGTACCTGATGCACATCTTCTGGTTAGGGCTGTGGGTAACCGTGTTTAAGGTCGATTTGGCTCTGCCCACCGTAAGCGCGATACCGTGTATAGCGTTTGCCACGTTCGTATCTTGTTTCATTACTGCCAAAATCATTTCGTACGTACCGGGTAGTAAGTGGATTATCGGGTAACAAATCAGAATTGCCGCCAAAAGTTTGCTTGTAAGGAAACAAAGCGGTAACTTTGTACTCGCAATCAAGGAGCGATGGAAAAATACATAAAGTTGATAATGAGCGATGAGGCTAAGGCTTTTAAAACGCCTAAAAAAGAGATAGAAAGGGCAGAGGCGATAAGAAAGGAATATTTCAATAATAAAAACTGAAGGTTATGGCAAAGATGACATTTACTCCTGCCGATGATTGGGTAGATGAGGTTTGGGGGAAAGTAGGTACTCCTGAAAGGGATGAAATGGAAGCCCGGATAAAAGAGGAAGCTCAGGCTTATTATATTGGAAAGGCTATCAAAGACGAACGGCTTAAGCAGCACCTTACCCAAGAAGAGTTAGGAGCTAAGATCGGTGTGAAAAAATCTCAGATTTCCAAACTTGAAAGTGGTAAATGTGTTATTACCCTCCCCACCATGAGCAAGGTTTTCAAGGCTCTGGGATTCGGTTCTGCTTCTCTTGATTTGGGCGTTGGCGGTAAAGTGGCTTTGTGGTAAAAGGGCTTTGAATTTTCAAAAAGGGGCTGTCTCAAAGACAGCCTCTTTTTTGTCTTCCGAAAAATTGTTTAACTTCGCGTTTAGAGCCTGTTTGAGCATTGGTCCGGCTCCGTTTCGGGGCATGAAAACGCTTCCCATAGCGTTGGTCTGTTCTACCCATAGAACCGGATAACTTATCCGCATGGGTTAGGCAACGCTTCCCATAGCGTTTTTTGAAGGAAAATGGAGGTCGGTTTCGCCCCTGCCAAGCCGGAAAATCGGAACAGCTCTGAAACCACAAGGTGATGTCCGCATCCCGCCAAATGGCTTGTAGGGGCGTATCGCATACGCCCGAATCCATCCGCGTTTACATGGGCAGGTGGCGGATATCCATAACCAAAATATGAACAAGACAAAGTAGGAAGCCATGAAACGATTGATATGGGGGATTATTAGCGTGCTGGTATGCTCTTGGGCAGGTTGCGGCACGAAGCAAGAGGGCGAAGTGACCTTGCGGGAACTGACGCGGGCAGAAAATGTGATGTTCGATTATCCGGACAGCGCGTTACACATCCTGCAAGCCATGCCTGTACCCGCAGGCGAGGAGCAACATGCCCTTTGGTGCCTGCTCACCACGCAGGCTGCCTACAAGCAGTTCCTCCCCATCCCTTCCGACTCGCTTATTCGTATCGCCTACGATTATTACCGGAATACGGACGATGCACGCCGCAAGGCGATGGCGGCACTTTATATGGGCGGGGTGAATTATGATTTGGGGCGTGCCGAGAAAGCGATACGTTACTATGCGGAAGCCGATAAATACGCCGCATTGACAGATGATTATACGCTTCGGTATCTGATTATGTCATCGCTCAATAATGTTTATTTGTATCGTGATTTGGCGGACTATGCGCTGGAAAGCGGCAGGAAGGCTTATGAATATTCTCGTAAATCTCCTTATAGGCGGTATGAAGTCGATGCTTTAATGAGTTTGGGAAGAAGTTATTGTGTAAAAAATAGTTTAGATACGGCTATTGTTTATTATCGTGAAGCGATGAAGGTGGCATTAGTTTCAGATTCTGCAAATGTGAAAACCATTAATAGGGAATTAGCCGATATTTATATTAATAGAGGTGATTATCGGCAAGCCTTATCTTTGCTCCAAAATATTATTACCAAAGATAAAAGCCCTCAGTTTTTCTATTGTTTGGGAGAAACCTATTTGAATCTTGCGGAATACGATTCCGCTCATTATTACCTGACGCAAGCCTTACATGGGGCTAATCTATATACCCGTACCGCCACGTATGAATGTTTGTTCCGTTTGAGCCATCAGCCGGCATACCGGAAATACATGGGCGCTTATGGCGACTCGCTGTTTGTTTATCAAGATTCTGTGCTTGAGTTGGATAAAGGCAAAGAGATTATTGCCTATAAAGAGAAATACAAGCATCAGAAGTTGGTTAATGAAAACCAGCGGTTGGAATTGGAAAAGGCAAAAGTCGTTTATTGGTTGATGCTGTTTGTTATCCTTGTCCTGTTTTTAGTGGCTTTGTTTATTTATATTCATTTGCGCCGCCAAAAGGCTTTGCGCCGGAAAGAAGAAGAACTGAATAAGCTGGTTCTGTCGCTCCATGAAAACGAAGCCTTGATTAAGCGCAATACCAATTACATTGCTGCGTTAGAGGCCGAAATCGCTCAAAGCAGCGATACGGCGGAACAGTTGGAAGAGCAACAGAAATTGGTATCTACCCTTCAGGATGAAAACCGCCGGTTGCAGACGGAAAACGGTAAACTGAAAAACCGGATAGAGCATCAGGACGTATCGTCGTACGACTCTACGGAGATAAAGCGGATTACGGAGGAACTTTATGCGGTGAAACAGCAAAAAGAACATCTGTCCGCTTGGCTTGTGGAGGAACATCCCTATTTGTCTGCTTTACACAGCCGCCCCGTTTACTTGAAAGATGAAGATTTGAAGCAACTCCGGCAGCTTACCGATGTGATTTATGCCGAGTTTTGCCGGCGGCTGCACACGGATGTACCGGCATTGAGCGACAATGAAATCACGCTTTGCTGCCTGATAAAACTGCGTTTCACGGTTTCAGAAATAGCAGTCTTATTAGGTATATCCGCATCGTCTGTCTCTACGGGAAAGTTCCGTATCAAAAACAAAATCTATACGACATTGGGTATTCCTCCAAAGAAGATGAGCCTTGATTTATGGATTTGGGGGTATTGAAAGATGATGTATAGATTGCTTTAAATAACTGTTTGTGTAACTCGTTTGTTATTAGTTTGTTATCTTATTTCTGTCTATTCCATTTGTCTATATGAAGTCTATATGAGTTTCTTGTAATTTTAGGGTTTCGTACTTAATTTTGTTTCAATCAAAACCAAATTGTTATGAGACCAAAGTTAAGTATTTTATTCTTTTTCATTTTTCTTTTCAGCATGGAGAGTGTGACAGGGAAAATGGGAGCTTCTTGTGTAACTTGGAGAGGGAGTTGGGATCCTGCAAGCCGTAGTTTAAATGATATTCCTATAAGCGGTCAAGTAGCGGATAATCTTTTAATTTTATCCAATGACTGTCCGGATAGGGATATCATTATCACTTTTATGGATACTTCGGGAACGGTTGTATTCGAGAAGTATGTCCCTCAGTCCCAATCAGCCTGTGTAATGCTTCCCTTAGAGGAATTGCCCGATGGCAATATCTATATGATAGTAGTGACCAGTTCGAATCCTTCGGATAAGATTTATGCGACTTTTGAGAAATGATAGAAATAAAAGATTTGTAGACTATTATTTAATTTAAAGTTTAATATTATGAATAATTATTTGAAAAATAGTTTAGTACTATTAGGTTTTGCAAGTTTTATTGTTTCATGTGAACAAGAATTAGATTTTCTTTCGGATGAATCTAATTTAGATGATCAGATCGCTTCACGAACGATTGTTCAATCAGACTCTGTAGTTTTGTTTAGAAATAATGATTTATTTCCGGAAAAGAATAAACGTACTAATTTATATGCTGCTTATGATGAATATTATTCATCCAATATGTATGCTATTAGGGAGTTGAATTTTGCTTTAAAAGTTCGTGGTGGTGTACCTAGTACAGCTCCTTATCTTTATGAAACAGGTGTAGGAAAAGAATTAATTCTGAATAAAAATAAGTCTTTCTTTTATATGAAGATATTACCTTCGGTTACAGGCATCCCATATTTACTTTATTCAAAAAGATATAATAAGCCCTTAGTTTGTGCTCATTATACGAGTAATCCAAATAATAATTTGGTTTTTGTATGGAACACAGATGATATTTCTTCGGGAAGTTGGGATTTAATACCAGCTAGTACACAGGGATATTTTGCTATAGAAAATCAAACATATTATGGGATGACGAATCCCGATGATCCGTGGAGCCTTTTTAATTATGTAATTGAAGCTAAGGATGATGGGACAGTTGGATATGCTCAATATACAAAGAAGCCAGAGCAAGAATTTTTGATAGAATTATCTGATGCTTTCACAATAAAAAAAATAACATTTGATGAAGAATCTGCTATTGTTACAGAAACTACTCCTGTCGAAGCAAAAGGTTCGGCTCAAAGTTCTAATGTGCTTGGTCCTAATAAAATAACTATTTATCCATCTGCGACTGTATATGATACTTCATCTTATCGGGAAAATGGTGCTTTGAAAATTTCTAACTATGCAAATGGTGATTATAGATTTCTTCGCCCAGCAGTTTTGTCAGGTGAGTTTATTTCTCCGGATAATTTTAGTGTAGGTGAGGATATAGATTCTACATTGTTTATGCCGGGTGCTGTTTATTCACCTTCAGTGACACGAATAGAGAGAAAGGTAGTGAGACCTGTTCCTATAACCGTCAATGAACCTAGTTTAGTGCGAGTTACTTCATATTATAAGACATATAATGTTACTGCTAATTATACTGTTTTATTAACTTTAAAAAAAGAAAACGAAAGTACGGAAAGAGAAGTTAGGTTGAAAGGAACTTGGAACGGTGTATATCATACTAATCTTTTGGCAAAAGATAATGTGATCGAAATAAAACCATTAGAATTAAAAAAATAATTATTAAACTATGAAAACTCAGATAGTTGTCTTTTTATCATTTGCTTTTTTTTGTTTTTCTTGTACCGATAATTTGGATTTACAAAATTTACCAACTGATATACAGGTTACTGGGATATCGAAAAATGAGGTGATCTTGCAAGAACGTAATCCGAAACTTCCTATTCCTCAAGCAAAAAAAATATCTTTTGACAATGCATTGTCAAGAAATGTTAATGATATTGCTATTTCTGATAATTATTTAGGATATGGTTATAAATTAACAAATGGTAATTATATTCCTAGTGATTTTGATAACTTTACTTATTCAATTTTAGATATTGATGCTATAAAAGAATATGATGCTTCTTATGTTGATGCAAAATATCCTAATTGGAATGATCAATCATCTTATGCCTATTATGATTTCAATGAATATGTTCATCTTTCATCTATAAGTAAAACAGTTAAATCTGGCTTTTCTTTGAATTTAGGTTTCTTTTCTATAGGAAAGAAAAAAACAACAACGGAGACATTTAGAACATTTATGGATGAAGAAAAAGAGCAAACCTTTGGAGAAATGAATATATTATTTGCGCATGGTAAATTTATGTTATTAAGTTCTGATGCTGCTTCAAAGGTCTATGCTCGACAATTTCTGCGAAGATCGTTTGTTAATAGCTTGTATTCTTCTACCATATCTTCTATTCTTAAAGCGTATGGTGATTTTGTTGTTGTTGGATATTATACTGGAGGAAGAGCTTTTGCTCAATTTATGGGAAATTCCTCTGCTTCACAGAATGTAGAAGAGACAACAAAATCTTTAGAAAACGGAATTAAAGCCTCTTTTGTATATAAAGAAGATTCAATTTCTGGATCTGGATATTTTAGTTTTAATGGAAAGGATGGTACTTTTGATTCAACATATTATACAAAATCGGATATTTTTGTCCAAATCAAAACATTTGGAGGAATTCAAGATGGTTCAGGTATAATTAATAGTACGTCGGTTTTGAAAGATATTAATATTGATTTACAGCCATGGAGAAAATCTCTTAGTGATTCAAAAAATCATACAGTGATTGATTTGACAGAAGAAGGTTTATTTCCAATGTCAGATTTTGTTTTAGAAAAGAATTTTAAGAACCGTTTTGATGATACTTCGAAAGGAATACTTCTCCCTGTAACACAGTTCTATGAACCTAAGATTGTTATACAAAGGGTGGTTTCAAGAAGGACTTCTACTGGTGAAAAATTATATGATATAGCACCTGTTTTAGTAACAAGGCAAGGAGATTTAATAGTTTTAAGTAATGGAGAAGCAAATAGCTTATCGGATGAAGAGTTAAGAGCTAATAATAATGAAAATGTTTTTGTTGAAAAGGCTGAATTAATAAAGCATGAACTTTCGGCTAATTTTAGTTCAGATATAGAAATAGGTTATGATACAAAAAACTCTATAGATCCTCTCTTGAGGAATCCCCTATGTCTTGTCCTTTCACATTTTGATTATAATGGATTTTATAAGTATTACAATGCGAAAACAAATATGGAGTATTTATATAATCCTACATCTAAAATTTGTTTTTCTTTCTTTGCAGATGAAGGCGATGAAAGTATTTTAGATGTATATGGTCTTTATACTTGGGGAAGTGAACTTGTAGAGAAAAATATATCTATAGCAACCTTAGCTAATTTATATACTATAATTGGTTTGTAATAATTGAAACAGTATATTATGTATAAACAGAAAACACGCTTTTATTCGGTATTACTACTTATTCTTTGTAACATTATTCTTATAAGTTGTAGTAATGATGATGAGTTACAAACAGATAGTTTGACTCCGCAAGACTTGTATCAAACATCTTGGAAAGGAAGAGGACATTGTGATGCTTGGGCATTTCCTGATATGGCTGTCGGTATGCAATTTATTAGTACGGAGAAAGGTAAAGTTATTTGGGAAAATTATAATCCGATAGATGTTACTTATACGATAGAAGGGAAATATATTACCTTCAATAGCACTGCGCAATATTTGGCAGGCTCTCCGTGGCTGATTAAAAGTTATACCAAAAACCATATAACGCTTATACAGAATGAAGCAAGTCCGGATAAAGAAAAAATAGCGGTGATAGAACTTGACAAGATTGAGTAAAATGATGGATAAGATTAAGCCAATGTAAATGAAAACTGTGTATCTATGACCTATAAAATAGATTCAGGAAAAAAGTTATAGTATGCAACAAAGGCATTTAGACAGGTACGCCTATTTTAATGACCTTGCCGCGACTTCCCGCGATTTCTACATCGGTTATCTCGGGAAGTTTATCCGTTTATATCCGGGAATGAAGGTCTTGGAATTAGGCTGTGGAGAAGGAGGAAACTTGCTTCCGTTTGCTGAGGCGGGATGCGAAGTAACCGGCATTGATATTGTGAAAACCAGAATAGAGCAGGCGGTGGAGTTTTTTGCACGGAAGAAAGCAAAAGGGACTTTTATCTGTTCGGACATTGCTGATGTTTCAGAAGACATTGGAAAGTTCGAACTAGTTGTAATACATGATGTTATAGAACATATTCCGGGGGGGACTCGCCGTTATAACTAAAGCCAAAAGTCTGTTGAAAGACGGCGGCATTATCTTTTGGGGCTTTCCTGCTTGGCAAATGCCCTTCGGCGGACATCAGCAAATCTGCCGGAACCGTATCCTTTCGCATCTGCCCTATATTCACTTACTGCCCGCGCCGCTATATAAACTGTTGTTAAGGATGGGGAAAGAAGACGACTCTTGTGTACGTGAACTGTTAAGCATAAAGTCTTGCGGTGTTTCCATCGAACAGTTTGAGCGGATGATGAGGCAGACAGGCAGTGAAGTTATCTACAAGATTTATTGGTTCATCAACCCGCATTATAAGCGGAAATTTGGGTTCACCCCTAAGAAACTATACGGTTGGGTAGGGAAGCTAAAGTATCTGCGGAACTATTTCTGTACTTCTTGCTTTTATTTGAGTCGTTGAAACTATTTCGTAACAAATAAAAAAGAGGGAACCGCATGATTCCCTCTTTTTCTGTTTCTTATGGCTTATGCTTATTATTTAATGTTCGGGTTCAAAGCATTCCATTCTGATACCGGAGGAAGAACGCCCATAGCGATAACTTCGTCACGCAATTCGCAGAGGTGAGCGTAGCTCTTATCCAAAGCAGCTTGTTCTTCCGGAGTTCCGTTCAATTCTGCGCAGTGGCAACCATCGGCAGTGATTGAAGTTTCCCATGCCATCATGATGTGGTCGTACTTGTCGTTTGATACGTAAGTACCTGCCGGCCAACGGAAAGCCTTGCCGCCCATAGCAGCACCAATCATTTCGATTGATACGTAAGCCGGGCTTTGGAATGAAGAACGTCCGCGCAATGCGATGATGTTTGCACCGCCTTTAGTTACTTTCTGTTGGATTTCTGCCCATTGTTCTTTAGTCAAAGCGTCAGTACCGATGATGTCGGTCAACGGTTTGCCGTTTACTTTAGCCGTAGAAGCGAATACTGCCATCTGTTCGCCGTGGCCACCGTAAGTACGGCAGTTTTCAACAGCGTCCATAGAAACACCGAAATGTTTAGCCAATTCGCTGCGCAGACGAGTAGAGTCAAGAGCAGCCAAAGTAGTAACCTGACCCGGTTTCAAACCAGAGTACAGCAAAGTAATCAAACCGGTAATATCAGCCGGGTTGAAGATAACCACGATGTGTTTTACATCCGGGCAGTACTGTTTAACGTTCTTACCGAATTCTTCAGCGATGGCAGCGTTACCTTTCAGCAAGTCTTCACGAGTCATACCTGCTTTACGGGCAGCACCTCCTGAGTTTACGATATATTTAGCACCTGTCAGCGCTTCTTTGATATCTGAAGTGAAAGTTACGTTAACGCCTTCGAAACCGCAGTGGTATAATTCTTCAGCTACGCCTTCCAAACCCGGAGCATACGGGTCATACAAACAGATGTTCGGAGTCAAACCCATCATAATGGCTGTTTGAGCCATGTTAGAACCGATCATGCCGGCAGCACCAACAATGGTAAGCTTTTCATTTGTTACAAATTCCATAATTCTTATTATTTAAGTTTGTTATAATATGTGATTTCTCTTTCACGGCTACAAAGATAAAAGTTTCTGGGATAAAAATGAATTTTTGCCTTGCCAAAAATAAATTCGAACGGGTGGCTTTCACGTTAATTACGGAAAAATTTCACTATTTTTAATCGGTACCTTCCCCGATTTGCAAACAGCAGGTTGCATTTTGTGTGTTTAAGAGGCGGTGATTCGAAGTGGCGGAGGCTTTTTGGATGCTTTGCTTTTCCACCCGCCCGTTTTTTTGTAATTTTGTCGCCTCATATAATAAAGTTGAATATATACATGGAATTAAAGGAACACTTCAGCAGCAAGATATTCAGTTTAATCTCTCAGACGGCAGACGAACTCGGATTGGAATGTTACGCCGTAGGCGGATACGTTCGTGATATATTTCTGAATCGTCCTTCGAAAGACATTGATATCGTTGTTGTGGGGAGCGGAATCGAAATAGCGGAGGCATTCGGCAAAAAGTTAGGTAAAGGTGCGCGGGTGTCGGTTTTTAAAAATTTTGGAACGGCTCAGGTTAAGTATCATGATACGGAGGTGGAGTTCGTGGGAGCGCGCAGGGAATCGTACAGTCACGACAGCCGGAAGCCGGTGGTGGAAGACGGTACTTTGGAGGATGACCAGAACCGGCGAGACTTTACGGTAAACGCCATGGCGGTGTGTCTGAACAGTGCGCGCTTCGGAGAGCTGGTAGACCCGTTTGGCGGACTGGAGGACTTGAAAGAACGCACGTTGCGCACGCCGCTCGACCCCGATATAACCTTTAGCGACGACCCGCTGCGTATGATGCGTTGCGTACGTTTCTCGGCGCAGCTTAACTTTTACATCGACGATGAAACCTTTGCCGCGCTGGAGCGTAACCGCGAGCGCATTAAAATTATCTCGCGTGAACGTATTGCCGATGAGTTGAACAAGATTCTTTTGTCTCGTACGCCCTCAAAAGGCTTTGTGGAACTCGACCGCTGTGGATTGCTGGAATTGATATTCCCCGAACTGGTGGCGCTGCAAGGTGTGGAAGTGCGTAACGGACGCGGGCATAAGGACAATTTCTATCACACGCTGGAGGTAGTAGATAATATCTCGAAAGTAACCGATAATCTTTGGTTGCGCTGGGCGGCATTGCTTCACGATATCGGAAAGCCACGCACCAAACGCTGGGAGCAACGCGCCGGGTGGACGTTCCATAACCATAACTTCGTGGGCGAAAAGATGATTCCCGACCTGTTTCGCCGCATGAAGCTGCCGATGAATGAAAAGATGAAATACGTACAGAAGTTGGTAGGGCTTCACATGCGTCCCATTGTGATAGCAGACGATGTAGTAACCGATTCGGCGGTGCGCCGTTTGCTTTTTGAAGCCGGCGATGACATCGACGACCTCATGACCCTGTGTGAAGCAGACATTACTTCGAAGAACGAAACCCGCAAACAGCGTTTTTTGGATAACTTCCGTCTCGTACGTCAGAAACTGAAAGACTTGGAGGAAAAAGACCGTATCCGGAATTTCCAGCCGCCCGTAGACGGAGGAGAAATCATGCACGTATTTCAGCTTCAGCCTTGTCGGGAAATCGGAAAACTGAAAAGCAGTATTAAGGATGCAATTCTGGACGGGGTAATCCCTAACGAACACGATGCCGCTTTTGCCTATATGCTTGAGCAGGCTCGCGGTATGGGGTTGCAACCCGTGAATCTGCCCGAAAATTTCAGTAGTGGACAAGGATGAGTGTTGATGCCCGGCCATGTATGGTGAAAATAGTTTGGGATAATTAGGCTCGGATTTGTTATATAAAACTTTTCTGTTTTTGCAAGATTAAAATGTAATATAAATAACAAGTTGTCCGTTTATCGCTCTCAACGTACTTTAAAAGGTGTTTTTGTTATTCCGAGTTGTCTAATTTAGATAATCCGATAAAAACCCTGTTTTATTTTCCGGAAAACTTGATTTATCTTTGTCTTGCCTTCCAGACGATGAATGTCCGTCATTAGGCAGGCAGAGATAAACCAATGTTTTACCCTTTCAGAGTAAGAAACGGATTATGAACCTATCAGAGATTTGCATCATCAAGCGCGACGGAAAACAGGAACGTTTTTCGGCAAGTAAAATAACAGGAGCCATCGGTAAAGCGTTCGAAGCGACCGGGTTGGACAAACAGGATGAGTCCATCGAAGAAATCACCCGCCGGGTTATTGCTCACTTTACGGGAAATACCGTAGGAGTGGAGGAGATACAAGACCTTGTGGAAACCGAACTGATGAAGGTACAGCCCGAAGTGGCGAAGAAGTACATCATCTATCGCCAATGGCGAAATACCGAGCGCGAACGCAAAACTCACATCAAGCATGTGATGGATGGCATCGTGGCGATTGACCGTAACGACATCAACCTGAGCAATGCCAACATGTCGAGCCATACGCCTGCCGGACAGATGATGACCTTTGCATCGGAAATAACCAAAGATTATACGTATAAATACCTTCTGCCCAAACCCTATGCCGAAGCACATCAGTTGGGCGACATTCATATCCACGATTTGGATTATTACCCTACGAAAACCACTACTTGCATTCAATATGACTTGGACGATCTGTTCGAGCGCGGGTTTCATACCAAGAACGGAAGCATCCGTACCCCGCAGTCCATCCAAAGCTATGCTACGCTGGCTACCATTATTTTTCAGACCAATCAGAATGAGCAACACGGCGGGCAGGCAATCCCTGCTTTCGACTTCTTCATGGCGAAAGGTGTGCTGAAGAGTTTCCAAAAAATCGTTGCCTCCATGCTTTCGTTCTGCATTGAGATGAAAGGGCAGGCGGTAGACGAACGCACGTTGCTTGAGATGGTAAGGCTTCACGTTGCTACCATCCTGCTTGGCGACTCGGAAAAGTCGGCGTTAGTCTCCGTTCTGAACGGGCAGGGTTTCGACGTAACCACCGGCGAACTGACACATATATTATATAAGGCGTATGCCCAAACGCGCAAAGATACTCATCAGGCAATGGAAGGGTTTATCCATAACCTGAATACGATGCACTCGCGCGGTGGCAATCAGGTGGTGTTCAGCTCCATCAATTACGGTACGGATACTTCGGCGGAGGGACGCATGGTTATCCAAGAATTGCTGCGTGCCACGGTAGAAGGACTTGGCACGCGCGGCGAAGTTCCCGTGTTCCCCATCCAGATATTCAAGGTAAAAGACGGCGTATCGTATTCGGATGCCGATTATGAACGTGCGATGAAAGACTTCGATGCGGCACTCGCAGGAGAAATGACGTTCGAAGCCCCGAACTTCGACCTTTTCTTGCAAGCCTGCCAAACAACGGCTAAAGCTCTTTTCCCGAACTTCATGTTTCTCGACACTCCCTTTAACCGACATGAGAAATGGCGTGCCGACGACCCGAAACGTTACCGCTACGAGTTGGCTACGATGGGATGCCGTACGCGCGTATTCGAGAACCTGAACGGCGAGAAAACCTCTTTAGGCCGGGGAAATCTCTCGTTTACCACCATGAATCTGCCGCGCCTTGCCATCGAAGCACGTATCAAGGCAGAAAGTATGGCAGACAACCATACCCCCGACGCCGTGGAGCGTGAGGCGAAAGCAATCTTCCTTGACGCAGTGCGAGAAATGTCGGGCTTCATTGCCGAACAACTCTATACCCGCTACCGGTATCAGCGCACGGCGTTGGCACGACAGTTTCCGTTCATGATGGGTAACAACGTATGGAAAGGCGGCGGACAGCTCAACCCGAACGATGAAGTGGGCGACGTGTTGGATCAAGGTACGCTGGGCATCGGCTTTATAGGCGGGCATAACGCAATGGTGGCACTTTACGGGAAAGGACACGGACACAGCCGCAAGGCGTGGAATACGTTATACGAAGCCGTAGAGGTGATGAACGAAGTGGCGGATGCCTATAAGCAGAAGTACCGTTTGAACTATTCGGTTCTTGCTACGCCGGCAGAAGGACTGTCGGGACGCTTTACGCGGATGGACAAACGGAAGTATGGTATCATCGAAGGTGTGAACGACCGCGATTATTATGTCAACTCCTTCCACGTAGATGTGAAAGAGCCTATCAGTATTATCGAAAAGATAAAAAGCGAGGCGCCGTTTCATGCTTTGACGCGCGGCGGACATATCACCTATGTTGAACTGGATGGCGAAGCGCAGAAAAATGTGCGTTCCATCGCTAAAATCGTGAAAGTGATGCACGACGAAAACATCGGCTACGGCTCGATTAACCATCCGGTGGATACTTGTCATCATTGTGGCTATAAGGGTGTTATCTACGATAAGTGCCCGATTTGCCGTAGTGAAAACATCCTTCGTATGCGCCGCATCACCGGTTATCTGACGGGCGACCTGAATAGCTGGAACTCGGCGAAGCGTGCCGAAGAGCATGACCGCGTAAAACATGCCTGACTTTGTAGATAGCCGTTATGCTTCATTATTTATATACCTATCCTGAAACCATTGTCGACGGCGACGGCATCCGTTATTCCATTTATCTTGCCGGATGCAGTCACCGTTGCAGGGGATGCCACAATCCGGAATCGTGGAATCCGCAGGCAGGAAAACCGTTGACCACCGAAGTGTTAGATGGAATGATAGCTGAAATCAAGGCTAATCCGCTGCTCGACGGCGTAACTTTTTCGGGCGGAGACCCTTTCTTTAATCCCGAAGAATTTCTCGTTGTGCTGCGCCGGGTGAAAGAACATACGGGGATGAACATCTGGTGTTATACGGGCTACGTGTACGAAGACCTGCTGGCAGACGCCTCGCGGCGTCCGCTGTTGGATTATATCGACGTGTTGGTAGACGGGAAATTCATCTCCGAGCTGTATTCTCCTTATTTGGAATTCCGGGGAAGCAGTAATCAGCGCATTTTGAAACTTGCCGGTTTGCTCCGGAAAAACGCTACCGTTAGCGTTACTCATCCCATGCGGTAGCGTTGCCCGGTTCTTCCCATAGCGTCAGACTGTTCTATGGGTAGCGTTTTTAGAGCCATCCCAAGAGCTTGTTCAAGCCTTCTTAAAATTAGGATAATTAACATTACCGCCCGATTGCGGCAAACGAGGTTGTTTTTTCGTTAACTTCGTTTGCCGCATTTTTATGTTGTAGCGCATCTTTTTTGTTTTTGCCCCTTCAGCAGGCAGATAGAAGGCATAGATAGGCGTCTCTTCTTGATATAAATCATGAAAACGCTATATTATCTAAAAAACAAGTACCTGCTTATTGCTATATACAAATAAATCCCTACCTTTGTATCGTGGTTGTGAAACCAGAAGATATAAAAGACACAAAAAGGTATTAGACTTTGATATTAAGGTAAATTAAGGTATTAGGTTTAAGGTAAAAAAGAAGATTTGTTTAGTATTAGCTTAAGGTTAGTAAAAGGTATTAGTTAAAAGAAAAAGGTAAAAGTTTTCAGGTATTAAGTTGAAAATAGGTTTTTAAGATTGTTTTTTAAGGTAGAAAAGAAAAGGATAACAAAACCTTTAATGATCAAATCTAAGATGAAAAAAAGAACCCATTAATGGGGGTTCTTTTAAGAAGTCGGCGGGTCTCGATACGGTAGACACGTCTTTTTATTTTCCCTTATTTCCAAGAAGATGCTGTGCCGGTCGCTAAAAATTGTGACTGAAAACATCCGTTTTTACGGCGAAATGCTTACTTTTGTAACAGTTCTAACCCTAAAAACTATAAATAGTATGTATCCATTAAAATTTAATCCGATTTTAAAATCTACCATTTGGGGCGGAGATAAGATTATTCCTTTCAAACACCTTGATTGCCAGCAGGCACAAGTGGGAGAAAGCTGGGAAATATCGGATGTTCCGGGCGACGAATCAGTAGTAGCCAATGGAGCAGATGCCGGTAAAAACCTCACTCAGATGGTCGATGAATATAAGGGAGCATTGGTAGGAGAAGCAAATTACAAACGTTTCAACGGAAAATTCCCCTTGTTGATTAAGTTTATTGATGCGCAAGACGATCTTTCTATTCAGGTTCATCCTAATGATGAATTGGCTATGAAACGCCATAACTCAATGGGTAAAACCGAAATGTGGTACGTTATCGACAATGCCAACGGCAAGGCTCACTTGCGTTCGGGACTGAGCAAGCAAATCACGCCCGACGAATATGCAGCCATGATTGCCGACAATACCATCTGCGACGCATTGGCAGATTATGCTGTGAAGCCGGGTGATGTGTTCTTCCTTCCCGCCGGACGTATTCATAGCATCGGTGCCGGATGTTTCATTGCTGAAATCCAGCAAACCTCAAACATCACTTACCGTATCTACGACTTTAACCGTAAGGATAAAAACGGCAACACCCGCGAACTGCATACGGAACTGTCGAAAGATGCTATTGATTACAGCGTGGAAGCCGATTACCGTACACACTACGAGCCGAAGCAGAACGAGCCGGTAGAATTGGTAACCTGTCCGTATTTCACTACATCGGTATACGACCTGAGCGAAAACATGACGATGGATTACAGCGAGTTAGATTCGTTTGTTATCTATATCTGCATGGAAGGAGCTTGTTCGATAACCGATAACGAAGGCAATACGGTAGAGCTGCAGGCAGGAGAATCAGTACTTTTCCCGGCAACAACGAAGACACTCGAAGTCGTTCCGCAAGGAAAAGTAAAATTCTTGGAAACTTACGTATAAATGAATAATTCAGGCGCAAATTTTGGAGAATCGGAATAAAACTCTTAGCTTTGCGCCTGATATATACAAAAACATCCGGGGTTGTTTGGTTTTGACAGCGAGAGATGTGGTATGTAAGCATGCAGTGCGTCGGTGATTTGCACTATAATCTCAGTTACTCAACAATTATCTGGCAACGAAAATTACGCTCTCGCTGCTTAATCGAAGTACAGTAGATTAGCTTTATTTCCGTCACAGTGATGGAAACGAGACATCGCTCAAAAGCTCTTGTTCCGAAGCGTTTGATCCAGCGGTGCAGCAAATTCGGGAATAGTTCCGGCATAGTCCCGCAGTCGGAATGAAGTTTTAGGGACTAAGGTACAGGTTGGTGGCTCTGGTCTTGCCTGTACACGAAAACCGAAGGCAGAGATAAGCATGTAGAAAGCATATGGCTTCCTTGTTTGGACGAGGGTTCGACTCCCTCCAGCTCCACGGAAAATAAAATCCGCTTCATTCTATCAAGATGGAGCGGATTTTATTGTATAATTAACTTGTCTCATTAAAACCTCAACCGATTCATGATTCTTGTTAAAGCGCCGGCATTATCTCTTACATAATTACCGGCTCGTTTTCCGGATTTGTCGAGAAAACTGTAATTGGAAAGTAGCTTATCCATCAGTTCGTTGAAGTCTTTTTTTCCATGTATTTCAAGTCCTCCGCCGCAGGATTTTAATCCTTGAGCCTCGCTGAACTTCTGATTGTTCGGTCCGAAAATAACGGGAATGCCATAAACGGCAGCTTCGAGCGTGTTATGGATGCCTACGCCGAATCCTCCTCCGATGTAAGCTATTTCTCCGTAGCGGTAGATGGAAGACAGTAACCCGAAACAGTCGATGATGAGGCAGTCTGCCTGACGGATGTTTTCTGCCGTGGCGTGTGTGTAGCGTACGGCAGGGCGGTGCAGTTTGCTCATTATTTCTTTCAGATGACTTTCATCGATTACGTGCGGAGCGATGATAAGTTTCATTTCGGGGTGGGCATTGAAGTAGGGGATGAAAATATCCTCGTCCGGAGCCCACGAACTGCCGGCAACGAATGTTTTTTCGTTCGTTCCTTTAAATGCTTCTACCAAAGGAAGTTCTTTGGCTTGCCGACAGATGTCTATCACGCGGTCGAAGCGAGTATCGCCGGAGATGGTTACGTCGGTCACTCCGATGCTTTTCAGCAGGCGTACCGATTCTTCATTCTGAACGAACAGGTGGGTGAATGTTTTAAGCACTTTGCGATACCCCGTTCCGTACCAACGGAAAAAGATTTGTCCGGGACGGAATATGGATGATACGCTATATGTGGGGATATTTCGCTGGTGCAGTTCATTCAGGTAGTTCTGCCAAAATTCATATTTGATGAAGAACGCCATGCAGGGCTGTGCAAGCTCGATAAAGCGTTTGGCGTTATGGGGCGTATCGAGCGGCAGGTAGCACACCACATCGGCACCTTTATAATCTTTACGTACTTCGTAGCCGGAAGGCGAGAAGAATGTTTGCAGGATGCGGTATTGCGGATATTGTTTGCGGATGGCTTCGATAAGCGGACGTCCTTGTTCAAACTCTCCGAGCGAGGCAGCATGAAACCAGATGTATTTTTCTCCCGTCTTGATTTGGCTTTTCAGGATAGAGAACGTTTCTTTTTCTCCTTTCACCATCCGGGATACTTTTTTATTGAAAAGTGCTGCCACGCGGACAGCACTTATATATAAGGTAATGATGAGATTATAAATCATAGTAGTTTCCGCTGAAGTTTATTTAAGCACTTCTATCGCACGGCGCATACGTCTTACGGTTTCTTCTTTGCCCAATACGGCAGAGATGTCGAACATGTGCGGCCCTTTTCCTTCGCCTACCAACGTCAGACGGAAAGCGTTCATGATATTTCCCAAATGATAGCCTTTGTCTTCAATCCATTTCATAACCACTTCTTCTTGGTGTGCCAGTGAGAAGTCGTCAAGCGATTCCAGTAAGTCGGCAAGTTCGGTCATACGTTCTGCCGAATCCTCTTTCCAGCGTTTTTTTACTGTTTTCTCGTCGTATTCGGTTGGAGCCACGAAGAAGAATTTGCAGGTATCCCACAGCTCTTTGATGAAACTTACACGGCCTTTCATCAGTCCTACCACCGTTACCACGGTTTCCATCGGAGCTTCGATGCCGTGTTCGCGCAAAATCGGCATAAAGAGTGTAGCGATTTCTTCATCGCTCTTCATCAGAATGTATTCGTGGTTGAACCATTTCCCTTTTTCGTAGTCGAACTTAGCTCCCGCCTTGCTGCAACGATGCAGGTCGAACAGCTTGATTAGTTCGTCCATCGACATGATTTCTTGGTCGTTTCCCGGATTCCAACCCAACAGCGCGAGGAAGTTAATCACTGCTTCGGGCAAGTAGCCGGATTCGCGGTATCCTGAAGACACTTCACCTGTTTTGGGGTCGTGCCATTCCAGCGGGAATACGGGGAATCCCAGACGGTCTCCGTCGCGTTTGCTCAATTTCCCGTTTCCGTCGGGCTTCAGCAACAAAGGCAAGTGGGCAAATTGCGGCATTGTGTCTTCCCAGCCGAATGCACGGTATAACAATACGTGCAGCGGGGCAGACGGCAACCATTCTTCGCCACGGATTACGTGAGATACTTCCATCAAATGGTCGTCTACGATGTTTGCCAAGTGGTAAGTAGGCAGTTCGTCTGCCGATTTATATAATACCTTATCGTCGAGGATGGAAGAGTTTATAACCACTTCGCCGCGAATTAAGTCGTGTACGTGTACGTCTTCGTTCGACTCTATCTTGAACCGCACTACGTATTGTTTGCCTTCGGCTATCAGTTGGTCGACTTCTTCTTTGCTCATCGTCAGTGAGTTGCGCATCGAAGTACGTGTCGAAGCATCGTATTGGAAGTTAGGGATTTCCTTGCGTTTTGCGTCCAGTTCTTCGGGCGTGTCGAAAGCGATGTAGGCTTTGCCGTTATCCAGTAATACCTGTACATATTTCTTATAGATGTCCCGGCGTTCCGATTGGCGGTACGGACCGTAATTACCTCCGAAACTTACCCCTTCATCGAACTTGATACCCAGCCATTTGAACGATTCGATGATATACTCTTCTGCTCCCGGTACGAAGCGGTTTGAGTCGGTATCCTCGATGCGGAATATCAGGTCGCCTCCATGTTGGCGTGCAAACAGGTAATTATACAGGGCAGTGCGTACACCGCCGATATGCAATGCTCCGGTCGGGCTCGGAGCAAAACGAACTCTAACTTTTCTTTCAGACATAGTGGAGATTTTATCTAATTTCTTAAAATTCAAAATTGGTTGTTCCTTTAATTGCCACAAAGATAGATATTTCTTTTTTAATTCTTTACATATTTTAGGACAGGCTTTGTTTTCGGGTAGCAATTTGTCGGAATTTAAGATTTTATAGGCTGATTCGATGACTTTCCCGGATACATTTCAGTGAGCTTGTTTAGGCTTTTATCCGGTTTTGTCAAGACCTGAAAACGCTTCCCATAGTGTAAGGTCGTTCTATGGGAAGAACAGGCAAACTCTACCGCATGGGATGAGTAACGCTAACGGTAGCGTTTTCGGAGGTGTTTCCGGGGAATTTTTTTGTGCTTTCTTTGGAGGGAGACGGGACGGTTTGAATGACTTCACTGCGCAAAAAAATACCCGCACCTTATCGGGGTGATAAAGTGCGGGTATTTTTTAGTGTACCCAAACTAAACAACGGGCAGCTGCTTAGAATGTAGCCACGTCGCTAAGCAACTGGTAAATGCTGCTGAACAAACCTAACACGATGATACCTGCCACGCACAGCAAGAGGCTGGTGCGCATCAGGGCAGAACTGCGGAAAGTGGGTACCGGATTGTCGTTCGGCGTGATATACATTGCTTTTACTATCAGCAGGTAGTAGAACAATGAGATGATGGTGTTAATCAACGCCAAGAACACAACTAACCAGTGACCGTCGTGGAAAGCGGCAGCAAACACGAAGAATTTAGAGAAGAATCCGGCAAACGGCGGGATACCTCCCAAAGAGAACAGTGCAAGTGTCATTACCAGCGTCAGGTGTGGATTCGTGCGATACAAACCTGCGTATGCCGAACGTTCTACACATCCGTTGGTACGCTGCTCTACGGCACTGATAACACCGAAGATGGCGAGGTTTGCCACAATGTAAACCACGATGTAATATACCAGTGAAGACATTCCCTGACCGTCTCCTGCCAGTGCGGCAAGCATGATGTAACCTGCCTGCGAGATACTACTGTACGCCATGAAGCGCTTCAGGTCGGTTTGCAGGATGGCAAAGATGTTTGCTATGGTAATAGTCACTACGATAACGATGCTGAGCAGCAGGCTCCACTGTTCGCACATTCCGCCGAATACTTTAACCAAGATGCTCATCAGCGCAAAAGCGGCTGCACCTTTCGAGATAACCGACAGATAACCGGTAACGGCAGTCGGCGCACCTTGATAAACGTCGGGCGTCCACATGTGGAACGGAACGAGGCTGAGCTTGAATCCCAGTCCGGAGAAGAAGAATACCATCGCCAAGATTTGGAGCGGTGTACCTGTCAGAGCCGAAGTAAGGTCGGCGAAATATACCGTTCCGCATGTTCCGTAAACCATTGAGATACCATAAAGCATCAGGGCAGACGAGAACATGGCGTTCAAGATGAACTT
The DNA here is from genome assembly GCF_023337095.1 of Bacteroides caecicola. Classification (NCBI taxonomy): domain Bacteria; kingdom Pseudomonadati; phylum Bacteroidota; class Bacteroidia; order Bacteroidales; family Bacteroidaceae; genus Bacteroides; species Bacteroides caecicola. The sequence goes on from NZ_JAMBLM010000001.1 coordinate 21,343, forward strand.
GGCTCCGGCTTCGGCGCTGTGGTGACGGTATTTGTCGAGTGCAACAAGACATGCCATCGGGATACTTGCCAATTCCAGACCTATGTAGAAAAGGATAAAGCTTCCAGAGCTTACCATGAAGTACATACCTAAAAGCGTGCTCAGTGTGAGCAGGTAAAATTCGCCCGATTTGCGGCGTGAGTCTTCACGTTCCAGCCATTCGCCTGACTGCAGGAAAACGAGCAACGTTCCGGCCGTCAGGATTGTTTTAACTACAGATGCCATTTCAGTGCTGTGATACATGCCTCCGAAAGCTTCTCCGGCGGTGGGCACGATATTCAACGCCAACTGTACTACCAGCAGGATGCAAGACACGGACTGCATCATCCGCGGATTCGATTCTTTCAGAAACAAATCCGTGAGAAGTACGATTATCAATATTGCCACGAGGCTGACTTCAGCCTGCATGGAAAGTAATGCTGTTGTTATATCCATAAGTTATGCTTTATCTAAAAACTTAATTGCGAAATAATCGGTTCTACGCTGCTGCTGATAACATTGCTTACCCAGTACGGCGCAAGTCCTAATCCGGCTACGGCTACGATTAAGCAGATAACGGCGAAACGTTCGTCCCACGTAGCGTCGGTCAGCTTCAAGTGTTCCGGATTCTTGCAAGTTCCGTAAAGAATCTTGCCCACAACACGAAGAATATAAACGGCTGTAATCACAATACTTGTAGTAGCGATGATGGTACAGATGCGGTGGAACGAATCTGTGTGTTGGAATGAACCTACGAATACCGTCATTTCTGCGATAAATCCGCTCAAGCCCGGAAGTCCGAGGTTGGCAAGACCGGCAATCACGTAACCTACTGCCAAGAAAGGCATAATCTTCATCAAACCGGAAAGTTGGCGGATGTCACGTGTATGTGTACGTCCGTAAATCATACCGATTAAAGCAAAGAAGAGGGCTGTCATCAATCCGTGGCTCAGCATCTGGAGGATAGCTCCGGTTGCGCTCACACGGGTCATCATCAATAAAGCAAACAATACAAGTCCGCAGTGGCTAACAGAAGAGTATGCGTTGATGTACTTCAAGTCGGTTTGTACAACGGCGCTGAAAGCTCCGTAAACTACCGAAATCGTAGTCAGAATCAGGAAGAGGTCTCCCCAAATTGCAGCTCCGGTAGGCATCAGATACATCGCTACGCGGAAACATCCGTAACCTCCCAGCTTCATCAATACGCCGGCGTGGAGCATACTTACCGCCGTGGGGGCAGAAGCGTGACCGTCGGGGCTCCATGTATGGAATGGGAACAAAGCTCCCAGTACGCCGAATCCGAGGAATACAGCCGGGAAGAAAATACGTTGGATTTCTGTCGGGATGTATTTGTTTGCTATTTCGAGAACGTTCATCGTTTCAGCTCCGGCTCCGTAATAGATACCCAAGATACCAATAAGCAAGAAAGCCGAACCACCCATCAACATCAGTGTAAGTTTCATTGCGGCATATTCCTTGCGTCCGCTACCCCAAACGCCGATAAGCAGATACATCGGGATAAGGGCAACCTCGTAGAACATGAACATGGTGAACAGGTCGGTCGAAATAAAGAAACCGAACACACCGGTACTCAATAATGTAAACCACAAGAAGTATTCTTTAGTAAGCGGCTGGAGCTTCCAAGATGCAAATGTTCCGGTAAATACGATAATGGCACTCAACAGAAGCATTACAACTGAAATACCGTCGACGCCGACCGAATAGCAGATATGGAGCGGAGCATACCACGAGATGCTGTCGGTGAAAAGCATTTCGTCGGTAGCGCCCGCGTTACGCAGACCAATATATGATACCGTGAGGTAGGCAGAAAGAATCAAAAGCAAGGTTGAGCCTGCCACCATCACTCCCCGTACCTGATTCAGGTTCCGGGCAATCCACAGCCCGAGGAGCATCAGCAACGGGATTAATACGAAAAGACTCAGTATATTCATTTTTTTAGAAAATTAATAAGATAATAGTGAGTACGACGATTCCTCCTAAGAACCATTGTGTATAACTCTGAATGCGGCCGTTCTGGATGGGCTGTGCACTTTCGCCTGCCGCATTTGTACTCCATGCCATGAAGTTCATGAACTGGTCTACCACGTGGCGGTCGAACCATGCCAGCGGTGTAGAGATGCAGCGGAAGATGATTCTCTTTGTTACGAACATCCAGATTTCATCCATATAGAAGCGGCGGTATGCGGCACGATGCAGGGTGCTGAAACGTTTTGCAAGCATTTCGGCAACAGGCTGCTTTTCGCGGGCGTACATCCATGTTGCAAGTGCAATGGCGATTACGGCAACCACGATGCTTGTACCCGCTACGCTCCAGTCGAGGTGAATGTCGTAAGCATGACCGTTAGAAGAAACGTAATGTCCGAACGGAATAAATCCGGCAACAAGCGTAATCAGAGCCAAGAACATCAGCGGGAAAGTCATAGACAGCGGACTTTCGTGCGGGGTATGATGTTCGTGCAATTCTTTGTTTTCTTTTCCCCAGAATATACCGTAGTACAAACGGAACATATAGAAAGCCGTCATTCCGGCAATGATGGTCATCACCCATCCGATAACCGGGCTGAACTGGAAACATGCAGTCAGAATTTCGTCTTTAGAGAAGAAACCTGAGAACGGAGGAATACCTGCGATAGCCAAACATGCGATAAGGAAAGTAATATGAGTAATAGGCATGTATTTCCGAAGTCCGCCCATTGTTTCCATCTCGTTGCTGTGGACTGCGTGGATAATACAACCGGCTCCCAAGAACAAGAGGGCTTTGAACATGGCGTGAGTAAAGAGGTGGAACATACCTGCCATATATCCCAAACCGCCTTCATGCGGGTCGGCAGCAGTACAAACGCCTAAGGCTACCATCATGAAACCTATCTGAGAGATGGTAGAGAATGCCAACACACGTTTGATATCGCTTTGCGCACATGCAACGGCTGCGGCGTAGAATGCTGTGAAAGCTCCCACGTATGCAACCATGTGTAAAGCGTTCGGAGCAAATCCGATGAACAGCGGGAACATGCGCGCTACCAAGTATACACCGGCAACCACCATCGTGGCAGCATGAATCAATGCAGAAACCGGTGTAGGGCCTTCCATTGCATCCGGTAACCAGATGTGTAACGGGAACATGGCACTTTTACCTGCTCCACCTACGAACATCAATCCCAATGCCCACGGCAGAACCATGCCGGCGTGCATTAATTGTTCTTCGGTAGGAGTGAATGTAAACGTGTTCATGTAGTATCCGTAGATTAATATACCGATCAAGAAGCCCAAATCGGCAAAGCGGGTAACGATAAATGCTTTCTTGCTGGCTGCAATCGCTTCGGGTTTGGTATAGTAGAAGCCGATAAGCAGGTAAGAAGAAACACCCACCAATTCCCAGAATACATACATTTGGAAAATGTTCGTAGCTACAACAAGTCCCAACATTGAGAATGTAAAAAGAGAAAGGAAAGCATAGTAACGTTGGAAACCTACTTCTCCCTTCATGTAGCCGAATGAATAAATGTGTACCATCAAGCTGACGGTAGATATTACCACTAACATCATAACCGAAATCGGGTCAAGCAAAATGCCCATGTCGATATGAAGTGATGAAGTGAACGGAAGCCATTCAAAGTTCCACGGTTCAAGCGTGGGGTAGACGCCTTCGGATGTGCGCTCAGCAGTAAAGTAGCTGAAAGCCGTCATATAACTTAGTACAGCCACGATACCCAATGATAGCGTACCGAGCATACCAGCTACGCGGTGCGACATCTTCATGCCGGCCAAAGCCAGTACTAAGAAACTTAGTGCGGGCAATGCTAGTATCAGAATTGTATAGTCCATAATTTTTTCACTTTAATAGTTATCCTTTCAGATCAGTTATATCGTCAGTAAGCACTTGCTTAACGTTACGATATACGTTAATAATAATGGCGATGGCAACGGCTGTTTCGGCAGCGGCGATAGCGATACCGAACAGGCTGAAGAAATGTCCTTCTAATTGGTCAGGGAAAAGATAACGGTTGAAAACGGCAAAGTTTATGTTTGTCGCGTTCAGCATCAGTTCCACCGAAATCAGAAGGGCGAGTAAGTTTCTGCGTGTGAAGAATCCGTAGATTCCGCAGAACATCATCACCGTACTGATAATCAGGTAGTGTATTACATGTATTTCCATAATTCTCTTTTTAATTGTTTTTTTCTTTTCGGGCTATAAGAAGAGCACCTACCATACATGCCAGCAACAATACACTGACTACCTCGAAAGGCAGGATGAACTCATATTTATCTGTACCGATTAGCGCATGGCCGACTGTTTCCATCGGAAGTTCTACACCTTGCGGAATTGTATTTAAAACAAATCCGTTTGATAGAGTCAAGAATAAAACCAAAACAGCACCCACAATTACGGTTGCTAAGACACTAATCAGTTTAGCACGGTTTTGTCGATATTTCATATCCTTATCAGAACGTGTTAAAAGGATAGAGAACACGTACAGAACTACGATACCTCCGGCATAAACCATCAACTGGACTGCACCGAGGAAAGTATAGCCTAAAATTCCGTAGATGGCTCCTGTTCCGAACAACACGAACAACAGGTAAGTTGCTGCACGCAGTATTCGTCCCGTAGTTACCGCAAGTATCGAACACAAGGCGATACATGCACCTACGACATAGAATGCGATTTCTTGAAGTGATATACTCATAATCTTACTTATTTTATTTTATTCAATGTCAGTACGAGCTTTTCTTTCTGGAACACGGCATTTTCGAAGTCATTCGTGAAACGGATGGCGTCATGCGGACACGCGTTCACACACAGTTGGCAGAACATACATGAACCCAAGTTATATTCATATTTCACAAGGAATTTCTTTTTCTTTCCTTCTTCCGTTTCGCGCATTTCGGTTGTCAGGCGGATGGTTCCGTTCGGACAAGCCATTTGACACAATCCGCAGGCGATGCAACGGTTGTTTCCTTCTTCGTCATGAGGCATGACGAGCATGGCGCGATGGCGTTCCGGGATATGGAGGGTAGTGTGGCGGTTTTCCGGATACTGTTCCGTCACTTTCTTCTGGCAGAAAACCTTCATAGAAGTACGCATACCCACCAAAAGCGTCTTCGTACCCCAGAAGTATCCTTTTATATATTCGCTAAATTTACTCATCTTTTTTATTTTTTAGGCCACCGAGATGGTTATGTTTACCAATCGGTTTCCTGTCAACTGATTAAAACGTTAACCCTGCTACCTTGCATACAGTCATCAGTATCAATACTACTAAAGATGTAGGCATGAGGTATTTCCATTCGAATGTTAATACTTGATCGATACGCAGACGGGGGAATGTCCAGCGAATCCACATCAGCAGGAATACCACGAAGAATGTTTTTCCTAAGAACCATACGATTCCCGGAATGTAATCCATGACGGCGTTAAATCCGTCCAGACCTGATATATGGAATGGCATCCATCCTCCGAGGAACAGTGTAGTGGCGATACCGGCTACGATGAACAAGTTCAGATATTCTGCCAGATAGAAGAAGCCGAAATGGATACCCGAATACTCGGTATGATAACCGGCTGTCAACTCTTGTTCTGCTTCTGCAAGGTCGAACGGACCGCGGTTGGCTTCAGCATTACCTGCAATCAAATAGATGATAAAGCATAAAATGGCAGGGATATGTCCTTTGAATATATACCAACCGTTTGCTTGGTTTTCAACGATTGCCTGAATATCGGTGGTTCCGCTTAACACAACCATAGTCAGCACAGATATACCCACTGAGAGTTCGTAGCTGATAATCATGGCTCCGCTTCGTACCGCACCGATGAGCGTATACTTGCTGTTACTACTCCATCCGGCGAGCAGGATACCTAAAATACCGATGCTCGAAGCGGCAATAACGAAGAAGATACCGATATTCATGTGAAGGATTTCTCCGCCTTTGTGCCACGGTAAGCAAGAGAAAGTCAGGATAGAAGCTAAAATCACCAAGAAAGGAGCCAAATTATAAAGGAAACGGTCGGCATCTTTCAGTTTGATGACCTCTTTTATCAGAATCTTGATTACGTCGGCAGGTACTTGGAGTAAACCTCCTTTTCCTCCTACACGATTCGGACCGAGACGGCATTGGAAAGCTGCGCAGACCTTACGTTCCATGTAGATAAGGATGATGGCAAGCACGGCATACAATACCAAAATAATGACACCTACAACAACGCACTCAAGGAAAATGGCAAGGCCTTCGGGCATGATGCCGCACAACCACGAGTGGATGGCTGTCAAGAGCGGTTGTAGGTTATAATAATCTAAAAATGCTTGGTTCATATTTGTAATAATTGGTTTTGAACGTTGTGTTTATCTTATCGGTCGATGTCTGGAATCACAAAGTCTGCCGAAGCACCGATGGCAATCAGGTCGGCAAATTTCCATCCGCGACACAGGGTGTCCATTGCTTGTACCAATGGCAGACCGGTAGACCGGAAGTGCATACGGTACGGCGTTTTGTCTCCGTGACTTTCTATCATCACGCCGAATTCTCCACGGCTTGATTCTACTGCCGATGTCCAGATACCTTCGGGTAACTTGATGATGGGTTTAGTCTTCACGCGGAATTCACCTTCCGGAATGTTATCAATCAATTGTTCGATGATGCGGCATGATTCCATGATTTCGTTCATACGAACCATGTAGCGTGCGAATGTGTCACATTCAGTCAGGGTGATTTCCTTGAAGTCCACTTTATCATACAGTCCGTACGGATGACGTTTACGTACGTCGTTAGCCCAGCCTGTGGCACGTCCTGTACCTCCGGTACATCCTAACGAGATGGCTTCTTCTTTCGTCAGTATGCCCACGCCTTTCATACGGGTGTCGGCGATGACATTGTCTGTGAAAATAGCATGGTAATCTTTGATGACACTACGCAAGTGTTTGATGAATTCTTTCACTTTCTGGCAGAAAGTGGGGTGAATGTCATCCTGTACGCCACCTATCACGTTATAATGCTGGATGAGTCGTCCGCCGGTGGTTTCTTCGAAGATGTCAAGTATCATCTCTCTTTCACGGAATCCGTAGAAGAACGGTGTCATGGCACCCATATCCAATACCAAACAAGAATAGAAAAGCAAGTGCGAATCGATTCGTTGCAATTCGTCCATGATGGTACGGATATATTTGGCACGTTCGGAGATTTCGATACCGGCAGCTTGTTCGATACACATACACAGGGCATGACGGCTTTGGTGTGCGCTCAGGTAATCCAAACGGTCGGTCATACCGAGAGTCTGCGGATAAGTCAGGCTTTCGTTCATTTTTTCGATACCGCGGTGGATGTATCCCAATATCGGATCTACTTTTTTCACAATTTCTCCGTTCAGGGCGATACGCATACGCAATGCACCGTGGGTAGACGGGTGTTGAGGACCCATGCTCACTACAAAGTCATTCTCGCCGAATACTCTGTGGTCAATGCCTTTTAATGTCCCGTCGGGCAGCAGGCGGTATTCTTTTGTAATATCGCTGTTGTATTCATTGTCCAAACGCAGCGGGTTCGAATTCATGTCGTAATCCTTACGCAGCGGCCATCCTATCCAGTCTTCGCGCAAGAAGATGCGGCGCATGTCGGGATGTCCTTCGAACAGGATTCCGAAGAAATCGTATGCTTCACGTTCTTTGATGATAGCAGTTTTCCACAGGTCGCTCACCGTGGGCAGTACGGGTTGTTCGCGGTCGGTCGTTGCAGTACGGATGGCAACGGTGTCGCCCGTCACAGTCGATTCCATGAAATAAACAGCTCCCAAACCTTCTTCTCCCCAGTCCATACCTACTACGTCGCGCAGGAAATCCATAGGGCTTTGTGGGTCATTTCTCAGTCCTTCGGCAACCTTGCGGAAAGCGCTCAAAGGTACTTTGATTACTCCGGCGTTTCCCGGGCAAACTTCAGCTCCTTGTATGTTTTTTATTATATCGTCACGTTTCATTGGTTACCTCCTTTCGCCTTTTCGGTATCGTTGCCTTCTTCGTCGTGTGCATGGCTGCGGTTCAAGCCTCCCAAGTAGTGTTCTACCTTCATCTTGCGTTGTAACTGCATCAGTCCGTAATAGAATGCTTCAGGACGCGGCGGACAACCGGGGATAAAAACATCGACCGGAATTACCTTGTCGATACCGTTTACTACGTTGTAAGACTTGATGAACGGACCGCCCGAAATGGTACATCCTCCTACGGCTACCACATATTTCGGTTCTGCCATCTGGTCGTACAAACGTTTCATTACGGGAGCTGTACGATAGTTGATGGTTCCCATAACCACCAGAACGTCTGACTGGCGAGGAGAGTTACGTGTTACTTCGAAACCGAAGCGTGCCATGTCATAACGTGCAGCACCCAGCGCCATAAATTCGATGGCACAGCAACTGGTTCCCAACAACAAACTCCATACCGAGTTGCTTCGTCCCCAGTTAATCAGTTCGTCGAAAGTAGTCAGAATAACGCCTGCTCCGTCTTGGTTCACCTGTTCTACGAGTTGTTCCAAGTAGTCGTTGTTCTTAAATTCGTCGTATTTCATCGAACGAATCTTCGTACCTTTTTCTACTTCCATTCCAATGCTCCTTTCCGCCAAGCATAAGCAAGGCCTAAAATTAATACTACAAGGAAGAAACTGACGCTGACAAGTGCGTAAGTTCCAATCTGACTTGCCACTACTGCCCACGGAAACAAGAATACTGTTTCGATGTCGAACATCAGGAACAGAATGGCGAACAAGTAATATCCCACCTTAAACTGAACCCAAGAGTTACCGCGGGTAGGGATACCACATTCATACGGCTCGCCTTTTTGCGGGTTAGACGAACGCGGAGATATAAGCTCTGCAATCGCCAACGCTGCAACCACAAGGGTTATTGCCGTCAGAATTACTACTATGATAAATGTGAAAAACATATATAGAAAGATTTATAATAATGACATTTTCGGGTGTGTCTGATGCGGGTCTCATCGCTTTGTCCGGACGGCTAAATCTGAATTTTCTGAAGCCGGTAAAGATAATTGACCGAACTGTGGGTATGGTGAGACTGAATAAGACGTATCGCTGTTCTTATTTGTCTGAATAGAAAACGGTATATTCGGAAAACGCTGTTTTCTATTCGCTTTTGGCTGGTAAACTGTTGTGATTCAGCTGCTGATGGCGAAGTGTAAAGGAATGAAACAAGGGCATAGATGAACCTGACTCTTATTGAAACGACAAGAGCTACCCTAAACGTTAAAAGTTGTTTTATCCCTTTTACCATCCTCGAAATATTAAAAAGCGTGGCAAATTTAGGCATTTATTTTTATTCTTTACCATAAAATTAGTTCAAAAAATAAGCAATCATGTAGATTTTAAAGCAGACGGCAAAAGCTATAAAAACGGGCAGGGCGATACATTAATAATAAAGAGAAAGAGCAGACGGGAGTGTAAGTTTTTATGAATATCGAAGTAGAAGATTCCGGTTTTTGTAAGAGCTTGAAAATGTGTGTGTAACGACTTTCGGCGGATGCTGCCGGAATTTATCCGCATGTGTTGCTGAAAATTAGCCGTAGTGTTGGTTAACGCTACCCATAGCATACCGCTGTGCTATGGGTAGCGTTTTTTATGTATGTTTATATTGAAAAAACGGCGGTAATATTGTTTTATTTTTGAGAGGTGGAATTACTCGTCGTCTGAGCGTTTCCTTTTACGAAATATTGGTTGAATATGATGCCGACCACAATCAGTATCAAACCGATATAGGTAGTGAATACGATTTTTTCGCCCAATACCACTGCGATGAAAAACAGCGACATGAACGGCGAGAGGTAACACAGTTGGTTCACCAAAGCTGGGTTGCTGGTTTTCCGCATTGCCAGCCCGAAGAAAATAAACGGAATACCCATTTCGAACCCTCCCACGTAGATTCCTGAAAGGATGCCCGGAAGTGTGTTTAGGTCAACCCCGACAAAAGCGGCTCCTATTACCAAGTAGACCGACCCGAACAGGAATGTCATAAATAAAACCACGCTGCTGTCTGTCTCATTTTTTTGCTTGTTGTTAATCAGCCAGTAACTTGCCCATAACACGGCACTGAGTGCGGCAAGCAGCAATCCGACGGGGGCTATATTCATTCCGCTTGCATTGCCTGTTCCGAGTGAAATCAGAACAACACCTGCCAAAGAAACAAACATGCCGATGTATTTCTTTTTCGGAATGGGTTGTCCGTCGAATAGAGCCAGCAAGATGAGCAGTACGATGGGCCATGCGTAGTTGATGGGCTGGGCCACCTGTGCCGGTAGGAAGGAATACGCGCTGAACAGCGTAAGGTAATAGGCCACCGGGTTAAGCAGTCCCATTCCCGCAAAATATCCCCATTGTTTGCGGGTGAGCCGGGAAACGAGCCGCCATTTCCGCTGAACGGTGAGCAAAATGGTAAATATGACGAGCGAGGTAAGGCTTGCCACCAACAGTAATTCAAAGTAAGTAAGATTCTTTAAAGCTATCTTAAAGGCGGTAGCTACGGTCGACCAGCTCAATACGGCGAGACAGGCGTATACAATCGCTTTGTTGTCGTTTTTCATCGCAGTGCCTCCACTTCTTCGGTTGTCAACGGAATCTTCTTACCCAAGCGGCGTGCTCCGGTTTCGGTTATCAGATAATCTTCCTCGTTACGCAGTCCGGTAAAATCGCGGTAACTTTCCAGCTTATCGTAGTTAATGAAATCGGTGAAGCGTTTCTCTGCTTTCCAGTAATCTATCAGTTCAGGGATAAAATAAATACCCGGTTCGATGGTCAGAACGAATCCCGGTTCGAGCGGGCGTGCCAAACGCAGTGATTTGCGTCCGAACTGTGTGCTTTTAGGTTCTCCGTTGTAGCCTACCCATACTTCGCCGAGGTTTTCCATGTCGTGAACATCAAGCCCCATCATGTGTCCCAGTCCGCAAGGGAAGAACATGGCGTGCGCTCCGGCAGCCACCGCTTCGGCAGGGTCTCCCTTCATCAGTCCTAACGCCTTCAGTCCCTCGCAGATTACGCGGCATGACAATTCGTAAACCTCTTTAAACGGTACGCCCGGCTTTAACGCATCGATGGCAGCCCGGTGAGACGCTACCTGTATATCGTAAATTTCTTTTTGTCGCGATGTAAATTTCTTACCCGCGCAAATCGTAGACGACATGTCGCCGGCGTAACCCATAGCGGTTTCTGCTCCCGCATCTACCAATAACATATCGCCCTCTTTCACGGTATGTCCGTGATAATGGTTGTGTAAAGTCTGTCCGCATACCGTTGCAATCGTGGGGAAAGACAAAGAGCAACCGTGTGCCTGAGCCACTGCTTCGAGGGCGGCAGACACTTCGCATTCTTTCATCCCGACGCGCAGCGTACGCATGGCGGCAAGGTGCATTTCGGCGGTAACGTCGCAAGCCCGCTCGATTTCAACGATTTCTTCGGCTGTTTTATAGTTTCGTAAGTTTACGATTGCTTTGATGAACGTAACCGAAGGCTGTTCGGTGCCCGGTTTGATACCCAACAGGTCGAGTAGCTTCAAGCGATGTTCGGCGCGATAAACGGGCAGGTAATGAATCGCCTGTCCCTTTTTCCGTGCTTTTTCAAGATACGCTTTCAGGTCGGCAGAGGGGCGTGTCTCGCCGATGCCCACCCGTTGCGCCTTTTCGTGCAAAGTAGGTTGCGTTCCCATCCACACGATGTGGTCGATGGTCAACTCGTCACCGAATATAATTTCACGGTCTTCATCAATGTCAATGATGGCATTTAATCCGGCATACGGAAGTCCGAAAAAGTATAAAAAAGAAGAATCTTGACGATACGGATAGGTGTTGTCTTCATAATTCATTCCGCTTTCATCGTTTCCTAAAAACAGTAAAAGTCCGGAGCCGACACTCTTTTTGAGCGTATTTCGGCGGTTCATATAAGTTTCTTTTGCAAACATGGTTATAATAATAAAAAGTGATGCGACAAAAATAGTGAAAAATCAATTCTTGGGCGTGGTGCCTTTCAGTTTTATACGATAAGGCCATTGGGCATCTTTCTCGTTGCTCTCAGGAGACGGGTTCATCCAATGTTCGGTAGGCGCGCCCATAACCACCAGCCAGAGGTAAGACAGTTGGGCGTTATCGGGTGTTTGGAAACTTAGTTTCCCGCTTGGAGCTGACTCCATGTCTCCGTAAATGCTTTTCCCCTCGGCAGTCACTGCTACGAATCCGTATCTCCATCCTGCTTTGTCAGAATTGACGGCGGTGTACCCCTCAATGGATTGGCTTATTCCTTCGAAAGTGACTTCCACTTTTTTACCGCTTTCGGGCACAACAAGCGGGATGGCATTGAAACCATAATTCTCCGGACAATTTTCAGCGGCTACCTGATACCATCCTTCAGGTTGCGCTATCAGCCGGCAAGTATACTGATTCGCATACGGCCGGCTGTTTTTCCATACCCGGTCGAAGTCCCAGTTGATGAAATGCCGGCAAGCATCAAATATCTCATCACAGAAGTCGCCTTGTGAGAGTTTAGTCATGCGCTTGTAAGTAATCACGGGGTCTTCTCCACGTTTTCCCTGACGAAACATTTCAGCTATAAACGGCTTGCCGTGTTTGGTACTCCAGTATTCAAGTACGTAAGGAGAGTGGTAAATATTCTCCAAATGCAAGAAAGCCTTGTGGGATAGTTTGGTGAATGCTTCCCAGTGGTAACGCTCATCGGTCTGCCAGTCGGGGTTTACTTGCCAAAGCATCCATTGCGATGCCATTTCAAAAAATCCGCATCCTCCCCATGCTTCTCCCGCACCGTCGCAGGTAATTTGCGACTGGAAACTATGCCCCAACTCATGTGCCACGCAGTTCAGCTTTTCATCCTGAATGCGGTTCGGTGCTACCCATAAGCCCCCGATAACCCCGTCATAGTCTCCGCCGTACGCTGTTCCTTCGAGCGAATAATTCAGCATCACCATCATCCGGTACCGGTCGCTGTTTGAACCGGGCTTGGTAAATTGAAGGGTATCTCGGAAGAACGTGTAGAAATGCTCCAACTTCTCGGTAAGGTTTTTCATGTCTACTTTCATTTCCTTACCTTCTAAGCGGGGAGGGTTGGATAAATCATTGCCGAAGCCTTTTTGCCAGAATATAGCCAGATTATCTGTACAGCACAAGCGGTGGTAACTCCATACCGAAGCCGTGTCTGTTAAATCCATTCCCTGCAAGTCTTTTGGAATGTATATTTCTTTGCCTTTGAAGTTTGCACACGCTTCTTTCGGGCAAACATGCTGCGCTGCTGCCGGCAAGGTGAGCGCCGCGCATAAGAATGACGATAATAATAGTGAGGGTGTTTTCATAGAACCTATGCTTTTTTAAGGCAAAAGTAGGCGAAATGAAACGGAAGGAATGAAAGAAAAGTCTAAAAAGATGACACTATGGTATATTTTAGGCAAGCAGATATGCCGGGGAGGGTTTGGGGGGATAAAAAAGACACGGAACCAACAACGTGTCTGAGCTATGGTTATCTGTTGGTTCCGTGTCCGGATTACTATTAATGATGGAACAAGCGGATTCCTGTAAATGCCATCGCAATTCCGTACTTGTCACAGGTTTCGATAACATTGTCATCGCGTACCGAACCTCCGGCTTGCGCTATATATTCTACACCGCTTTTGTGTGCACGTTCGATGTTGTCGCCAAATGGGAAAAATGCATCCGACCCCAGCGATACACCCTTCAGTGTGTCCAGCCATGCTCTTTTTTCTTCGCGAGTTAAAACTTCGGGTTTCTCGGTGAAGAATTGCTGCCAAACGCCGTCAGCCAATACGTCGTCGTGATCATCGCTGATGTAAACATCAATAGTGTTGTCGCGGTCGGCACGGCGGATTTTCTCTACCCACGGCAGGTTTAATACCTTCGGATGCTGGCGTAAATACCAGATATCGGCTTTGTTTCCGGCGAGGCGCGTACAGTGGATGCGGCTTTGCTGACCTGCACCGATACCGATAGCCTGTCCGTCTTTAACGTAGCAAACCGAGTTCGATTGTGTATATTTCAGCGTGATGAGAGCAATCATCAAGTCGCGCTTGGCTGCATCGGTAAAATTCTTGTTTTGTGTAGGGATGTTTGCAAACAATTCCGGCGTATTCAGCTTGATTTCGTTTCTTCCCTGCTCGAAGGTTACACCGAATACGTCTTTGTGTTCGATGGGAGCCGGTTTATATTCCGGATCTATCTTGATAACGTTATAAGTCCCTTTACGTTTGTTTTTCAAGATAGCCAGTGCTTCGTCGGTATATCCCGGAGCGATAACTCCGTCAGACACTTCGCGGTTGATAAAGCGGGCGGTTGCTTCGTCGCATACATCGCTAAGTGCTATAAAGTCGCCATAAGAAGACATACGATCCGCTCCGCGGGCACGTACGTATGCGTTGGCAAGCGGGGAAAGCGGCAGACCGTCGACGAAATAAATCTGTTTCATCGTATCATCCAGTTCAAGACCGATAGCAGCTCCCGCCGGACTAACATGTTTAAAAGAAGTAGCAGCAGGCATTCCCGTAGCTTCTTTCAGTTCTTTCACTAACTGCCATCCGTTTAAAGCATCCAGAAAATTAATATACCCCGGACGTCCGTTTAATACTTCAATAGGCAGTTCGCCTTCTTGCATAAAAATGCGTGCCGGCTTTTGGTTAGGATTACAGCCGTACTTAAGTTCTAATTCTTTTGACATAATTCGCTTGTTTGGTTTGAATTTTCTACAAAAATACAGATTATTTGTTTTTTGTCAAATAAAGTATGTACTTTTGCCAAAAACAGGAAAGAAAGGAGCAATTATGATAGACGATTTGTTGGAATACAATAACGCATTTGTCTCTCAAAAAGGATATGAAAAGTATATCACCAATAAATATCCGGATAAGAAAATAGCTATCGTAACGTGTATGGATACACGCCTTACGGAATTGCTTCCGGCTTCGTTAGGGATAAAAAACGGCGATGTGAAGATGATAAAGAATGCCGGTGGGACGATAACTCACCCTTTTGGCAGTGCAATGCGGAGTCTGTTGGTTGCCATTTATGAACTGGGGGTGAAAGAGGTGATGATTATCGGGCATTCCGACTGCGGAGCACAACACATGGACAGCGAAACCATGCTGAACCACATGCGCGAGAGAGGTGTTTCGCAAGATCATATTGACATGATGGAATATTGTGGGGTGGATTTGCGGGCATGGCTGAGCGGTTTTGACGATGGCTGCGAGGCTGTTCGCCGCAGTATGCACATTGTTGAACATCATCCGCTTATCCCGAATGATATTGTGGTGCGTGGTTTTATTATTAATTCTACCACCGGAAAATTGACAGAAGTAGAACATTCAGACAAGTAATTTATAGAATAAAGTTATGACATTGGCAAGCATTGTATGGGATGTAGACCCTGTATTGGTTCATTTAGGCTCTTTGGAAATCCGCTGGTATGGACTGATGTGGGGATTGGGATTTATCTTTGCGTACGAAATGGTATCGCGCCTGTTTAAAAAGGAAGGTTATCCCGATAATTGGGCAGACAAACTTTTTATTTATTGTATTGTGAGCAGTGTGATTGGTGCCCGATTAGGACACTGCCTGTTTTACGAATGGGATTACTATGGCGCACATCCCGCCGAGATCTTCAAAATATGGAAAGGTGGACTTGCCAGTCATGGCGGAGTATTTGCATTGATTCTGGCACTTGTCTGGTATTCGAAGAAAGTCACGCGGAAAAGCGTGTGGTGGCTGTTCGACCGCATGATACCTGCCGTAGCTGTGGTATGTATGTGTATTCGGTTTGGTAATCTGATGAACTCTGAAATATTCGGTTATCCTACTTCATTGCCGTGGGGATTTGAGTTTGTCCGTTCGCGTGAGTGGCAGGAGCTATATAACCAGAACGGAGCATCGTTACCCTGCCATCCTACTCAAATTTACGAAATGCTTTATTGTTTCGTTGCCCTGATTGTTTCGTGGGTGATGTATCATAAATACAGTTTACAGCGGCACGTGGGATTGATAACGGGCGTTTCGTTATTGATTTTCTTCGGTGCACGTTTCGGATTGGAATTCATGAAAAATCCGCAAGTGGCAGAAGAAGTAGGCATGACCTTGAATATTGGTCAGTGGTTGAGCGTGCCACTTATTGTTTTAGGTCTTTATCTGATACTGACAAGCAAAAAGCGCAAAGAGGCTTTCTGAGAAGATAATCATCTGTTTTTCTGAAAAAAATAACGCAGGGGCTTTCCTAAACTGATGTTAGGATAAGTTCCTGCGTATTCACTTTCTCATTTATTACCCAATAGAATAAAATTTTTAGCCGACAAGCTATTCGTTGCTATGAGTAGAGTTGACCTGTTTGTCGGGTAGAATTTTTATAGTACCGCTTGTAATTTTGCGGCGATATATTCCCAGTTAACCAGTTCCCAGAATGTTTTAACAAAATCGGCGCGTCGGTTGCGATAATCAATGTAGTAAGCATGTTCCCAAACGTCGATAGTCATTATAGGAGTCAAGCCGCGTTTCAATGGATTACCGGCATTGGATTCGCTGATAATTGATAAATGTCCGTCTTTATCTGCCACCAGCCATGTCCAGCCCGAGCCGAACAGTCCGATTGCAGCTTTTGTAAATTCTTCTTTAAAAGCATCTACCGAACCGAAATCGCGTGTAAGCGCATCTTTTAGTGCAGCAGGCATTTGAGGCTGATGAGGCGTCAGGCTTAAGAAGAAAAATGTATGATTCCACGTTTGAGCCGCATTGTTGAAAATGCCTCCATCGGCTTGCCGGATGATATCTTCCAGTGTTGAATTTTCAAAAGAAGTACCTGCGATAAGTTTGTTCAGGTTGTCTACGTAAGTCTGTAAATGTTTTCCGTAATGGAAATCAAAAGTTTCTTTGCTCATTTTCGGAGCAAGTTCTTCCGTCTTATACGGAAGTTCCGGCATTTTATGTAACATAATTGTATGGTTTTAAGTGATTATTACTAAAAATAAAACACGCTATGCTATCGGAAAGTTTTCCTTGTCTGCCTACATTTTCCTAAAGTTATAAAAAATAGTTCAGATAGCCTCTTATATTGGGAAATAAATTAATTTTGCAGCAGGATGGTTTGTTTCTTTTTGATACAAAATAAACAGATAACCAGAATATATGATGCTATTATGTAATTATTTATAATATTTGGTTAAATAAACAGCGTATTATGTGTGGAATTGTAGGTTATATAGGAAGGCGGAAGGCTTATCCGGTATTGATTGACGGATTACGCCGGTTGGAGTACAGAGGTTATGACAGTGCAGGCGTGGCATTGATAAATGAGAAAGGCGAGTTGAATGTTTATAAATCGGTAGGAAAAGTAGCCGATTTGGAACGGGAGACAGAAGGTAAAGACGTGTCAGGGCATGTGGGAATCGCACATACGAGATGGGCTACCCACGGTGAACCGAGTACAGCGAATGCGCATCCACATTGTTCTTGTCATGGTAATCTGGCTTTGGTGCATAATGGGATTATAGAAAATTATGCTACGCTAAAAGAGAAACTCTGCGCAAAAGGTTATGTGTTTAAGAGTAACACCGACACAGAGGTGTTGGTACAGCTTATTGATTACATTCAAACCCACGGCGCACCCGATTTGTTGACCGCAGTACAGTTGGCTTTGCGTGAAGTCGTAGGGGCATACGCCATTGCGGTTATCGACCGTAACCGCCCCGACGAGATAGTTGCCGCACGCAAAAGCAGTCCTTTGGTAGTAGGCATAGGCGAGGGGGAATACTTTTTGGCATCCGATGCCACTCCGATGGTGTCTTATATTAATAAGGTGGTTTATCTGGAAGATGGCGAGATAGCTGTGCTTCGGGCAGGCGAAATTTTGAAGATTGTCGATTTAAATAATGTTGAGTGTGCTCACGAAGCACAAACCGTAGCCATGAATTTAGGGCAGTTGGAAAAAGGAGGATATGCTCATTTCATGCTGAAGGAAATCTTCGACCAGCCTGATTGCAT
Source organism: Bacteroides caecicola (assembly GCF_023337095.1). Lineage (NCBI taxonomy): Bacteria > Pseudomonadati > Bacteroidota > Bacteroidia > Bacteroidales > Bacteroidaceae > Bacteroides > Bacteroides caecicola. Next base: position 39,408 of record NZ_JAMBLM010000001.1, read on the forward strand.
CAGCGATTGTATGCGCGGAAGGATTAACCCGAATACGTGCGAAGTTCTATTGTCGGCGGTAGATACGCACAAAGAAAAACTGGCTGAAGCCAAGCGTTTTGTGATAGTGGGCTGCGGAACTTCATGGCACGCCGGACTGATAGGAAAGCAGTTGATTGAAGCATTCTGCCGTGTCCCGGTAGAGGTAGAATATGCTTCAGAGTTCCGTTATTGCAATCCGGTTATCTCGTCGGATGATGTGGTGATAGCCATTTCGCAGAGTGGGGAAACAGCCGACACGCTTGCTGCCATCGAACTTGCCAAACAGCGTGGGGCTTTTATATATGGCATCTGCAACGTAGTGGGTTCTTCTATCGCACGTGCCACTGATACAGGCTCTTATATTCACGTAGGTCCGGAAATCGGGGTGGCTTCTACAAAAGCCTTCACAGGTCAGGTGGTGGTACTGGCTTTGCTGGCACTCGCTCTCGGTAAAGTAAAAGGTACGCTTCCTGAAAAAGAATACCACGATACGGTTGCTGCCCTGATGGAAATCCCCGGTAAAATGAAACAGGTGTTATCGGAAAATGCTTTCATTGCCGACTTGTCTAAAATGTTTACTTATGCGCGTAATTTTATTTACTTGGGACGTGGTTATGCTTATCCGGTGGCATTGGAAGGAGCCTTGAAACTGAAAGAAATATCTTATATTCATGCCGAAGGATATCCTGCCGCCGAAATGAAACACGGCCCGATTGCGCTGATAGATGCGGAAATGCCGGTGGTGGTAATCGCTACTCAATCGGCACTTTATGAAAAAATAGTCAGCAATATTCAAGAAATCAAGGCACGTAAGGGGAGGGTAGTGGCCATTGTTACGCAGGGCGATACCGTGATTCGCAGCCTTGCCGATTACAGTATCGAACTTCCGCCGACGCTGGAGTGTTTGAATCCGCTGATAGCCGCTATTCCGTTACAGTTGTTGGCATATCATATTGCAGTTTGTAGGGGCATGAATGTTGACCAGCCTCGTAATTTGGCAAAATCCGTGACCGTAGAATAAAAAGTGTCTGGTGTTTGCGTTTTTTTATAACTTAAAACCTGATTACGTATGAAGTTCTGCGTGAATCTTATTACCTTTGTCCGGTACTCATTTATATAATGTATTCTATTTTATTCCGTTATGAGAAAAAATATCTTGTTTGGAGTCTTGGCATTAACTGCGGTGCTGACGGGTTGTAACAGCGATGAGCAGAAAGCGGGACAGTTATTTCAACGTGCCGAAATAGCTTATGCTACCGGAGATTATAATTTGGTAAAACTTCAGATAGACAGCATTCGTACGCTCTATCCGAAAGCATTTGAAGTTCGTAAGGCAGGAATTGCATTGATGCAGCGTGCCGAACTGGAAGAACAAAAGAAAACATTGGCGTATTTAGACAGCATGATGGCAGTCAAGCAGGCATCGCTCGACTCGATTAAAGGAAATTTTGTTTTGGAAAAAGATACGGCTTATCAGGAAACGGGTAATTATTTTTATCCTACTCAGGTCGTTGAACGGAATATCGGGCGTTCGTTCTTGCGCGGACAAGTAAGCGAAGCGGGTGAAATGTCTGTTACTTCTATATATTGCGCTGGAGGAAGTATCCATCATACGGCGGTGAAAGTCAGTGTTGGCGACATGTTTGCCCAGACTCCTGATTCGCCGGACAGCTATGAAACTACCGATTTGGGGCGGAATATCGAAAAGGCTGACTATAAATTGGGTAATGACGGTGGCGTAATTGCCTTTATAACAGCAAACCGTGATAAGAAGAATATACGTTTGGAGTTTATTGGCGACCGTAACTATACCACTTATATGCAGCCGAATGATGTGAAAGCAATAGCTGAATTAAGTAATCTCGCACGTATTTTGTCGGGTATTGAAGAAATAAAGAAAGAACAGAAAGAAGCCAATCTGAAAATTCAGTTTGTAACCCGTAAAATGGAAGAGCAAGAAAAAAATGAGGCAAACGAGTAACCGAAAATGGATAAGCGGAGAGTGAACCTGCTTAAATGTTCTTGTCTTGCACGGTCACAGGAAGAAATACTTGGTCTGTATATCCCCCTAAAAAACGCAACCGTTAGTTTGGCATATCTCATGCGGATGCGTTAACCATTTCTATTCGGAGAGTTACTGGGTTTTACCGTTAGTGTTTTTCAATGTTCCTGACTAAACCGGAAAGCGCTGAAAACAAGTCTGTTAAAAGTTGGAGTCACTTCAATAAAAAAAACGGGATGTAGAACAAACGCTGCATCCCGTTTTTTATGTATCAAGTTATTCGCTTCTCTCGTCTTTTTGGCGAATTTCTACGCGGCGGATTTTTCCGCTGATGGTTTTCGGAAGTTCGTCGACAAACTCAATCACCCTCGGATATTTGTAAGGAGCCGTTACGCGCTTAACGTGGTCTTGAAGCTCTTTTATCAGTTCGGGGCTTGCCTTGTCTTTATAATCCTTAGCCAAAACGATGGTTGCTTTAACCACCTGACCGCGTATTTCGTCGGGCACTCCCGTGATGGCACATTCAACAACTGCCGGATGAGTCATCAGTGCGCTCTCTACTTCAAACGGTCCAATCCGGTAGCCTGAACTTTTAATCACATCATCCGCACGTCCCACAAACCAATAATAACCGTCTTCATCGCGCCAAGCCACGTCGCCCGTATAATAAACATTATCGTGCCAAGCCTCGTGAGTAAGTTCAGGGTCGCGATAGTATTCTTTAAACAAGCCTAACGGTTTTCCTTTATCGGTGCGAATCACAATCTGTCCCTGCTCGCCGTCTTCTGCCGGACGTCCGTCGGGTTTCAGCAAATCAATGTCGTATTGCGGATTAGGTACGCCCATGCTTCCCGGTTTCGGTTCCATCCACGGGAAAGTAGCCAGTGTCAGTGTCGTTTCTGTCTGTCCGAAGCCTTCCATCAGGCGTATGCCCGTTATCTTTTTAAAAGTCTCGTAAACCGAATAGTTCAATGCCTCTCCTGCCGTAGTACAATACTCTAATGATGATAAATCATACTTCGATAAGTCTTCACGTATCAGGAAGCGATAGATGGTTGGAGGCGCACAAAGCGATGTAATACGATAATCATGTATTTTTTTCAGAATATCTGCCGGGGTAAACTTCTCATGGTCGTACACGAAGATGTTGGCTCCGGCTATCATCTGACCGTAAAGTTTTCCCCATACAGCCTTGCCCCATCCCGTGTCGGCAATGGTGAAATGCAGGCTGTCTTCATGCAGGTTATGCCAGAAGCATCCCGTAGAAATATGTCCTAACGGGTAAGTAAAGTCATGAGCCACCATTTTAGGCTCACCCGTAGTGCCGGACGTGAAATACATCAGTGAGATGTCATCGTTTGTGTTTACTTGAGCCGGACGTACGAAAGGAGCAGCATGTTCGATGCCCGTGTGGAAATTCTCGAATCCTTCCGGATATTCCGGCCCTACGCTTACCAGTTTCTCTACCGAAGGAGAGTCCGCCATTGCGTCTGAGATATGTCCCGTGATGACCGGTTCTCCGGCTGCGACGATTACTTTTATATCGGCAGCATTACAGCGGTATACGATGTCTTTCTTTGTAAGCAAGTGAGTGGCAGGTATTGTTACCGCCCCCAGTTTATGTAAGGCAATGATGGAAAACCAGAACTCATAGCGACGCTTCAAGATAAGCATTACCTTGTCACCGCGTCCGATGCCGAGGCTTTGAAAGTAAGAAGCCGTCATGTCACTATACTTCTTCAAGTCGGCAAAAGTGAATTGGATATGTTCTCCTTTATCGTTTGTCCAAAGCAATGCTTTCTTATCCGGACATTCTGCTGCCCATGCGTCTACTACATCGTATCCGAAATTGAAGTTTTCGGGTACTTTTATTTTAAAGTTCTTTATGAAATCCTCTTGTGAGGTGAAATGGGTCTGTTCTAAGAATCTTTCTAACATGGATGTATCAAGTTGTTTGTTATTGCATAACGATAGCTAAAAATTTAACCGTTTTCCCGTCTAATGCTTTCATGCCGTGGGGAAGGGAAGAGTTGAAGTAAAGGCTGTCGCCGGGATTTAAGACCAATTCTTTTCCGTTGATGCTGAGTAACAGCCGTCCTTCTATAACTAAGTTAAATTCCTGTCCGCTATGCGTATTGTAATACATTGGTGTATCATCGGGTTTAGGCTCTACTGTAACGATAAACGGGTCGGCTTTCCGGTTGCGGAATCCCGAAGCCAGCGACTCGTATTTGTAGGCTTTGGTGCGTTCTACAGAGATGCCTGTTCCTTTGCGTGTGAGGAAATACGAACTCATTTTCGGTTCTTCACCGAACATCAGTACATCAAGGGGAATGTCAAACCGGTGAGCTATGCGCTGCAAGGTGCTTACCGAGATGTCACTTTCGCCCGACTCGATTTGCTGATATTGTTTCAAATCAAGCTGACAATCTGCTGCCATTTCTTCGATGCTCAAGTCTAAAGCGTCACGCAATCCGCGTACTCGTTCGCCTATTTGTTTTATTTGTTCGTCCATGGTGTGATTTAGTTTGTTTCGTCAAAAATACGAAAGATTTCGATAAATACCACAAAACAGGCACGGATTTCACTCTAAATACATTCGCTTTTGTAAAAAAACGTGTATCTCAGTAATCCGTGCCTGAATGATTTGAGGTATCAACCTCGTATGTCAGTAATGACTTTTCAATCGTTAATCGTCAATGCGAAGGATTTCGCCGGTTTCATCGAGAAGGACATCCATCTCATCCCATACTTCTACTTCATAGTAAGTTCCTTTGGGTGTTTCGTAACATTCGGCATCTTCGTCAAGGTAAGAATGTGTGCCGTACTTGTTGTTCAACGTTGACTTAACTGCTTCCGGAAGCTGGCTTGAACGAATGTCGTAGTTGGTATATACCCAAGTTTCATCGCTGTGGGTAAAGTATACATCTTTTTCTTTACCGTCATGGCGGATTTCTATTTCAATCAGTCCGTCGTCGAAATCTCTGTCTGTGATGCGGTAGCCCGGATACTTTTCATTCAGTACATTCTTAATACCTTTGAGTGTGCCTTGTGAGTCTCCGCCATCGGTGGGGATGTCGCTTACCGGACGTTGGATTTCATTGCCGGCTGCATCCATATAAACCTTATGTTCGCGGTCGCCTTGCTCTAATTCGATACAGTAATATCCTTCCGTGTTGTCTGGTGTGAAGTATTGGTCCACATCATCGATTCGGTAGTTCGGATAATTAGTATTGACAAACGTCGTTACTACATCGGGGATATTCCGCTTTCCGTATTCTCTCTTAGTCCGTTGCCATGTTTCCGACTTGTCGAACCAGATTTCATACTTTGAGTTGTCATAGATGATTTCCACTTCCGTTCCGTTATCTTCCTTGTCAATATCCACGATTCTCGCTCCCGGATAGTTTTGTTCTATCCAGCTGTTGATACCGGTTGTCGGAGCTTGAGGCAGGTAACCTGTGTAGTCGTTCGGCTTGCCGTCCGAGTCCACCTCTTCGCTTATCATAATGCCATCTTCTGTGTAGCAGATATCGAATTCCAATCCGGCGTTATTCACTTCAATCACGTAGAGAGTGGGAACGCCGTTTCTTTCCAATACATCCACGGTGTCGTCGTGCGTCCACGATGCGTAAGTACTGCTGCTGAACGCCGTGTTTACAGCCTCAGGCAGCGAAGCAAACGGGATTTCAGTTTTCGTCATTCCCCAGCTTGCGCTGTTCAGTTCATACCATGCCGTAGCTTCTCCTCCGTCATCCGTGAAGTTGGCAACGGCATATCCGTCTTGTATCGACCAGCTTGCACGTGTATCTCCAAATCGGGTTTGGAAATCGTCTAATACAGCTTGTGGCACGTTACCATCGTTGTTTGTAGGCTCATTGTCATTGCTACATGCAGCCAATGTGAGCATTCCACTGATTAACAGTGTCCAAAAAGATACTTTTTTCATAACCCAATCCTTTTTATGTTTCTGCGGCAAACTTATCATGCAATTCTGAAAAGAAACTGAAAACTATCCATCAATTTATTTTTTTGAGTCTATCCGTAAGTTTTTTACCATTTGCGGAAATAAGTAATAGAACGGTCTGTTGAGGTGTGAAGTTGGCTGGAAGTACGTACACTGACGATTATTCTTATATGAGGTTCTGTTTGTCTAATAAATTTGATATAAGGAATAAAAATATATTTTTTCATAGCAAATTCTGTTCAATCATTGTAATTGAAAACTAATATGGCATCCTCGTGTGAATCAGGGTTAATTCCATAAATTAATTTGCGATTTTCATCTACTACAAAATCTGATAAGGGCTCTTCTAAAATAAATTGTTTAATAGGTTTTCCCTCCCAATTATAAAATTCTATTATAGAAGAATGTTTCTTTTCTAAATCGCCCCAAGGGACTCCCGAATATAAAGCATATACCCCTTCTGGAGTTGAAGCTAAGGCCTCATAATAAACCACGTTATTATCTACATTGTATTTATATTTTCCTCCGGGCTTTGCTTCTTCAAATAAATAGAAATCGGGAGCATCGGTAACTCCGACAAAACCGTTTAATTTTAATTTACCATTTTTTATTTTACCAAATTCTAATCGATTAATAAAGAAGTATGCTACAGCAAAAGAAGTTTGTGAGACAGAAAGCCAGTAGTCATCAAACTCTGTATAATAAGCATCACCTAGTTCTTTTTCCAAAGTGAACGTATTAGGCAATTTATCCAATGAATAATAATCGTCCAAATTCCATAATTCACGTGTTGATAATCTACTATTACTTCTTTTTAAGAAATATTGTTGATTAGCTACATAGTTGATTTCCCAAAAAAAACGTCCGTCTGAAACTGGATGTTTGGTCTCATTTAACAATATGGCTGTGGAGTCTGTCAGAAGAAAAGTTGCATAGTTGTCTGTGGCATGATCTCTGAACGCGAATTGATTGGATGGCATATTTTTAATGACAGTTGGCATCAAATATTCATTTCGACCGTTTCCTCTATGTCCAAAAGAATAGAGTTTATACAGAATAAAGAACAGAGGTATTGGTTATCAGTGACCTAATACCTTATTCGATATAATGTCTAATAAAGAAATTTCAAATTGGGACGAGAATATACATAAAAGAAATCGGTAGCATTTGAATGGGCATCACGCAATACTAGATAATCTGTCGTTGTATATATGTTACCAAACTTGATGATTTCTTGGAGAGTCTTTAAGGATGGTTGAAGTTTCTGGGAAACTGCGAAGTTTTTCTCTATTGTTTTTTCTTGTTTACAAGAACACACACATAAGCATAAAAGGAGTGATAATACTATATATCCTTTATTTATGTATATTGATAACATTTTGAGTAAGAAATTTAGATGTAATTTTATAATGCGAATTAGGAAGCCAACTTCTGATTCGCATTATAAATTATTGAGTAAAATCAAAACTGTTTCTTAATGCAAGCTCAGTTAATCCAAATACAGATAATCGTAATGCACCAATGGACGCTGACCGTGTTTACCCAACTGTTTGCGGGCTTCTGCCGAGTCGGTAGCAATGCGTCCTACACCGATAGGCTGCCCTTCGGCATCCATTATTTTTACGATGTCATCCTTCTCAAAGTCGCCCACGATGCGTTCTACCCCGATGGGCAATATACTCACCGCCTTGTCGCCCCGGATAACCTCTGTGGCATGTTGGTTCAAGTGCAGTTCGCCTTTGGCGAATCCTTCGCTGTGGGCTATCCACTTCTTAACGCTCGAAACCTCTTCCGATGCGGGAATGAACCGTGTGTGTACCGTTTCATCGGGACGCAACAACAAGTCGGGCAGTATGTTGTCCCGCTTTCCGTTGGCTATAATTACCGTGATACCCTCGTCGGCAACCTTGCGGGCAATGGTGGTTTTGGTCAGCATACCGCCCCGCCCGAAACCCGACTTCTCTGTGCGGATGTAGTCCGACAAATCCTTGCCCTGTTCCACCTCCCGGATGACCGACGTACCCGGTTCGGAAGGAGAACCGTTATAAATGCCGTCGATGTTACTCAGAATGATTAACGCCTGCATATCCATCATCGAAGCAATCATGCCCGACAGCTCGTCGTTATCGGTAAACATCAGTTCGGTGACGGAGATGGTATCGTTTTCGTTGACGATGGGGATAACCCCGTTTTCCAACATCACCCGCATACAGTTACGCTGGTTCAGGTAATGTCGGCGCGTGCCGAAACTCTCTTTCGTGGTAAGCACCTGCCCCACGGTGATGCCATGCTCGCGGAAGAGTTCGTAATAACGGTTAATCAGTTTTGCCTGACCTACGGCGGAGAAAAGCTGACGCTGTTCCACGCTGTCTAACCGGCGTTGAGGCTTCACCTCGCTGCGTCCCGAAGCAACCGCTCCCGATGAAACCAACACCACTTCGACGCCCCCCTTATGAAGCTCTGCCACTTGGTCGACCAGTGCCGACATCCGCGTAACGTCCAGCGTCCCGTCGCGGCGTGTTAATACATTGCTGCCTATTTTTACGGCAATTTTATGAAACTGATAGTCCATCGTTTTTCCTGTTTTTTTGATGTGTATGCAAAGATACAATTTATTGTAAAACAAGTACCTGAACCTCCCGTAAAAAACTACCGCATGTGTTTACCTGCGCATCCCATAGCGTTGGCCGGTTCATGCGGTAGTTTTTTACGGTTCTACCCCATGCGTTTTTTGAGCATGTTGTTACCGCCCGTAACGTGTAGTGGAGCGGCAAAATGCTTTGGCATTTTATTCCCATCGCCCACATTGCGGATAACGGATTTTGTGGTAAATTTGCAGCGGAATCTAAAGCTGTTTTTTCTTATGGTAAAAGCAATTTTCTTTGATGTGGACGGGACACTGGTTTCGTTTAAAACCCATAAAGTACCTGCGTCTACGCGCGAAGCGTTGAGGCTGTTGCGCGCAAAAGGCGTTAAAGTGTTTATCGCTACGGGGCGTCCGAAGATGCTGATGATGGAGGCTGTGGGCGACCTTGAGTTCGACGGTTATGTTACCCTGAACGGTTCGCACTGTTTCACTGCCGACCATCAAGACATTTATAAGAACTGTATTCCCAAAGACGATATCGAACGCCTCACATCCTATTGCCGCCGCTATCCGGAAATCCCGTTCGTTTTTGTAGACGAAAGCGGATGGTATATTACACATATTAATGACGATGTGGAAAACGTGTCCCGTCTGCTCGAAGTATCAGTTCCCCCGCTTATGTCCGCCGAAGCGATGCGTAATAAAGACGTGTTGCAGATAATGGGCTATTTTGGCGAAAGCGAAGAACCGAAATTTTTCTCAGAAGTGCTGACACACTGTGTACCCATGCGCTGGCATCCTCTCTTTGCCGATATAATCGTGCGGGGGAATAGCAAGAGCGAAGGCATCGACCGCGTGTTGGCTTATTACGGCATTGACCTGAGCGAAACAATGGCATTCGGCGATGGGGGCAACGATATTCCGATGCTGCGCCATGTGGCGTTGGGCGTGGCAATGGGAAACGCGGCAGAACCGGTTCGCAGCGCGGCAAATTATGTGACGACCTCGGTAGACGATGACGGCATACAGAACGCACTGAAACACTTCAATGTATTGTAATCCCGCCCGCTCAAACATGTTCTTCTGAGCCTTGACATACAGAAAGTATAAAAAAAACCTTTAATATTTTGGCGGAATAAAAAAACTTACTACCTTTGCATCCGCAAACGAGAGATGTGTGTCCTCGTTTCAAAAAGAGGGATTTCCTCTGGGCTTAAGGCTTGGCCCGTTCGTCTATCGGTTAGGACGCAAGATTTTCATTCTTGAAAGGGGGGTTCGATTCCCCCACGGGCTACAAAATAAACAAAATCAAGAACAATATTAAAGATTAGTCGAGATGGCAAATCACAAATCATCTATTAAGAGAATTAGACAAGACGAAAAGAGAAGACTTCACAATAGATATTATGCAAAAACCATGCGTAATGCAGTGAAGAAACTTCGTGCTACAACTGACAAGGCAGAAGCTATTGCCATGTATCCGAAAGTGCAGAAAATTTTGGATAAGTTAGCTAAGCGTAACATTATTCACAAGAATAAAGCTGCTAACTTGAAGTCAAAATTGGCTGTGCATATCACAAAATTGGCTTAATAACTGCTTTATTTGCAAAAGATAATAAGGTCGGATTTAAAATCCGGCCTTTTGTCGTTTAAGGGTTTTGGTTTATCTGATGCCCGGATCAGAGATGACGGGCACGAATCAGATTCATGAATTCTTCGCGGGTTTTGGCTTGGTTGAAAGCACCGGTGAAGTCAGAAGTTGTGGTTACAGAGTTTTGTTTTTCTACTCCTCTCATCTGCATACACATGTGTTTGGCTTCTATCACCACCATTACACCTAATGGATTCAACGTTTCCTGAATACATTCTTTGATTTGTAACGTCATGCGTTCCTGCACTTGCAGGCGGTGTGAGAAGATGTCTACCACACGGGCTATTTTGCTCAGTCCTGTAATGTATCCGTTAGGGATGTATGCCACGTGTGCTTTGCCGTAAAAAGGCAGTATATGATGCTCGCACATGGAAAAGAAGTCTATATCTTTAACGATGACCATTTGGCTGTATGGCTCCTTGAATTTGGCTGCATTCAACACTTCTTTGGGGTCCATTTCATAGCCTCTCGTTAGTGTCAGCATGGCTTTGGCTACCCGTTCAGGAGTTTTTATTAATCCTTCTCTCTCAGGGTCTTCACCCAGCAGGGACAATATTTCTTTGTAATGCCCCATCAGTTTGCTTATTTTCTCTTCATTCCACTCCATTGGATTTTGGTTCATCGTAATCATTAGTCTAAAGGAATATTAATTTGTTCGCGTACGATGGATACTTCTTTAAAGTTTCCCGTACCTTTCAGTTTCCGCATGGCTACATGTGCTTCTTCCATGCTTTTAAAGTCTCCCACCCGGCATAGCCAGCGAGGTGGTTGGAAATAGGTATATACCGGCATGTCAGGAAATTCTTCTTTTACTTTTTGGGCTACTCTGTTCGCCTCGTTACGTGCCTGACGGGAGTTGTTCCCGGCATAAACTTGTACACGGAACCCGCGTGCTTTTAACGTGCGTTGCGGTTCTGCCGTACTGGTAGGTATATAGCGTTTTCCTATCAGATTGGTAATCTGTTTGTCTTGATGGATGGTTACGACACCTTCTCCGGGCTGGCGGATTTGTAAACTTTCCACGATGCTTTGCTGGGCGTTTGCCATGCCTGCCGTAAGCAAGAACGCAAGAATCAGAAGATTTTTCATCATGACCGGAACGATTAATATGATGTGGTTATTGATAATAGTTACCGCTCAGGTAAAGAATCCGACAAATGTAAACATTCATCGGACTCTTCTTTCCTATGCGGGATGGTTAGAATTATTATTTAAAAGCGTCGATAATGCCTTTGAAGTCTGCTGCTTTCAAAGCTGCGCCACCAATCAGACCGCCATCAACGTCCGGATTAGCGAACAATTCTTTTGCATTTGAAGGTTTGCAGCTTCCGCCGTACAAGATAGAAGTATTGTCTGCTACTTCCTGACCATATTTAGCAGCAACCAACGAACGGATGTGAGCGTGGATTTCCTGAGCTTGTTCGGGAGTTGCGGTTTTGCCTGTACCAATAGCCCATACCGGTTCGTAAGCCAAGATTACTTTGCTGAAATCTTCGGCAGACAAAGAGAATACAGAAGCCAACTGAGCTTCTACTACTTCGTTCTGTTTGTTAGCTTCGCGTTCTTCCAATACTTCGCCGATGCAGAAAATCGGTTTCAGGTTATTAGCCAGAGCCAGTTTTACTTTTTCTTCAAGGATTTCTACTGTTTCGTGATAATAAGCACGACGTTCAGAGTGACCCAAGATAACATATTGTGCGCCCGTAGAAGCTACCATTTCAGCTGAAACTTCTCCTGTATATGCGCCAGAAGCCTTGTCTGCACAGTTTTCTGCACCTACGCCGATGATGTTTTTGTCAACAATCGGAGTTACAGAAGCCAAGTGGATAAACGGAGTACAGATAATAACGTCGCAGTTCGGTTTGTCGGCGGTTAAAACTTCGTTTAATTCTTTTGCCAAAGCGATACCTTCTTGCAGGTTCTTGTTCATTTTCCAGTTACCTGCTACAATGTTCTTTCTCATTTTATTTAATTTTTAAAGGGTTAATATATAAATTTTAGTTGCTTGCTTCTTGTTCTTTCTTTTGCCGTCGGTTGCGTATCTTTAGCCATATCAAATCGCCCACAGTAAGTACGAGCAACGGAGCAATAAACCAGATAAACACTTCCAGCAGTTTATGTATCGTGGTTTTTTTGTTCAAGTGTCCGAAAGGAAGTTCGTCAAGCGGAGCTTTCAGTTGATATTCGTCCGGAAGGTTAGATACGCTCCATTTTTGCAGTACCGTTCCTTTTTTCAGCAATACCAATCCCGGATTGGAACGCACGATGGTTTTCAGTGTAATTTCATCCATGAGTGCAAAGGGATATTCGGCTCCGGTATTTTCTTGCCACGCGGCAATGTCTTCCTCGGTCGATGCAGTGAGGCAGAGGAAACGATATCCGTGTTCAATGCTGTAATCATATATTTCATTGATTAAGTCCATGCCGCTGTCGTCTGCTATATGAAGCCACGGGGCAATGAGCAGGAATGTATAACTGCTGTCATTCAATATTTCTTCGGTAAGATCGGTTCCGTCTTCCATCGAAGTTATGGCAAAGTCGTGAATAGGAGGTTCGTATCCCTTTTCTTTTACAACCGTTTGAGAGCTGACAAATGTCCACGTCGTATCGCTCGGAAAGTTTTCGATGGTAAAATCTTTCTTTTCCCCGTTTTTTTCGTACGTAAATATGGTTTCATACGTGGTAGGTTTTTCCCCTTCAGGGATTTCCATGCTTTGAGGAATGTTTGCACCGATGTGGTAGGGGCGAAAATCGAATATGGGTAAATATTGGAGGCAGAACAGCGAGAAGAAAATGATAAATACGGCACTATATAGCGATATGAGCCAATCGACTTTCCGTGTTACGAGCTTGAACAGACAGTCGTTATGCTTGAAAACCACGATGGCGGCGGCAAGCAGAACGATGTTTTTAAAAAAGGTTTCCCAGTTGGTAAGCACAACGGCATCGCCGAAACACCCGCAGTCTGAAATCGGGTTGTCGATAGCCAGCCAGAGCGTAAGCGGAGTCATGAACGACATGAACAGCAGCGTGAGTAAAGGCGCTACCCTCCGGCGGATTCCGAAAAACAAATAAATGCCGATAAGAAACTCAAGCACTCCCATGGCTAAAGCAAAAAGATAGGGGACAACACCGGTACTCAGGCTGAACAATCCCCACGCTTCCAGATAGTCTTGTACTTTATATACAGTACCTAAAGGGTCATTTGCCTTGACAAAACCAGAAAACAGAAACGTTCCTGCCAGTAAGAATCGGCAGACGTTTGTTCCTATAACCATTGCTTTATGTAAATGTTTACTCTCCAAATTCCAATTTGATTAGTCCGAATACGGCATAGTTAATCATATCCATGTAGTTGGCATCAATACCTTCGGATACCAGCGTTTCGCCACTCAGCGATTCAATCTGCTTCGTGCGGTATATTTTCATCAGAATCAAGTCTGTATACGAGGTGGTACGCATACTGCGCCATGCTTCGTCATAATCATGATTCTTTCGTAACATCAGTTCAAGCGTTTGCTTGGCATATTTATCATAAAGCTCCAATGCACGTTTCTCATCCATATCGTCGGTTTCGGCATATCCCAGCTCCAATTGGATAAGCCCGATGATTCCGTAATTCACAATACCTATAAGCTCCGGACGTATTCCTTCGTCTACTAAAGTTACACCTTTTACTTCGATGCTTCGTATTCGGTTTGCTTTGATAAACAGTTGGTCGGTAACCGAAGACGGGCGCATGATGCGCCATGCAGCGCCATAGTCGTGCAGCTTTTTTGCAAACAAGTCGCGGCAAACCGTCATGACATGTTCAAACTGTTGCTTGGTATCTTTCATGTGTTATACTTTATATATAATATATGGTTGGGCAAAGTTACTTATTTTTCGGGGAGCACGCAATAAAAGAATAGCTAAATTACGCACATTCGTTTTACCCTGTTTGAAGGGGGGCAAAACGCTATGGGATGTTTTCCCTGTTTCATCCGCTAGTTTGCTGTAACGCATCCGCATGTTTTGGGCAATACATGCGGATGCGTTTCAGGCGGTTTTTGCCTGTTTGGGAAGGTTTGTTTCATTCAACCCCGTTTGTGCTGAATTTTTGATGCTTTTTGCATGATTTACCATTGTGATTCTTCTGTCGAAGGCTTATCTTTGCAACTGTATATAACGTTAACACATAATAATATATGAAGAACAAATTTGCATTTTTGCTCCTTTTGTTTTCTTTCCTTTCGTGGGGGACTTCTGTCCGTGCGGCAGAAGAAAAAGACTACGTGGCTTATCTTTTTACGTATTTTACGGGAAATCATATCAGTGAAGAAGCTGTCTGTTATGCGGTGAGCATGGATGGATACGCTTATTGGGCGCTGAACGATAACAAACCGGTACTCGATTCGAAAATAATCAGTTCGACGGGAGGCGTGCGAGACCCTCACATCTTGCGTTGTGAAGATGGAAAGACCTTTTATATGGTGGTAACCGACATGGTAAGTGGGAACGGATGGGACTCTAACCGTGCTATGGTGATGTTGAAATCTACCGACTTGGTTAACTGGACGCATTCAATCATCAACATGCAGAAACGGTATCCGGGGCAGGAAAAGCTGAAACGTGTATGGGCGCCTCAAACTGTTTTCGACCACGAGGCCGGAAAATACATGGTGTATTGGTCGATGCTTTACGAAGGTGGGGCAGATGTCATTTATTATGCCTATGCTAACGATGATTTTACCGACCTCGTAGGCGAGCCGAAACCGCTGTTTATCCCTGAAAACAAATTGTCGTGCATCGACGGGGATATTGTGTACAAAGACGGAGTTTACCATCTGTTTTATAAAACGGAAGGTCACGGAAACGGCATCAAAGTGGCAACAACCCGTTCGCTTACGTCCGGACAGTGGACCGAGGAGCCTGATTACAAACAGCAAACCAAAGAAGCTGTGGAAGGTGCAGGCACGTTTAAATTGATAGGGCAGGATAAATATATACTGATGTATGATGTATATATGAAAGGCAAATACCAGTTTACCGAAACTACCGACCTGAAACATTTTAAGGTAATAGATAGCGAAGTAAAGATGAATTTTCATCCGCGCCACGGAACAATTATTCCGATTACACGTGCGGAGTTGAAGCGCATCACCGATAAATGGGGCAAACCTGCCGAGTTAGGCGAACTTCCCAATAATCCTGTGCTTCCCGGTTTTCATGCCGATCCGGAGGTGCTTTACTCTCATCAGACAAACAAGTATTACATTTATTCTACTACCGACGGTCAGCCGGGATGGGGAGGCTGGTACTTTACCGCATTTTCTTCGCCCGACTTGAAAGAATGGAGATACGAAGGAGTTATGCTCGACCTTCGTTCGCCACAGGTAGCGTGGGCAAACGGGAATGCTTGGGCGCCTGCCATCGAGGAAAAACAAATAGACGGCAAGTATAAATATTTCTTTTATTATAGCGGAAACCCCAAAACCGGGGGAGGCAAACAGATAGGCGTAGCGATAGCCGATTCGCCCACAGGCCCGTTTGTCGACTTGGGCTATCCTATCGTAACCGAATCGCCGGCTGGAGGAGGTCAGCAAATAGACGTAGATGTGTTTACCGACCCTGTTTCCGGAAAGTCATACCTTTATTGGGGAAACGGATATATGGCAGGTGCTGAACTGAATGCCGACATGGTTTCAATAAAAAAAGAGACTCTGAAGGTGATGACACCCAAAGGCGGAACGCTGAAAGATTACAATTACCGTGAAGCTCCGTACGTGTTCTACCGCAATGGACTGTATTACTTCTTATGGTCGGTAGACGATACGGGTTCGCCCAACTACCATGTGGCATACGGAACATCAGACTCTCCGCTCGGTAAAATAAAGGTAGCCAAAGACCCGATTGTGTTAATCCAATCTCCCGAACAGGAGATTTATGGGCCGGCTCACAACGCTGTGGTATGTAAACCGGGTACAGACGAATGGTATATCGTATATCACCGCATCAATAAGAACTATCTGAAAAACGAGCCGGGTATCCATCGCGAAGTATGTATCGACCGTATGGAGTTTAATCCCGACGGCACCATCAAGCGTGTGAAACCTACCTTATAATCTTATTAAAATACGAATGGTATGAACGGATTAAAACTTTGGGCAGCTTTAGGCTTTTGCCTTTGTGCTTCATCGGCAGCGGCACATGTAGAAGATGTGATGAACGAGCCGGATTCAGTTTATTTGTTTTCGTATGCCACGGTATCCGACGACGGACGCAGCGGACTTAAATTTGCATGGAGTCCTGACGGAAACAAGTGGTTCGGCATCGGTAACGGTTACGGTTATGTAAAGTGCGATTACGGAGCATGGGGCGCGGAAAAACGTATGTTGAAGCCCGAACTCCGCCGCGATGAAAACGGGGTGTGGCATTGCATCTGGCAGTTGAACGGAAACGGGAAAGAGTTTGCTCATGCTGCTTCTGAAGATTTGATGAAGTGGAAACGCCAGTCGTATTTTACGGATAAGCAGTTTGCAACATACGTTCCGGAAGAATGGAAACAATACCCTGCACAAAGTGTCCTGATAGACGGAGCGCAGGAACACGGAACGGTTCAGAAAATAGCATGGGACGAAGTCAACCGGTTGATTCAGTTTGCCGACTACCGTGCGTACAAGGCTCAGTTGCATGACGAACGTACGGAGCAAGATGCGCAACGGTTTGCCGGACTCAACACTGTAAATATGACACTGACCGCCTGCCCTGATTCGGCGAAAAGTATAAGCGACAAGCTGATAGGTATTTTCTTTGAAGATATTAATTATGGAGCAGACGGAGGTTTATATGCAGAACTGATTCAAAACCGCGATTTCGAATACAGTCTGAACGATCGCCAAGAGTGGAACTCCACCTACGCATGGACGTTGAAAGGCGAAGGCACGAGGATGGCTGTTGAAACCGCTGAGCCGCTTCATGCCAATAATCCGCATTATGTAGTGTTAGATACGAAAACTCCCGGAGCCTCGTTGATTAATTCCGGCTTCGATGGTATTGTGGTGCGTAAAGGTGAGAAGTATGATTTCTCTGTCTTTGCGCGTACGCCGGGTAAAAGCGGAAAAATAAGAGTTAGCCTGCAAGATGGTAAAGGTAATGAACTTGCCTCGGAAGTCGTAACGGTTGCTTCTCGAAATTGGAAGAAACAAACAGCCGTGTTGATACCCCAAGCCGATGCCGATGATGCCGTATTGGTACTGTCTCCCCAGAAACAGGGGAAATATGTATTGGATATGATTTCGCTCTTCCCACAGCATACGTTTAAAGGGCGTAAGAATGGTTTGCGTGCTGATTTGGCTCAGACGCTTGCCGATTTGCATCCGCGCTTCGTGCGTTTTCCGGGAGGTTGCGTGGCTCATGGTAACGGAATCGACAACATCTACCGCTGGAAGAACTCGATAGGTCCGTTAGAAACTCGTAAGCCCATGAGGAATCTGTGGGGATATCACCAGACAATGGGATTAGGATATTATGAATATTTTCAGTTCTGTGAAGATATTGGCGCAGAACCTCTGCCGGTGCTGGCTGCCGGAGTACCCTGCCAAAACTCAGCTTGCATTCCGGGAAAACTCTTGAGCGGAGGGCAGCAGGGAGGAATCCCAATGGAAGAAATGGATGAATATGTGCAAGATATTCTGGATCTGATAGCCTATGCCAACGGTGATCCGAAGCAAAACAAATGGGCAAAAATGCGTGCCGAAGCCGGACATCCCAAACCTTTTAATCTGAAATACATAGGCATTGGCAATGAAGACTTGATTACAGATGTGTTTGAAGAGCGTTTTACCATGATTTATGAGGCGATAAAAGCGCAGCATCCGGAGATAACCGTAATCGGAACAGTGGGACCATTTTATGAAGGAACCGACTATGAAGAAGGATGGGAATTGGCTACACGTTTAAATGTACCGATGGTAGACGAACATTATTATAATACGCCGGGATGGTTTATCAATAACCAAGATTATTATGACCGTTACGACCGTTCCAAATCGAAAGTTTATTTAGGTGAATATGCTGCTCATTTGCCCGGTCGTCCGAACAATATTGAGACGGCATTGGCTGAGGCTTTGTATTTGACGGCAGTAGAACGGAACGGCGATGTGGTTTCGATGACTTCTTATGCTCCTTTGCTGGCGAAAGAAGGGCATACGCAATGGAATCCTGACTTGATTTATTTCAATAATAAGGAAGTAAAGCCTACTGTGGGGTATTATACGCAACAGTTGTTCGGACAGAATTCGGGCGACACGTATATCCCTACGGAGCGGAAGGTTGACAATACGCGGATGGATGTGCAGAAGCGTATTGCTTCGTCGGTGATTCGTGACAGCCGTACGGGAGACCTGATCGTGAAACTGGTAAATCTGCTTCCCGTATCGATCAAAACTGCGGTTGAATTTCCCGGTTTGACAAACAGCAGTGCAGTGTTGCATGTCTTGTCGGGTAAACCATCCGATCAACACGTCAGGCCGCAGGAAAGTACGATAAATGTATCCGAAAAGTTTGATTATGAGATGCCGGCATATTCGCTGAGCGTAGTCCGCATACCTTCGCAATTAAAAAATAACAGATAAAACCGTAATACAAATGAAAAAGTTATTGAGCATCGGGCTTTCTTTGCTTTTCGCATTGGGAGTCGTATCCACCCTTTCATCCTGTTCGTCTTCTCAAACAGGAGAAATTTTTGAAGTGGGCAAAAATACCTTCCTTTTAAATGGTAAGCCATTCGTGGTAAAGGCTGCCGAGATTCATTACCCTCGCATTCCCGAACCTTATTGGGAACAGCGCATTCAGTCTTGTAAAGCGTTAGGCATGAATACTATTTGTCTGTACGTGTTTTGGAACCTGCATGAACAGAAACCGGGTGAGTTCGATTTTACAGGGAATAAGGATATTGCCAAGTTCTGCCGGTTGGCACAGAAGCACGGGATGTACGTCATCGTTCGTCCCGGACCGTATGTTTGTGCCGAATGGGAGATGGGCGGTTTACCGTGGTGGCTGCTGAAGAAACAAGATGTACAGCTCCGTACTCAAGACCCGTACTATATGGAGCGCGTAGGCATTTTCATGAACGAAGTGGGTAAACAGCTTGCCGACTTACAGATTACGCGCGGAGGAAACATCATCATGGTGCAGGTAGAAAACGAATATGGTTCATACGGGATAGATAAACCATACGTTTCGGCTATCCGCGACATGGTGAAAAAGGCGGGATTCACTGATGTTCCTTTGTTCCAATGCGATTGGAGTTCTAACTTTACGAATAATGCGCTCGACGATCTGCTTTGGACCGTGAATTTCGGAACAGGAGCGAACATTGACGAGCAGTTCCGCAAACTGAAAGAGCTGCGTCCTGAAACGCCGTTAATGTGTAGTGAGTTTTGGAGCGGATGGTTCGACCACTGGGGACGCAAGCACGAAACCCGCGATGCGGCTACGATGGTGAGCGGTATTAAAGACATGCTCGACCGGAATATTTCTTTCAGCCTTTATATGACTCACGGAGGAACTACTTTCGGATGGTGGGGCGGAGCGAATAACCCGGCATATTCGGCAATGTGTAGTTCGTATGATTACGATGCTCCTATCAGCGAAGCCGGATGGACTACTCCGAAATATTTCCAGCTTCGTGATTTGCTGAAACAGTATCTTCCCGACAGCGTTTCGCTTCCCGAACCTCCCGAAGCATTCCCGGTTATTGAAATTCCGGCGATTACTGAATGGCAGGTTGCTCCGCTCTTTGCCAACCTTCCCGAACCGAAACAAAGTGAAAACATCCAACCGATGGAAATGTTTGATCAGGGTTGGGGTAGCATTCTTTACCGTACGACGCTGACCGAAGACTTGAGCGGGATTCTCCATATTGATGAAGTGCATGACTGGGCACAGGTTTTCGCCGACGGCAAACTGCTGGGACGCTTAGACCGACGTCACGGTGAATTTACGCTTCCGCTGAAAGAAGCGTTGAAAAAAGGTACGCAGCTTGATATTTTGGTAGAAGCTATGGGACGTGTGAACTTCGACAAGTCTATCCACGACCGCAAAGGTATTACAAAGAAAGTCGAGGTAGTGAGCGGCGACAAAGCTACCGAACTGAAAAATTGGACGGTTTATAACCTGCCTCCTTTCTACGATTTTGTAAGCAAGAAAGCGTACAAACCCGGCAAAGCGGTAGAAGCTCCGGCATATTATCGGGCTACGTTCAACTTGGATAAGACCGGAGATACTTTCCTCGATATGCAGACATGGGGAAAAGGTATGGTATGGGTAAACGGACATGCGATGGGACGCTTCTGGGAAATCGGTCCTCAACAGACCCTGTTCATGCCGGGATGCTGGTTGAAGGAAGGAGAAAACGAAATCATCGTCCTCGATTTGAAAGGCCCGGCAGAAGCAAAAGTGGTTGGATTGCAGAAACCCATCTTAGACATGCTTCGCGAAAAAGCTCCGGAAACCCATCGTAAGGACGGACAGAACCTGAACCTTGCTGCCGAAAAGCCGGTTCACAGCGGAACTTTTGCACAGGGTAACGGTTGGCAGGAAGTAAAATTTGGTGCTCCTGTAACCGGACGTTATTTCTGCTTGGATGCGGCTTCGAATTACGACGGAACAAATATTGCCGCCGTTGCCGAAATGGACGTGTTGGGAGCGGATGGAAAACCTGTTTCTCGCGAGTCGTGGAAAATTATGTATGCCGACAGTGAAGAAACACGCAGCGGAAACCGTACAGCCGATAAAGTGTTCGACTTGCAGGAAAGCACCTTCTGGCAAACCGTCGACAATACGGCATATCCTCACCAGATTGTTATCGATTTGGGTAAGAGTTATCAGGTAACAGGCTTCCGCATGTTGCCGCGTGCCGAAGCAGGTGCCCCCGGTCAGATTAAAGATTATAAAGTATACGTAAAGGCATCGGACTTTAAATACTAACATTCGTTTTTCATACTTGTAACCCCGGATTTTCATTGGCTTCTTTAAAAATCAAGCCGATGGAAGTCCGGGTTTTTTCTATCTTCTTTTTTCCTCTTGTTCGATTCATCGGAATAGCTTATTTCAACTTGGTCCGGCTCGGTAAGAAGCCCGGAAAAACGCTACCCATAGAACCGGGTAACACTATGGGTAGAACCGGGCAACTCTTCCCATAGAAATGACCAACACTAACGGTAGCGTTTTTGGAGGATATAACGGCAGAAAATTCTTGCTCTGTCTGACACGCGGGAAAGTTTAAATCAGTTCATTTTTATGATATTCGGTTAATGTCCGTTGGTATATATTTCGGATAAGTATTGATTTAACTGTGGTTTGCCGAATATTGCCCATTGTAGATATGTTAACAATAATTTGTTGCTGATTAATAGTGAGTTATTGTTTTTGTTGTAGATAAAATACCACCTTCCTTCAGGCTTTTGTAGACAAGAAATCAATCCTTTTATTTCCCGCTCAGAAAAAAATACTGTTAGGTTTGCAACAGAAGTTATCAATTTTTAGTGTCAATCAACCTTAAAAGGCTTATGGAAAATAAAAGAAGTAATTTTAAAGCATGGCAATGGGCATTGCTGTTTGCTTTTATGTTTCCGGTATTGGGGTTCTCCCAAACCATCAAGGTAAGAGGAACCGTAGTTGACGCTACCGGCATGTCAATTATCGGAGCAAGTGTATTAGAAAAAGGAACTACCAACGGTGTGATTACAGACATCGACGGTAACTTTGAACTGTCTGTATCTGCCAACGGAACTTTGCAGATTTCTTATGTAGGTTTCCAGACTCAAGAAATCCCGGTAAACAATCAGACCGTATTTAAAGTAACCTTGAAAGAAGATGCGGAAGTGCTGGACGAGGTTATTGTGGTAGGTTATGGTACGATGAAGAAAAGCGACATGACCGGAGCGATTTCATCGGTTAAATCAGACGATTTGCTAAAACGTGCCACAACGAGCGCCACAGAAGCTTTGCAAGGTAAGGTGGCAGGTGTGAGTGTCTTGAAATCAGGAGGTAATGCCGGGGCCGGTATTTCTGTGAAGATTCGTGGTATCAAGACAATGGGTGATAATGAGCCGCTTTACATTATTGACGGTTATCCGGGTGATATTGATGCTATCAACCCTCAGGATATTGAGTCTATGGAAATTCTGAAAGACGGTGCTGCCGCTGCCATCTATGGTTCGGTTGCTGCAAACGGTGTTATTCTGGTAACGACGAAAAACGGTAAGAAAGGTGAGACGAAAGTAACATTCAACACGTATCTTACGTTTAACAGTGCGGCAAAGACCAATGAAATGCTCGATGCCGACGGTTGGTTGAAAGTAATGGATATGATGTATGAAAACGCCGGAGAATCGAAGCCCAATTACATTATTAAAAATGAAGATGGAAGTCTGAAAAATCCTACGGGTGCGAATACCGATTGGCAAGACCAGATGTTGCGTAACGCCATGTCGCAGAACTATTATGTAAATGTTACGGGTGGCTCGGAGAATGCAAGCTATTCATTATCGTACGGTCACTCTGACGAAGAAGGTATTTTCCTCGGAAATAATTACAAGCAGGATAATGCACGCTTGAAAGTAAATATGTCGAAATATATTTTTGATTTTGATGCGACATTGAACTTTAAGGCTACTCAGAATGAACAGCCTCAATATTCATTGAGACAAATGTATTCTATCAGTCCGCTTGTGCCCGTGTATGATGAAAGTCAACCTTCAGGCTATGGATTGACCCAAATGACAGTGGGGGATGAAACTTATACTTTCCCGACCTACAATAACGTGATGGCGGACCATCATTTCAATCAATCTAAAACCAACGGGTATGACATTACGGGTAACATTGGTCTGGCTATGCACTTTGCCCCGTGGCTGACTTTTAAAACGACTTACCAATATAATGGATATTATTCGGTAACGAGATCTCATACAGAGGCTTATACTTCGAATGTTCAGGGTGCTGTTAAATTCCCATATAATTCCGAATCGAATTCATATTTTTACTCTCATACGTTAGAGAATGTGCTGACGTTTATGAAAGATTTCGATAAACATTCTGTAACGGCTATGGTGGGTAGTTCGATTATTGCTTATCGTAATGATAATAGTTCGGTTAGTGTGGAAGGTAAAAATGCCAATGATGAACCTGCCGGATTTTTCGACCCGCATAATACAACTATTGATGCCGGTATCGGAGGTACGTTTAGCGGCAGCGGTACATTTTATAACTATAACCGGGCTTCTTTCTTCGGTCGTTTAAACTATTCATTTGACAGCCGTTATCTGTTGCAGGCAACGGTTCGTGCAGATGGTTCTTCCAAGTTCGGTAAAAATAACCGTTGGGGAGTGTTTCCTTCTGTTGCCGTAGGATGGAGAATCAGCGAAGAAGACTTTTTCCCGAAAAATACAGTTGTCAGCAACTTGAAGTTCCGTGCAAGTTGGGGACGCTTGGGTAATGAAAATGCGTTGGGGTATTACTATGCTCCCACCATGACCCAGAGCAATACTCAATGGATGAGTTATATACAAGGTGGACAACCGTGGACAGGTATGTCGAATCTTTATTTGGTGAACGATGATTTGCGTTGGGAAACTACCGACACGAAGAATATCGGTTTTGACTTCGGTTTCTTTAATAACCATTTAACCGGTTCTATCAACTATTATTACAATACAACGACCGATTTGTTGATTGAAAAAGTGATGCCTCCTTCAGCCGGTATTTATAACCCGACCGTGAATGTGGGTAAAATGCGTAACAGCGGTTTTGAACTGGAGCTGAACTATGCAAACAGTGTAAGCGGCTTCGATTATAACATAGGCTTTAACCTTTCTACCATTAGCAATGAAATGATTAAAGCCGACCCCAACCAAATATTATATGGTTCTGCATTGAAAGATGCCGGTCATTTTGCAACGCAAACTTTAGAGGGATATCCTGTCGCATCGTTCTTCCTCTATCAGACAGACGGTATATTCCAGTCTGATGAAGAAGCTGCTGCCTATGTAAATGCAGACGGTGAACGGTTACAGCCCAACGCAAAAGCCGGAGACATCCGCTTTAAGGACATGAATGGTGACGGGGTGATAGATGCCGATGATAAGGTATACAGTGGTTCCGGAATACCGAAAGTTGAAGCAAACCTTTCTTTCAGCGGTTCATATAAAGGATTCGACCTCTCATTCCAGTTAGGTAGTGCGTGGGGACACAAGCTGTATAATGCCAACCGCATCTATATGGAAGGAATGGATGCCGGTTCTAACCAGTTTAAAACGACATTGGATGCTTGGACTCCGGAAAATAGAGACACCGACATGCCTCGTGCGGTATTAGGCGATCCGAATAATAATACGCGGGAATCTACCCGTTATCTTGAAAACGGTGACTTTGTTCGTCTGCGTCAGTTACAGTTAGGCTATACTTTCCCGTCTAATTGGATGAAGAAAGTCTTTATCGAAAAATGCCGTATTTATGTGAGCGGAGAAAACCTGTTTACCATAACAGGCTATTCAGGTAATGACCCTGAATTCTCTTCTTCCATCCTGAATACAGGCATCGATTCCTTTGTTTATCCCTTTACACGTTCTTACGTAGTAGGTTTGCAAGTAACATTCTAATACCGATAAAATGAAAAATAATATGAAAAAGATATTTTATATAGCATCATTCGCATTGACTTTTTCGCTTGCGGGATGTGATGATTTTCTGACAGTTGAGTCTCCTAATTTTTCTACTGATATCTATTGGAGAGATAAGACTGATGTTGAAGCCGGCTTGTCTGCCGTCTACGGACAGTTGGAAAATAGAACAGATGAATATGGATTTTGTGAACATAAATATCCGGTAGAGGCTTTTCGCGGGGATGATGTCTCCATAGGTGACGATATTAATAACTATCCCAACATGAAAGATCTGTACGATTATACTTATGACAATGAAAATGCGCAAACTAAAGAATATTGGATGAACAATTACAACGGCATAAATTACGCGAATAATGTTATTTATGGCATTGATAAGGTTCAGACCAGCGGTGAAGCGATGAGTCAGGAAGATTACGACCATTTGATGGGTGAGGCAGTCTTTTTGCGTGCATATTATCATTTTAAGACTATTTTAAACTGGAAAGATATTATTATCCGTGATGAGTATCTGACCAGTGAAGATCAGGTTCATAAAGAAATTTCCTCACGTACAGACTGCTGGGATTTTATTTGTACGGAATTAGACCGGGCTGCCGGACTGCTTCCCGACACACGTCCTTCAGGCGAAACCGGACGTGTTACAAAAGATGTGGCTTACTCTTATTTGGGATGGGCATATCTGACTCGTGCTTACGAAGAGAACGATAAGAAAGATGATTATCTGGCACAAGCCATTACAGCTTTTAATAACGTAAAAAATGCTGCATTGGAAGAAGACTTTGAAAGCATGTTTAACGGAACGAACAAAAACTGTAAAGAATCTATCTTCGAATTACAGTTTACCAACATTACTTCAGACGGGGCATATCATAAACATGTGATGCACTATTGGGTAGCAGCTCCTTCAATGGGTGGTTGGGACGAGATACGTGTCAGCCAAAAGATGTATGATGAGTTTCTGAAGGAGGGCAAAATAGCCAATAACAATACGCAATACGATGCGCGTGTTTATGCATCTATGATTTTCAATGATGAATATTACACGGCTCCCAATTCGATATTCGGGGAATACAGTTACGATGATTGTTTCCCGTCAGGTTCGAAAACGAGTTATTGCTTTAAAAAGTTCATACCGTCAACTTACGAGGAATATTCTCAATCATCTACGTATACAAATATTCCGTTGATGCGTTATGCGAATGTGATGCTGATGAAAGCTGAGGCTTTGAATGAACAAGGAACTGCTTCCGGACGTACGGAAGCCATTAACTTGATTAACGAAATCAGAGAAGTTCATGGTAAATTGCCTCCTATGGAAGGCGATTCTTATGAAGCCGTAAAAGCACAGATAGAACATGAGCGTTTGGTTGAATTTTCTGTAGAGTGCTTCCGTTTTTATGATTTGCGCCGTTGGGGTAAATTGGAAGAAGCGATGAAAGCCGATGGAAGAACAAACTTTAACATAGCGGAAGATGAGTTCTTGCCTATTCCTTTAATGGAAATTCAAACCAATAATGATGTGAATTAAAAAAAGATTCTCTTTAAGAAGAATCGGGCAGAAAAGCAGATGACTGGTCTGCCTGATTCTTTTAAAAGAATAGATGACAGAAGAGTTCGGACGAACGAAGAAATCTAACTATTTTTGCCTATCGAAAGACAAAACAGAACTATGTTTACAGTTATCAGTTTGATGTTAGGAGGTATGTGCATCGGCTTTTTGTTGCGCAGACAGCAGTTTTCGTGGATACACCGGGTGATAACCACGCTTATTTGGATTTTGCTTTTCCTGTTGGGCGTAGAGGTAGGAGGTAACCGTCAGATTATCGAAGGACTGGCCACGCTGGGCTTGGAAGCATTTTCCATCACCATAGCGGCAGTTATCGGCAGTTGTATGGCGGCGTGGGCTTTATGGTATCTGTTATATAAAAAGAAAGGAGGCAAGGCATGAAAGGCAGTTTGATTATTGTCGGATTCTTTGCTTTGGGGTGCGTTTGCGGGATATTCCATGTAATACCTGTCGACATCGCCAAGACGGATATCAGTTTTTATGCGTTGTGTGCCCTGATGTTTAGCGTTGGGTTAAGCATCGGCAGCGACCCGCAGACGCTGAAAAAGTTCCGCTCGCTGAATCCTCGGCTGATCTTTTTACCGGTCATGACCATCTTGGGTACGGTATCGGCAGCGGCATTGGTCAGCTTGTTGCTTCCCCATCGTACGCCCGCAGACTGCATGGCAGTAGGAGCGGGATTCGGTTACTACTCACTGTCGAGTATCTTCATCACCGAGTACAAGGGAGCCGAGTTGGGAACAATAGCATTGCTCTCTAACATCATGCGCGAGATTATCACCTTGCTGTGTGCTCCGCTGTTAGTCCGATGGTTTGGTAATTTGGCACCCATATCGGCGGGAGGAGCTACCACGATGGATACAACCCTGCCCATTATTACACGCTATGCAGGACAACAGTTTGTTGTCGTATCTATTTTCCACGGCTTTGTGGTAGACTTCAGCGTTCCGTTTCTGGTAACTTTTTTCTGCTCGATTTAAAAAACATTATCCATGAAAAAAACACTTTACATTACTTCATTTATTCTTACGATTGCTTGTGCGTCTGCTTGGGCTGATAGTAATCAGCCGTGGCAGGATGCACGCATCAATGAAATCAATCGTGAACCCATGACGGCACACTTCCTGCCGTTTGTCAGCGAAAAGGCTGCGCTTCATCAGCAGGCGTTGCCCGATGTAGAACGTTTTGAGGTTAATACGAAGACCGAGCGTCGCGTGTCGTTAAACGGTACATGGAAGTTCCTTTATTCTAAAAACAATGATGCTTGTCCTGCTGATTTCTATCAGTCTGACTATAAGATAGACGGATGGAAAGATATCGAAGTACCGGGCAGTTGGGAGATTCAAGGCTTCGATGCTCCCATTTATACCGATACGCGCTATCCGTTCCCGCCCAATCCGCCTTATGTCCCTACGGACTATAATCCGGTGGGTGCATACGTACATGAGTTTGCTGCTCCCGATGGATGGGATGGAATGGATATATTTTTAGACTTTGAAGGCGTAGAGTCAGCATTCTATTGTTGGCTGAACGGTGAACTGGTTGGATATAGCGAAGACAGCCGGTTGCCCGCACATTTCAATGTTACCAAGCTGTTGAAAAAGGGAACGAACCGATTGGCGGTTAAGGTATTCCGTTACAGTGACGGCTCTTATCTGGAAGGACAAGACTATTGGAAATACAGCGGCATAGAGCGCGATGTATATCTGTATGCCCGTCCGAAGAGCCGCGTAAAAGATTTTAAATTGACTTCTGAGCTGGTAAACGGTTATAAGGATGGCGATTTTAACTTGAGCGTGATTCTGAATCAGCCCTGGAAAGGACAGCGTGTAGAAGTAAAAGTATTGAATGCAGATAATTCCGTATTGTTTGCCAATGAGAAAAAGATTTCGGGTTCAGCCGATACGTTATTTGCCATTAAGCAGTTATTCAACGATGTACTTCCGTGGAATGCAGAAACTCCCAACCTTTATACGCTTGTAGTCAATACATTCGATGCGAAAGGTAATGCGATGGAGTCTTTTGCACATCCGTTTGGTTTCCGAACCGTAGAGATGAAATACGGCCAGCAACTGATAAACGGTGTTCCCGTCTTGTTTAAAGGAGTGAATCGCCATGAGCATAATCCTTACAAGGGGCGCAGTATTGATGTGGCAAGCATGGTGGAAGACATTCGGCTGATGAAGCAATTCAACATAAATGCCGTGCGTAACAGCCATTATCCCAACCATTACCAATGGTACAGCCTGTGCGATAAATACGGATTGTATTTAGTGGATGAAGCTAACCTTGAAAGTCACGGAATGATGTTCCATAAAGATGAGACACTTGCCAATTATCCTGATTGGGAGGGAGCTTTCATGCAGCGTATGAGCCGCATGGTGAAGCGCGACCGCAACTATACGGCTATCGTAACATGGTCATTAGGAAATGAATCCGGTTACGGCAAGAATTTTGAAACGATTTATCATTGGACGAAACAGTTCGACGGTACTCGTCCGGTACAATACGAAGGCGGAGGCTATGAGAGCGTATCGGATATCTATTGCCCGATGTATGCACGCATTTGGGCGTTGCGCCGTCACGTGAACCAGCGGGATGCCCGCCCGTTGATTCTTTGTGAGTATGCACACTCAATGGGTAACAGTACCGGCAACTTGCAGGATTATTGGGACTTGATTTATAAGTACGACCAACTGCAAGGAGGTTTCATTTGGGATTGGGTAGACCAGACTTTTGCTATCAAGGATGAAAAAGGACATGATATATGGGCTTACGGCGGAGATATGGGCTATGTAGGAGTTCATAACGATTCTAATTTTTGCTCAAACGGACTGATTGCTTCAGACAGGAGCTTGCATCCACACATTTGGGAAGTGAAGAAAGTGTATCAATATGTTCACTTCAAGCCGGTTGCCTTTACTCCCAATCGTGTTCAGGTGATAAACTGGCATGATTTTATCGACCTTTCCGATTATCAGCTTCGGTGGACCGTAGAGACAGACGGAAAAGCGGTGCAGGGAGGAGTTATGGACTTTCCGAAGATAGCGGCCCGCCAGTCGGGAGAAGTTACTTTACCCGTGCAACCCATTCAGGCAGGCAATAAAGAATATTTCCTGAAGCTGGAGGCTGTAACCCGTAACGAGGCACCGATGATTCCGGCTGGTCATGTGGCTGCAATGGAACAATGGCAGCTTCCGGTAGATAAAATTGTTCCGGCGATGGAAACGGTTAACGGCACGTTGAAAAGTCGGCGTACGAAAGATGCTCTGATGCTGACGGGAGAGAATGATTTCCGCATCGGTTTCAGTACAGAGAACGGCGAGATGACCGTATTGGAATATCAGGGAAAGAATTTGGTGAAAGAAGGTTTGCAGGCTAATTTCTGGCGCGGACTGACGGATAATGATGTGGCAAACGGCACGGCTGAACGCTGCCGCACATGGCAGGATGCCGGAAAGAACGCAGTGCTGAAAGACATTCGTCTGGAAGAGAGTGCAGATAAAAGGCTCGCTACCGTAGTTGCCACGTATGATATGAAGGAGCAGGAATCAACTTTGCAGGTTACTTACCGTATCCGTCCGAATGGGGTAGTGGGTGTGACCATGCGCTTTACTCCGGGCGAAAAACAACTTCCGGAAATGCCCCGCTTGGGTATGCGTATGATTCTGCCTGCCGAATACGACCAAATGACTTGGTTAGGCAGAGGACCGCACGAGAATTATGCCGACCGGAAGACGGGAGCTGCCGTAGGACTGTATAGTGCCAGCGTGTGGGAACAGTATCATCCTTATGTACGCGCTCAGGAAACCGCAAATAAGTGTGATGTCCGCTGGGTGGCTCTGCGCAATGCTTCGGGCGAGGGACTTCTGGTAACAGGAGAGCAGCCGCTGAGCGTCAGTGCATGGAATTTTCCGATGGAAGACATCCTTTATCGTCCGTTTAACGTAGAGCGTCGTCACGGTGGAAGCATTGAGAAAAAAGATATCGTTTGGCTGAATATTGACCATCTGCAGATGGGGGTAGGCGGTGATAATACATGGGGAGCTCAAGTACACCCCGAATACACCATTATACCCCGCCAATGGGAGTATAGCTTTACGCTTCAGCCGCTGAATGCAGAAACTGACGCGGCTGAGCTTTCACATAAAACTTGGTTCTGAGAACCTGTTTAAATTTTCCGACGCAAGTATTTTTATCCGCCCCTTTTTGAGTTTGTTTCCGGTCTGTTTTCCCGTTTTCACTCGTCAGATAGCCCGCTATCATCCTCGTAAAAACGGGAAAACATCCTCGAAAACAATTCTCAAACTGAGGCAGAGCAAAATTTGAACAGGTTCTGAACTTTGCGCGCTTGTCTTAAAAATAATAGTTAATTTATTTATTGAATAAACACTGATGAAACAACTGATTAGAGGTTTTGTAATCGCGGGTATGGTTGCAGGCTGTCTGGCTTGCAGCCGTTCGGCTCAGGAGATGCCTCCTAATAGTACCCGCTATGAGTTTGGAGATATCTTGAATATAGCTTTGACTCCCGATTCCACGGTTCGCCGTGCCGGGTGTTTTACGGATGCCGGTTCGTGGATGGGATTTACCATTCCCGAAACAGATAAATGGGTAAACGGCTTTTGCGGTCCGTTCAGTCTGGATAACCGCATCTGGTTTGCCCAGTCTGCCGTGTGTGTTGATTTTCTCGATGGGAACGGTACGCTGACTCCCGATTCTGCCATTTATTTCCCCGGTGAAGTATATATCGCATCTTCATCGAACGACCGGAAAATAGAGCAGCGCATGAACTTTGTCAATAGTTCTACCGCTTTGCTTCAGGTGTCGAGCAATGTGGCTGAAGGCTTTAAGTTTACGGGGAAAGACTGGAACAGTAAAGTACGTCTGGAACGGGGAGAACAAACCATTACGGCTTATCATCCGAATGGTGAAGTGGTTCAGCTTACCTTCATGCCCGATGTGGAGTTAAGTTGCGACGGAAAAAATTATGTGGCTTCTACTGCTGCTGACTGTCAACAGATGAACGTGGCCGTTTCTTTCTATTTCTCGGATAAAGAATTGGCGTCGGGCGCACAGAAAAGTGTTGCTTTGTTGCAAAATCCACAACCGGAGTTGGCGGCGAATGCCAAACGTTGGGAAGAATATTTGCAGAAAGTTTTGCGTAAAGACATGAAGCATGAGTACGACCGGGTGGCAGTAAAATCAGTGGTTACGCTGATATCCAATTGGCGCACTCACCGGGGAGGTCTGTTACACGAAGGGGTTATTCCCAGCCACGCGGTGACTTATTTCATGGGTTTCTGGGCATGGGACAGTTGGCGGTTTTCTGCCGCACTCGCCCGCTTTGCTCCCGAACTGGCTAAAAACAACATCCGTGCCATGTTCGACTACCAGTGGCCGGACGGCATGATTATCGACTGTATCTATACCAATCCGGCAGAAAACAACGCCCGCGACAGCAAACCGCCTTTGGTGTGCTGGGCTGTCGACGAAATTTTTACCCATAACCAAGATACGGCATTCGTGAAAGAGATGTACCCGCAGTTGCTTGCCTACTATAAATGGTGGTATAACAAGCGGGACCATGACCGGAACGGCATGTGCGAGTTTGGTTCGACCGACGGTACGCTGGAGGCAGCCGGATGGGAAAGCGGCATGGATAACGCCATTCGTTTCGATAATGCCAAAATGCTGAAAAACGGGAACGATGCTTGGAGTTTGGATCAAGAGAGCGTCGATTTGAATGCTTATCTGGCATACGAATGTAAACTGCTTAAAAAGTTTGCCGCGCTTATCGATACCACATTCGATGCGCCTGATTACAGCGATAAAGTGGCCGATTATTTCTTCGATGAAAAGATTGGCTATTTCTGCGACCGCCGCCTGAAAGACGGAAGTTTCATCGAAGAACCTGCATGTGAAGGTTATACGCCTTTCTGGACACAGATAGCCACCAAAAAGCAGATGGAAAAAGCGTTGGTATTATTTACCGATACGACGAAGTTTTCTACCTACATTCCGTTCCCCACGGCAGCTGCCGACAATCCGAAGTGCGACCCGAACGGTTATTGGCGCGGACCTATCTGGTTAGACCAGACTTATCAGGCAATAAAAGGATTGCGCAATTACGGTTATAACGACTTGGCAGACAAGTACACGCTTCAAGTGTTCGACCGCTGTCAGGGTTTGACCGGCGATGCCCCGATTCACGAGAACTACGGAACGCACACCGGCGAACGCCTTCAAGCATCTCATTTCAGTTGGAGCGCATCTCATCTGTTGATGCTATATGAAGATTACGGGAAATAGCATGTGCGACAGGCGCTGAGCAGTCTCGCTTTTTATATTTGGTAAATGAAAACGAGCTTGTAAAATATCCTGATTAACAGGATGTTTTGCAAGCTCGTTCTTTTTTGTGCCTTTTTGTTTGAACAGTCGGAAAACTTATGCGGAAGCGTTGCCTTACGCAAGCGGTAGCGTAACGCATTTCTATGGGTAGAAATGAGTGGTCTTACCCGTAGCGTTTTTCGCTTAAAACGGGAAGAGCAACGGAAGCACAAATACCATTACGATACCCATGATGATTTGAAGCGGAAGCCCTACCTTTACGTAATCCATAAATGTATATTGTCCGGCGGGCATGACCAGCGCATTGGGCGGTGTGGAAAACGGGGAGGCGAAACACATGCTTGCGCCTACGGCTACCGCAAACAGGAACGGGACGGGATTGATGCCGAGCTGCTCTGCACTGTGGAGGGCAATCGGGGCAAGAAGCACCGCCGTAGCCGTGTTGCTGATGAACATGGTGAGCAGCGAGGTGGTAAAGTAAATGCCTGCCAAGAGTGCGAAAGCTCCGTAGCTGCCCAAACCGCTTACCAGTGCATTGGATATGGATGCCGATGCTCCGGTTTTCTCCAGCGCGAGCGACATCGGCAGCATGGCGGCGATTAGTACCACGCTTTCCCAGTTGATGGTTTTGTATGCCGCTTCCACATTCCGGAAACAGCCGGTTAAAACCATCAGGATGCCGGCTATCATGACCGAAGTCACGGGGGCTACGGGGATGAAGTCGAACACCATCATTACTATCATCAGCAGCATGATGGCGGCGGCTACGGGAGCCTTGTAGTCGAGGGTTACTTTGGCGGCTTCGGCAAGAGGCTGCCCCAATACCACCCAGTCGGTCCCGTCGCGTCCCAAGCGGGCAATATTGTTCCATGTGCCTTGCACAAGCAGAACATCTCCGCTGTGCACACGCTTGTCTCCGAGGTCTCGTAACAAGTAATCGCGCTGCCGGCGAATCCCCAGCACATTCACGTTATATTTGTCGCGGAACCCGATTTCCTTTACCGTGCGGTTTATCAGCAGTGAAGTAGGCATCAATACGATTTCGGCGATACCGATGTCGTAGAAATCCAAAGAATTTTCGTTGCGGTTGGTTTCCTCCGTAGCGTGTCCGTCGAGTATTGATACGGCGTATTCATCGGCAAACTCCTTTACCCGGTTGAAATCTCCCGTAACGTAAAGGATGTCGTTTGCCTGAAGAACGGCATCGGGCGAAGCTAACTTCTGCGCAATCGTTTTCAGGAAGCGGTGGCGCGAAAGGTCGCCTCGGCGTATCTCCAAGATGTTCAGCCCATACTTGCGCCGGATGTCGAGCTCGATTACCGTAGAACCTGCCAACTTGGAAGTTTCGGTAACCAACAGACGGAACAGGTTATGCGACAGTCCGTACTCGTTGACCAGCTGCTTGAGCGATTTTCCTGACTTTGCATCGTCTTCCCGTTTCTTTCTTCCGGATAAAAACAGCTTGCTGAGAGGCATTAACACGATGATGCCTACCAGCAGGCAAACCAGACCTACCGGAAGGAATGAGAAGAAAGAGAGCGGTTCGTAACCGGCAGCCGTCAGCGTATCTTGGATAACCAAGTTGGGCGGCGTACCGATTAGCGTCATCATTCCGCCCATGCTGCTGGCAAAAGCAAGCGGCATCAGCAGGCGGCTGGGATTCATGCCCGCGCTCATAGCCAAGCTGACAACGATGGGAAGCATCAGTGCCACCGTACCGGTGTTGCTCACAAAAGCTCCGATGGCGGCAGTTGCCAAGATGACAAGCAAAAACAGCCGTGTCTCGCTCTTTCCTGCGAGTTTCAGTATACGCGAACTTATTATTTTCGCCAGTCCGGTCTGGAAGATAGCCCCGCCTACTACGAACAGTCCTATTATCATGATTACCACCGAACTTGAGAAACCCGACAGTGCTTCTTCCGGTGTGAGGATATGGCATAGAAGGAGTGCGACAAGCGCACACAAGGCAACCAAGTCGGAACGGATTTTTCCGCTGACGAAGAAAATGGCTGAAATGGCAAGAATGATAATCGTGATAAGCATGTTTCGTCTGGATTATAGTTTGTAACCCCAATCTTCAAGGGCAAACGACCAATGCTCTTCCACGAGTTTCACCGTTTCGGGTTTATACTGATATTTGTTTTTCTTGTATCCCTTTTTCTTGTCTACGTATGCTTTGATGTCGGCTTCTGCTTCTGCGAATCCGGGGATAGAGAGTTTCTCGTAAATTTCTTTCGTCAGGTCGAAAGCATTTTTCTCATAATCCTCGAATTTTACTTCTATCAGGTTTCCTTCGGGAATGTATTTCTTGTCTGCTTCGTACTTATGATACAGTTTGGCGTAAACCGACAAGATGTTGGCTTGCAACTCTTCGTTGCTGATGTCTTCGAGTTTCAACGGCTGGATGGTATTGGTAAAGAAACTGCGCGTTGACTCGAACACGGTATACGGATTGCGCATCAGGTAGATGAACTTCGCGTTGGGGAACATTTTTACCAGCTCTTTCACACGGCCCGTGTGAGGAGGGTTCTTGCTCAAGAACTGCGTTCCGTGTGTATTCCACAGCGAAATTTTTATCAGCTTGACGAATGTTTCTTCAAACACCTTCAGTTCTTCATCGCTAATATCATTGAAGAGTAAGTATTTATCAGCGTACTCCTGCATGTATTTAGGCAGGAACCAAAAGTTGTAGTAGGTGTAAGGCATCATGTTCGACAAGGCAAACTCCTCCTCTTGCGGGAGGTCTACCGCCAGCTCCATATTGTCAGTAGGGCGTTTGTCAGGCATCAGCCAGCTCATGTTTTTCTTGAAGAACGGTTGTCCCCACATCATCAGATGGGGGAATACCGTTTGGTAAGTCGTATTGTAACCGAAATGCTTGTCACAAGAAAATACGTTGTGCATGAAAGTGGTTCCGCTGCGCCAATGTCCCAGAATGAATACCGGATCATGTTCCAGCGGTTTATCGGCAAGCAGCTTTTTATAACGGCTCTCTTGCAGAGACGTCAGCGTAGAGAGCAGGCGACAAACAGCTTTGGTCAGCCGATACTTACCTCGATATGCCGGGTCGATGTCACGTCCTTTGGTTATTTGGTTAAAGGTTTTCCAGTCTGCCCCAACCAACGT
Organism: Bacteroides caecicola; assembly: GCF_023337095.1. NCBI lineage: Bacteria > Pseudomonadati > Bacteroidota > Bacteroidia > Bacteroidales > Bacteroidaceae > Bacteroides > Bacteroides caecicola. The sequence continues at coordinate 75,352 of NZ_JAMBLM010000001.1, forward strand.
GTTTATCGGAAGTTTGTTAAATTCAAGTAGTCCCATTAAGTTGATAATTGAATGTTGAAAAAAATGATAGTTGCGTGGTTATTTCTTTACTTCGATGGCAATACCCTGACGTTCCAAGTCTTTTACCGCCTTTTCTATTGCTTCGTAATGTTCGGGAGCAATGCCTAATTTAGGTAAGTTTAAAACCGGAAGTTCCATCGTCGTGTGCATGTCTTTATCCTCTACACGATTGATAATCATACCTACGGCACTGGTATTGTTGGTAATCGGGTCAATAAGGATAAACGCTCCGGTAGGTTTGTTTTGGGTATATGGGTCGAAGAATAACTCCTTAGATGAAGTCAACACCACGCGGGCTATCTGATTCAGTTGCATCGGCACGTCCTCTTTCGCCAGTCGTCCGTTCTCAACAGACAGATGTTCCATTGTGTTGATGTCCACTTTATATTTGATGGAGTCGATGCGTGTACGGCTGGTGTTGGTGGTCTGCTTCAGGAAGAACGATTTCTCCAAGTCCATCTTTTCCTCGTCCATCCATACCAGCATGGCTTCGAAGTTACGTCCAATCATCGGGACGTTATCCGGATGTACCAGCATCTCACCGCGTGATACGTCGATTTCGTCTTCGAGCGTCAGCGTAACCGACATGGGCGGATAAGCATAATCCAGCTCGCCGTCGTAAGTAACGATGCTCTTTATCCGCGATTTCTTGCCCGAAGGCAAAGCCATCACTTCATCACCTTTGCGTACAACTCCCGAAGCCACTTTGCCGCAGAAACCCCGGAAGTCCAGATTCGGACGCAATACATACTGTACCGGATAGCGGAAGTCGGTCAGGTTATGGTCGTTGCCGATGTGAACCGTTTCGAGGAACTCCAGCAGCGAAACGCCGTGATACCACGGAGTACGTTCAGATTTATCTACCACGTTGTCGCCTTCGAGTGCAGAAAGCGGGATGCACTGTATGTCGGGGATGCCCAACGGGGTGACAAAGGCTTTATATTCGGCTACGATTTTATCGAATACCTCTTGCGAATAGTCTACCAAGTCCATTTTGTTGACAGCCAATACCACGTGTTTGATTCCCAATAAAGAAACCAGATACGTATGGCGGCGAGTCTGCGTGATAACTCCCGTGCGGGCGTCGACGAGGATGATTGCCAAGTTTGCCGTCGAGCCGCCGGTAATCATGTTACGGGTATATTGTTCGTGTCCCGGAGTATCGGCTATGATAAACTTACGGTTGTTGGTCGAGAAATAACGGTAAGCCACGTCGATGGTGATACCTTGCTCCCGTTCAGCCTTCAGTCCGTCGAGCAGCAAAGCATAGTCAATGTGTTCGCCTGCGTTGCCCACCCGTTTGCTGTCGCGCTCCAAAGCGTCGAGCTGGTCTTCATACAGTTTCTTGCTGTCGAATAAGAGTCGCCCGATAAGGGTTGATTTTCCATCGTCTACCGAACCGGCAGTGAGGAAACGCAACAAGTCTTTCTGTTCATCTTTCTTCAGAAATTCTTCGATAGACATTGTGCCTCTTTCTTCACCTTCCATCGGATTCCCTGATTTGTTTTTATCTAAATGTTCCATACTTCCTTGTTTAAAAATATCCTTCACGTTTCTTTTGTTCCATGCTCGCATCTTGGTCAAAGTCGATGACGCGCGTCGTACGTTCGCTCTTGGTGGTAGTCATCATTTCCTCTACTATCTTTTCGATGGTGTCGGCTTCACTTTCCACGGCTCCCGTCAGCGGCCAGCATCCCAATGTGCGGAAACGGATTTTCTTCATCTCTATTTTATCCTTGTATTTTTCCGGCAGGCGGTCATCATCGGGCATAATCAACTGTCCGTCGATATTAACCACCGGACGTTCTTTTGCGAAATACAGCGGGACGATGGGGATATTCTCCAAGCGGATGTACTGCCAGATGTCGAGTTCCGTCCAGTTGCTCAGCGGGAATACGCGAATGCTCTCTCCTTTGCGGATGCGTGTATTATAGATGTCCCACAGCTCCGGGCGTTGATTCTTCGGGTCCCATTGATGAAACTCGTTGCGGAATGAGAAGATACGTTCTTTGGCGCGCGATTTTTCTTCATCGCGACGTGCACCTCCGAATGCGGCGTCGAATTTGTATTTGTCTAACGCATGAAGCAATGCTTGCGTTTTCATCAAGTCGGTGTGTACTTTGCTACCGTGCGTAAACGGTCCTACACCGGCGCGGAAAGCCTCCATGTTACTTTCCACAATCAGATTCCACCCATACTTCTTGGCATATTCGTCGCGAAATTGTATCATTTCTTTAAACTTCCACTTCGAGTCGATGTGCATCAGCGGGAAAGGAACTTTTCCCGGAGCGAAGGCCTTTTCCGCCAAGCGTACCATTACGGAGGAGTCTTTGCCGATGCTGTAAAGCATCACCGGGTTTTCAAATTCGGCAGCCACCTCACGGATGATGTAGATGGATTCTGCCTCCAGTTCTTTTAAGTGGCTTAGTCTGTATTCTTCTTTCATATCATATCTTGTTTTTTAATGAAGAATTTATTCTGTTCTTTATTTCTTTATATATAGCAATGCTTGTTATAACGCAATTTTGAACCTGTTTTCAGGGGCTGAAAATTCTTGCGGATGAACCGGTCAGTCCTATGGGTAGAAATGGTCAACTCTACCGCATGGAACGGGTAACACTAACGGTAGTGTTTTCCGGGGCAAACCGCAGTTTTATCTTGCGTCATAAAATGCAGGTTATCAGAGTATTCCGTTGATGCGTATTTTAGGTAAAATAAGTTTCAACAGTTCTGCTACGGATTCTTCAACCGACAGCTTCGACGTGTCTATCGAAAGTGCCGGATGAACGGGAGCTTCAAACGGAGCCGAGATGCCGGTGAAGTTTTTTATTTCCCCCCGTCTTGCTTTGGCATACAGCCCTTTAACATCGCGCCGTTCACACTCTTCGAGCGGCGTGCTGATATAGATTTCCATAAAATCGTTCTTCCCGATGATGTTTGCCGCCATTTCGCGCAAGGCATTGTTCGGGCTGATAAAAGCGGCGATGGTGATGATTCCTGTATCGACAAACAGTTTGCCTACTTCCGCAATGCGGCGTATGTTTTCGATTCGGTCTTCTTCCGAGAATCCTAAATTATTGTTGATTCCGCTACGGATGTTGTCACCGTCGAGAATACGGCACAGCAACCCGCGTTTCTGGAGTTCGCGCTCCAAAGCGATGGCAATCGTGCTTTTTCCCGAACCACTCAAGCCGGTAAACCAAACCATCAGTCCGCGCTGGCCCAACAAGTTTTCCTTGTCGGCTCGGGTAAGCATTTTATCAAATATCGGATAAATATGTTCCATAAATTTATACAGTTGGCGTGAAAGGCCAAATTAAAGGAATAAGTATAATAGACAATATCATAACAATCAAGTCCATCGGGATACCTATTTTCATGAAGTCGGTAAACTTATAATTTCCGGCTCCCTGCACAATCAGGTTGGTCTGGTAACCGATGGGTGTGGCAAATCCTGCCGAAGCCGCGATACAGATAGCAATGAAGAACGGCATCGGGTCTACTCCGAATTTGCTTGCCGTTTCTAACGCCAGCGGAAACGCCAGCGCCGCCGCCGCGTTGTTTGTAATCAGCTCGGTGATGATAAGCGTAACGAAGTAGAGTAGGGCAAGCGCTCCCCATGCGCCCAAAGAGCCTGAAACGTTTTTAATAAACTCGGCAATCAGTGCAGCCAAGCCCGATTCTTCCATTGCCGAGCTGATGGCAAATGCACAGGCAATGGTTATCAGGATATCCCAACTGATGTATTTCGTATATTTCTTGGGCGGAAATAATTTAAGCCATGCCATTATCACTGCCGTAACCGAGGCGAAAAAGAACATGTCTAACTTCACATTTGGGAAACGTTCTTGTGTGAAAGGCAATTCGCCGATGGTAGCTCCTATAATCATGATCAGGAGAAGCGCAAATGCCGTCCATTTTTTCCATGCAGGCACAAAGCGTGTAGGGATGTCTTTTCCGTTTGTTATCATCAAGAATACAGACGAATCTCCCCATGCCCGTGTAAAAGCGTCGTCGGCCAGCAATACCAGCGTGTCGCCTTCTTGCAGTCTTACTTCGCCGAGGTTTTCCGTGATAATCTGCCCTCCCTGACGTATCTCTTTGATTTCGGCGCCGTAGCGTCGCTTAAAGTCGAAGTTCTTCAGTTTGCGCTTTAGTCCCGGAAAACGTGAGGCAAGCACTACTTCTACAATGTGTTGTCCGCTTTCCATTGCCGCGTCTGCCTCTTCTTCTTCAAAGTTGTCCGGACGCTCCGCCGGCAACAGCTTTTTCGAAGTCAGTATAATGAAAAGGATTCCCACTATCGTGATAGGTATTCCGATATAAGCTAAATCAAACATCTTTAATCCTTCGAAGCCCCGGTCTATCATCATACCGTGAATCACCAAGTTGGTCGATGTTCCGATAAGCGTACAAAGCCCTCCCAAAATAGTGGCATACGACAGCGGAATTAAGAACTTGGTACACGAAAGTCCTACCTTTTTAGACCAATGCTTGATTATCGGGGCAAAGATAACCACCACGGGCGTATTGTTTAAGAATGCCGAAAACGCACTCACGATAGGCAGTACGCGCAGTTGGGCTTTGGTTACCGTCGTGGTTTTATCGGGAAACAATTTCTTTACGATGGTAGTCAGTGCGCCGCTTTGTCTTACTCCTTCGCTTACCAGAAACAGCAATGCCACTGTTATCATGCCCCGGTTACTGAATCCGGCAACCATTTGCTTCGGAGAAATAATGCCGGCTACCATAAAAAGCACAACCACAGATAGTAAGACAATGCCCGGACGCATCTTATCCATGATAAGCGCAGCCAACATTCCTGCCAATCCAAGTAATACAAAAAGTATTTCAAAGTTCATATATCTTGATGTAATTTAGTCTTATTCACGTCTGCCCTCTTTAGGCAAGACAATGAACCACGGATTTAACAAATCTTCTTTATTGTAACGTAAAGGAGTCTTTTCTTCTGCTTGATATACTTCTCCTCCTGCTGCGCGTACGATGGCGTGTCCTGCAGCCGTGTCCCATTCCATCGTAGGAGCAAAGCGCGGATATACATCGGCTTTCCCTTCTGCCACCAGACAAAGTTTCAGCGAACTGCCACTCGATACGGTAGTTACCTGTGCATGTTGCTGCTTCATCTGTTCGATGTATGCTTCCGTTTCCGGAGTAAGATGAGAGCGCGATGCCACCACTACGAATCCCTCATGCTTATCTTCATAAGGCAGTCGGCAACCTTTTTCCATGAGTGCTTCCACTGTTCCGTCAGGGGCTGCTTGCGCAATTCCGTTTACTTTATAAGCACCTGTCTCGCAGTCGCCGAAGTAAAGCTCTTGTTTTACCGGAATGTAAATCACGCCCGCTTCCGGATATCCGTTCCGTACGTACGCAATGTTTACGGTAAACTCTCCGTTACGTTTTATAAATTCTTTGGTTCCATCCAGCGGGTCTACCACCCACAGTTCGTTCCAGCTTCTCCGTTCCTCGGTTGCTATTTTCCTTCCCTCCTCGCTCAGTATCGGGTAGGGCGTTTCTTTTAGGAAGGATGATATGACCTCGTGCGATTTACGGTCGGCAATCGTTAGCGGTGAATTGTCGGCCTTTTTCTCTATTTCGAAATCCGCGTTAGGATCGGTGTACACTTCCATGATTTTCGCTCCGGCTTCAATGGCTGCACGGATGGCGACATATAATATCTTCTTATCCATAAAAACATAAATTGCTGTAAAATAACAGCTTTTTCAAGACTTATCGGTAGTTGAATTTTCGTTTTTTGTTGCTAATTTTATTTTATAACTTCTTTTAAGAAAATCAGGTATGTGCCTGAGCGTGTTTCCAGATTCGCCACATATAGTATGCACAGTGGGTAAAGGCAAACACAAACGAGATGGTAAGCAGGGTCTTGTCTTCTTCCCACCCTACGGTTTGCTGATGCCATAATCCGGTGATAATACTTAATACGGCAAGTACCAGCCCTAATATATTTAATACCATGTCTCCTTTCCGGTGCGCCTGATGCGGTTCAAGTTTACTGTGCTTGATGCCGTAGCCGGCGTATATATCCAGTCCGATGAGCATCCATAACACGAGGCGTATCCATGTATCGGCAGGAAGGAAACACATCATACATAAGCAGGTCAGGATTCCCAAAATGGGGATTAACGGAACGAACGGAGTCTTGAAAGCCCGATGTACGTTGGGCATCGTTTTGCGTACCACCAATACTGCGGCACAAACCAGCGTAAAGGCGAGCAGCGTACCGATACTGGTCATTTCGCCTGCCACTTGAGCGGGGACGAATCCGGCAAGCAGACTGACTACCACCATGAAGAGGCAGTTGCTGTGTAGCGGTGTGCGGAAGCGTTCGTTGATTCGTGAGAAGAATGGGGGAAGCAGTCCGTCGCGACTCATGCTGAGGAAAACGCGGCTCTGTCCTAAAAGCGTTACGATGATAACCGAGCAGTAGCCGAAAAGAATAGCCAAGATGATTGCCTTGTTCAGCCACGGATAAGCCGGCTGGATGATGCCCGAAGCATCCGGAGTACCCATCTTTTCGATGGCTACTGCTACGGGGGCGATACCCACCTGCCCGGAGAAATCCGTATAATGAGCCACTCCGGTCATTACATGGGCAAACAATATGTATAACACCGTACATACCAAGAGCGAAACCAAGATACCGATGGGCATATCCCGTTTGGGATTCTTGGTTTCTTGTGCCGCCGTACTTACAGCGTCGAAGCCTAAGAATGCAAAGAATACGATTGCCGCACCGCGCAGGATACCCGAAAAGCCAAATTCCCCCAAGTGTCCGGTGTTTTGCGGAATGTAAGGCACGTAGTTCTCGGCTTGGATGAATTTCCATCCCAAAATCACAAAGATAAGGATTACAGATACCTTTAAGAAAACAATCAGCCCGTTGAAGAACGAGCTCCCTGCCGTTCCGCGCATCAGGATGAGGCTCATCAGCACCACGATTACCATTGCCGGAATATTGATGATGCCGCCGTCCCACGGACATGCCGTCAGTGCGTGAGGCAGTTCGATGCCCACTCCCTGTAAGAATACCACCAAGTAACGGCTCCAACTGATGCTTACGGTAGTGGCGGCAACGGTGTATTCCAATACCAAGTCCCACCCGATAATCCAAGCTATCAGTTCGCCCATCGTGGCGTATGAGTAGGTGTATGCACTTCCTGCCACCGGAATCATCGATGCAAATTCGGCGTAACACAGTCCGGCAAAGCAACAACCGATGGCTGCAATGATGAACGACAGTGTAATGGCAGGTCCGGTATAAGCGGCCGCCACGGTTCCGGTGATGGAAAACAATCCCGCTCCGATGATTACGCCTACTCCTAAAGCCACCAGACTAACCGGCCCCAACACACGTTTCAGCGTTTTGTTTCCTGTTTCTCCCGCCTCTATCTGAAGCGCCTCAATGCTTTTTCGTATAAATAGTCCCATTCTGTTTTGTAGTTGTACAACGAAAAATGAGTTGCAAAGTTACAGAGAAATCTGATAATATTGAATTTATGAGTTTAAAAACTCAAGAATTCGGTCATTAGTCATCTTTATTGAGAGAAAATGTTCTTAGGTGTAGCTTAGAACCTATTTAAATCTTAGTATGATTTTGTTAGGAGAAATGAGGTGCTTCCAACTTATGGATGAATAAATATTAAAATATTGTACATTTGTTTTTATAACTAAAAATATTTTATGATCATGAAACCGTTAAAGATTATTTTTATTTCTTTTGTTGTTGTGGCAATAGGGTATAGTCTGATTAAGACTAAGGTTAATTCACATGAAGGTATGTCAGATCTTATGTTAGCCAATTATAGAAGCATTGGCTCGTAATGAAGGTTCTGATTGTGACTATAAAAATGGCTATACTGCATTTACAAACAAATCGGGGGGAGCCTATGATTGTTGTCAAGTATGGGTGTCAAAAGCCCCTAATACAAGTGAAGGGCATTGTCGGTAGTGATTAATGAAAGATTAGAAAAGAAAGGTTACAAACAAGTGACAGGGCAACCGCATCAAAATGTCAATATGCTGATAATCAACGTTTGTCTTTAGTGTATCTTGTCAAATATTATAAAATATAATATTGGGTTATCAGCAAGTTAGGCTGCTAATAAAATTTTGATGCGGTTGCCCTGAAACAAGTGACCTTTCTTTTGGAAATTAAATAATTAATTTATGAAATTACGCACATTATCATTTTTTATTTTGTTATTGTTTGCCGTGGGATGTACTACAAGAGATAAACAAGCTGAAATTATATGGAAAGAACGGAATATTCCGAAGGCAGTTCATTTGCAGGTGGTGGATTCTCTTGTTATAAACCAGCCCTTTAATTTGCTTTCATGGAGCATAAACGGAAACAGTGTTTGCTTTGTTACGTCCGGTATGCAGGATGGCTTTCTTTCAGTTTATAGCTATCCTGAATGTATGAAACGCTTCGATTTTGGGAAAATAGGACAAGGACCGGATGAATTTATTACGCTTAATGCAGGTGAAGCGCGAAATAACCGGTTGCTTTTATACGATATTATGGGGCGTAAGGCACTTTTGTTTGACACAGATAAAGACACGCTCCGTGTAGCTTCCCGTTTATCGCTGTATAATGATGAAGAAGGTTTGTGTCGTCCTTTTACTTACATTACACAGATAGATTCTGATAATTATTTGATGAAAGTAGACGATGCTGTTTCGTCGACATGGGATATATCGGATTTGAAAGTAGGGAAGGTGAAAAGTTCTTTCAAAAATCCCAATCGGACGGAAGAGTATTCGTATACGCCGTTCGATTTTATTCAGTGCGTATGCGATACGACTTTGATAGTTGCCTATAAATACATGGACAGGTTGGAGTATTATTCCATCAAAGATTACCGTATATATCCTTTGTTTGCGATGGGAAGTCATACTAATCAGGCAGATATACAGGATTACAATTACCTGATGCAGTATTATTTGGACGTAGCACCTCATAATGGTTTCTTCTATTGTTTAAAGTCGGATGACGGAATGGAGAGTGGAAATATAATAGAAGTCTATGATGTTTAAGGTGAATGTAGGGAGAGTTATTTATTAGGCAAAAGAATCAGTTCCCTGCGTTTCGATTCGGAGGGATTGCTTATAGGATATGCCGCCGATACGGACCAAACGGTACTTTATCGCTTTAACCCCAAAGGATATTAAGCGGATGAATCTGTCTCATGTTTCCCTGAAATATTCCATACGAAAAAAGCTGCTTCAATCTACTTGAAACAGCTTTTTATTTTGCTCTTCAGGTTGGACTTGAACCAACGACCCTCTGATTAACAGTCAGATGCTCTAACCGACTGAGCTACTGAAGAAAGTAATAAGTTATGTTCAATGAAGCTCTTCAGGTTGGACTTGAACCAACGACCCTCTGATTAACAGTCAGATGCTCTAACCGACTGAGCTACTGAAGAATTTCGCAATCCGGCTTATCGGCTCTTCAGGTTGGACTTGAACCAACGACCCTCTGATTAACAGTCAGATGCTCTAACCGACTGAGCTACTGAAGAAGGTTTTTCCGAATTGCGTGGCAAAGGTAGCAGGTTATTTTGAAATATGCAATATCTTTGCGAAAAAAATATTCAATTATTCATTATTTTTCGCTGTAAGGTTGTTTTTATGAAGTATGATTTAGCCTTTTTACCGGATTATTTACGGTCTTTTGTTGGCTGTCTGTGCCAGAAACAAGGCTGTAAACTGCTTGTAAAAACGCTACCGTTAGTGTCAGGTGCTTTATGCGGATAAGTTATTCGGTTCTACCCATAGAACAAGGCAGTCTTCCGAATAGAATTTTTTGTTGTTTCCGGTGTTGTGTATTGTCTTGAAAAACAATAGATTACAGTTTATCCGTCAGCGCGCCCGCTATTTCCCTGATATCGGCAGAATAAAAAGGCGATAAATTTACACGGATGGGGCGAAATTAAGTTAAATATTAAGCGAGTTTTGCGAGGATAAACGGAATAATGTTTTTCTTTGCAGTTTGAAATTTATGATATAACTATGTATATGAAAAAAATATTGGCAGGTGCATTGATTGTGCTGGTAGGCATCGGCGTTATCAGTTTTAAGGAAGACGACCGGAATTTCCAGATAGCAAAGAACTTGGATTTGTTTAATTCAATCTTCAAAGAACTGGATATGTTTTACGTAGACACGATTGACGCCGAAAAGATGATTCAGAACGGTGTGAGGGGGATGCTGGCACTGACCGACCCGTATACCGAGTATTATCCTGAGGAGGAAATGAGCAGCGTGAAAGAGTTGACCACCGGAAAATACGGAGGCATTGGCGCAGCCATACGTTATTACGAGGCGAAAGACCGCATTGCTGTCATCGAGCCTACGGAGGGGATGCCGGCTGCCGAGGCAGGCGTAAAGGCGGGCGATATCATTCTTGCCGTGGGAGGAAAGGAGATGGTACGTGGGGATATGAAACCGCAAGACTTTTCAGAAAAGGTGAGTCAGGCGTTGCGCGGCGAACCGGGCACGTCGTTTATTCTGAAAGTAATGCGTCCGCTGAAAAACGACAGCACGATACTTGAGTTTAAAATAACCCGTAAGAGTATCCGTACCAATCCGGTGCCTTACTACGGAATGGTGCGCGACAGCATCGGGTATCTGGCTCTTTCCAGCTTTACAGAGAACTGCTCGAAAGATTTCAAGAAGGCATTTATCGAACTGAAGCAAAAAGGAGCGAAGGCGTTGATTCTGGATTTGAGGGATAACGGCGGCGGCTCGCTGTCGGAAGCGATAGACATCGTAAACTTTTTCGTACCGAAAGGGCAGGAGATTGTGGTGACGAAAGGAAAGCTGAAGCAGGCGCAAGGTTCATATAAGACCGAAAACGAACCGATTGACACCAAAATTCCTTTGGCGGTTTTGGTAAACGGAGGGTCGGCATCGGCATCGGAAATTGTGAGCGGCTCGTTGCAGGACTTAGACCGTGCCGTAATAATAGGTACGCGCACGTACGGGAAAGGGTTGGTACAAACCATACGCCCGCTGCCCTATAACGGTACGCTGAAAGTTACCACCTCGAAATATTATATACCGAGCGGGCGTTGCATTCAGGCGATTGATTATGCGAAGAAGAACGCCGACGGCTCAGTGGCACGTACGCCCGACAGTCTGACGAACGTATTTCATACGGCAGCCGGTCGTGAGGTACGCGACGGGGGAGGTATTCGTCCGGATATAGAAGTAAAGGGCGACCGCATCCCGAACATTGTGTTCTACCTGATGAACGAGGACATTATCTTCGATTATGCCACGCAGTATTGCTGGGATCATCCTACGATGGAGTCGGTAGAATCGTTTAAGTTGACAGACGAAGACTACCGTACCTTTAAGGAGTTGGTTAAATCGCGCGATTTTACGTACGACCGCCAGAGTGAGAAAATGCTGAAGAGCCTGAAAGAAGTGGCAGAGTTTGAAGGATACATGGAGGGTGCTTCCGAAGAATTCAAGGCATTGGAGAAGAAACTGAACCATAACCTTGACCGCGATTTGGATTACTTCTCGAAACAGATAAAGACGTATATTGCCCAAGAAATCGTAACCCGTTATTTCTATCAGCGCGGTGCGGCGATGGAGCGCCTGAAAGACGATGAAGATTTGGGGAAAGCCATCAGCGTATTAAAGGATGGAAAGCAATACAGCGAAATACTGTCTGTAAAGAAAACGCCGGAAGCGAAATAAGAAATTGGTTTCTTTTTCGGCAAAACATAAAGAGAAAATAAAAGTAGAATAAGAGCCTGTTTAAATTTTGCTCTGCCTGCGTTTGAGACTTGTATTCGAGGATGTTTTTCAGTTTTTACGAGGAGGACAGCGGGCCATCTGATGAGTGAAAACGGGGAAACAGACCGGAAACAAACTCAAAAAGAGGCGGATAAAAATACTTAATCGGAAAATTTAAACAGGCTCTGAGCATTATTATTCTACTTTTTTTCTTATTTTGCAGCCCAAATACGATTGGGTTATGAAAAACTTTCAAATGAAAAGGCAGTTGTCATTAAAAGAACTGCTGTATAAAGGTCTGATATTCCTCGCAACGGTGCTTGTCATCGTTTATTTTTTACCGAGGGAAGGCAAATTTAATTATGTCTTCGAAATAAACAAGCCGTGGAAGTATGGACTGTTACAGGCATCTTTCGATTTCCCTATCTATAAAGATGATGGGGAGATGGTGAAGGAGCAAGACAGTATTATGCGTAATTACGCTCCTTATTATCGGCTTGATAAGAATATAGGCGAGCAAATGATCCGGAAATTCAAAGATGATTATGCTCGAAACCTGAACCACATTATTCCGGTCGCAGCCTATAGCCATCACATCGAGCGTCTGCTTCGGGTGATTTACGAAGCGGGAGTTATTGCTCCCAATGATTTGGAGCAAATACAGAAAGACAGTTTGAATCACATTCAGATGGTTGATAAAAATACATCGAACCAAACTGAAGTGAAAGCGCTTTATACTTTTAAGCGGGCATACGAAATGCTTGTCAATGCGGATACGGTTCATTACGACAAGGCTTTGTTGCAGCGTTGTAATCTGAATAATTACATTACCCCCAATTTGATTTACGATGCCGAACGGTCGGAGTCTGCGAAACGAGACCTGTTGAGTGAATTGTCTTGGGCAAACGGTTTTGTGATGAACGGTCAGAAGATAATCGACAGGGGCGAGATAATCGACCAGCATACTTATAATATCCTGAAGTCACTGGAAAAAGAATGGGGAAAACGAAGCGAAACCGTGGCCGAAAAACGGTTGACTTTGTTCGGGCAAACGCTGTTTGTGGCGATTCTTATTTTTTGTTTCATGACTTATTTGGAGTTGTTCCGTCGCGATTATTACGATAAGCGGGGGTGTATTACGCTGTTATTTATTATTATTGTAGCTTTCCCCGTATTGTCTTCTATCATGGTCGAACATGCTATATTGAGTGTCTATATCGTTCCGTTTGCCATGATACCTATGATTATCCGCATTTTCCTTGATTCGCGAACGGCATTTATGGCACACGTGATAGCTATTTTGCTTTGTTCCATCTCGCTGCGTACCCCTCATGAGTTTATATTGCTGCAAACGGTGGCAGGTATGGCGGGTATATATAGTTTGCGTGAATTGTCTCAGCGTTCCCAGCTATTCCAGTGCGCACTGTTTGTAACATGTTCTTATTCTTTGCTTTATTTTGCACTCGATTTGATTCATGTCAGCAAAATAGCCCAGCTTAGTACGCATATATACCTTCATTTTGTAGTCAATGGCATTTTGTTGCTGTTTACTTATCCGCTGCTGTTTATTTTGGAAAAGACATTCGGTTTTACTTCAAATGTTACATTGGTTGAACTGTCTAACATTAATAACAAACTGATGAGACAGATGTCGGAAGTTGCTCCGGGAACATTCCAACACTCGCTGCAGTTGGCAAACCTCACCGCTGCTGCTGCTAATCGTATTGATGCAAACAGTCAGTTGGTTCGTACGGGGGCGATGTATCACGATATCGGTAAAATGCTGAATCCGGCTTTCTTTACCGAAAATCAGTCGGGAGTTAATCCGCATGACCAGTTAGACTTTAGGCAGAGTGCTCAAATCGTTATCAGCCACGTAACCGATGGCTTGAAATTGGCAGACAAATACAACCTGCCGCAAGTGATAAAAGATTTTATAAGTACCCATCACGGAAAAGGCCTTACGAAATACTTTTATATCTCTTATCAGAATGCACATCCGGGTGAGGAGGTAGATAAAGAAATGTTTCGTTATCCGGGACCGAATCCGTTTACGAAGGAACAGGCTATTCTGATGATGGCCGATTCGGTAGAAGCAGCTTCGCGCAGCTTGCCTCAATATACGGAAGAAAGCATTTCGGCATTGGTTGAAAAGATAATCGACAGTCAGGTGCAGGAAGGATATTTTAAAGAATGTCCCATCACGTTTAAAGACATTGCCACGGTAAAGGCTGTATTCAAAGAAAAGCTGAAAACCATGTATCATACGCGCATCAGCTATCCGGAACTGAAGAAGTAACGGAAAGGCATTGGAGGGCAGTATGATTTGCCTGAAAACGCTACCGCATGTTTTAAGGAACACAAGCCGATGTTTTAATCAATTCTTCGGTTTTTTTTCCCTAAAACATGCGGTAGCGTTTTCAGGGGTTGTTTATCTCCAAATCTGTTTGTCGGATTCCATATACGAGTTTAACAAACCAGCGCAGGCATCTTCTAAGATATCGAGCACATTCTCAAAGCCTTGCGCACCTCCGTAGTAAGGGTCGGGGACGTGGTCGGCTACTTTTGTCCGACAAAAATCAGTCATACGCACTATCTTCTGTTCCGATTCCACCGTAGGGGCTTTGTCGTGGAGGGCATCAATATTTCCGTCATCCATACCTAAAATCAGGTCGAAGTCATAGAAGTCAGCCGTACAAACCGGACGCGAACGGTGGGTGATATGATAGCCGCGACGCCGGGCGTGGGCGCGCATCCGCTCATCGGCATGTTCGCCCTGATGGTAACCGCTGATACCTGCCGAGTCGACTTTGATTTCGTTTTCCAGTCCTTCGCGACGAATGTAAGTACGCATGATTTCTTCAGCCGCAGACGAGCGGCAAATATTGCCTAAGCAGACAAAGAGTATTTTCTTCATGGGCTAAAACAAATAGTTTTTAAATTTTTCTACACTGGTATTCATGATTAACGCTTCCGGAAAATCGGTTTCGGCTACCAGCTCTAAAGCATAGTCGTAAGTGGCAATATCGAACGAGATATGGGCATCGCTTCCTAAAATGACAGGCACTTCGTACTGCTTGCACAGGCGGAGGATTTCCAGATTGTTTGCCCTTGCGTCTGCCTTATGCCGGCAAGGTTTTAGCGAGCTGTTATTGATTTCGAGTAATGTCCGATGAGCTTTCGAAGCCAAGACAATCGGTTCGAAATTCAGTTTGGCAGTACCGTCACCCGGATGGCTGATGATATGGATATAAGGGTTTGAGATAACTTGTATCATGCCGTGAGTGTTTTCTTCCGGCGTACCCTGCTTGTAGCAAAGCGAGTGGATTCCGGCAATGCGTAAGTCGAGCATTCTCAAGTAATATTCGTCCATGTCAAGGTTTCCTTCTCCGTCGAGTATGTTTATCTCCGCGCCCAACAAAAGTTCGATTCCGTACATTTGCCGTGGAACAACATGGAGGTTGCGGAAATAAATCGGGTCGCACGAGCCGGGTATTCCGGGAGAATGTTCGGTAATACCCAACACTTTCAACCCTTTTTCGGCAGCGGCATGAGCCATTTCTTGCAGCGTGCTGAAAGCATGTCCGCTGGCTATGGTATGCGTATGTACATCTAATTCTATTTTCATAATGGGATGTTAGTTTATTTGTGTTACATCGGGTCGACGTCGTAATACACCACAAGCGAGCGGAAACGTTCGTCTTCGATTACCGAACGTTGTACCTGAACCAAGTACGAGCGTACTTTCTTCATCGACACGGTTTGTTCGATTTTTATCACTATTTTCTTTATATACAATGTCTGCACACGCGCTACGGGCGGTTTGTCCGGACCGAGGATTCGTTCTCCTAATCCGCTTCGGAGGTAAGTCGCCATCAGGTCGGCGGCTTGGTCAAGGACATCCTCTTTGCGGTGTTTCAGATAAACATATATCAGCCGGTAGAACGGGGGATATTTGAATAAACTGCGTTCCGCCAACTGGTCTTGATAAAGCCGGTTGTAATCGTTTGCTATGACTTGACGAATCAGCGGCAAGTCGGGCGACTTGGTTTGCAGTATCACCAGCCCCTGCTTGTTTTTTCTTCCCGCCCTGCCTGCCACCTGTGCCATCAGTTGGAAGGCACGTTCGTATGAACGGAAATCCGGATAATTCAGCATCGAGTCGGCATTCAGAATCCCCACCACACTAACGCGGTCGAAATCCAATCCCTTCGAAACCATTTGCGTACCGATTAATATGTCGGTCTTTCCCTCTTCGAAATCGGCTATTATTTTTTCGTATGCGGTTCGCGTCCGTGTAGTGTCTAAGTCCATACGTGCCACCCGTGCTTCAGGGAAAAGCGTTTTAATATCGTCTTCAATCTTTTCCGTGCCGAATCCCCGGTTCATTAACTCCGTACCGCCACACGCCGGACACGATTTCGGCACTTGGTAAGTGTATCCGCAGTAATGACATGTCAGTTGGTTTAATCCTTTGTGATAAGTCAGGCTGACATCGCAGTTCTTACAGCGAGGAACCCATCCGCATATCCGGCATTCTATCATCGGGGCAAATCCGCGCCGGTTCTGGAACAGAATGACCTGCTCTTTGTTTTCAAGGGCTTCGCGAACCTTTTGCAGAAGCAGCGGCGAGAATTGTGCCGTCATGTATTTCTTTCGTGCCAGCTCTTTGATATCGACTAATTCGATGTGCGGAAGCCGGATGTTCTGATGGCGTTCGGTTAATGTTACCAAACCGTATTTGCCATGTGTGGCGTTATAATAGGTTTCGATGCTTGGCGTAGCCGTACCCAGCAAGGTCTTTGCGCCGAACATGGAGGCAAGCATGATGGCAGCGTTGCGGGCATGATAGCGCGGGGCAGGCTCTTGCTGCTTGTACGTATTCTCATGTTCCTCGTCTACGATAACCAGACCTAACCGCCGGAAAGGTAGGAATACCGAAGAACGCACACCCAATATCACGTCGTAATCATGCTCGGAAAGCTGTTTGCGCCATATTTCCACCCGTTCGGCATCGGGGAACTTCGAATGGTAAATGCCCAAACGATTCCCGAAAACACGCTTCAGACGCTCGGTTATCTGGGTGGTCAGGGCTATTTCGGGAAGTAAATAAAGAACTTGCTTGCCGGTCTTTATAGTCTGGTTGATAAGATGGATGTATATCTCCGTCTTGCCGCTCGCTGTGACTCCGTGAAGCAAGCAGACGTTTTTTTCGCGGAAACAGTTTAAGATGCCCGTATAAGCCTGTTGCTGGGCAGGGCTTAACGTGTTCAGCGGGAGGGTATCGACGTTGCTTTGGGTCAGTCTGCCTATTTCTTGGAAATAAACCTCGAATACTTTCTTGGCAATCAGCTCATTCAGCGCTGCCGAAGAAGCCCCTGCCGCATCGAGCAGTGCCTTACGTGTAACCTCTTTGGGGGGATTCCCCGGCTGTGTCCAACCGGAAAGTTCGATGTATTTCATCAGCAGCGCCAACTGTTTGGGAGCACGGGCAAGCAGGTCGAACTGGAAACGCAGGTTCCGTTCGCTGCTCATGGCATCGGTCAGCCGTACGCGCGCTTCGGTGCGTGGCTTGTACACCCGCTTCAGCTCTTCCTTTACGTGGATGGCTTCTTTGTCTAACAGCGATTTGATGACCGGCAACAAATGTTTGATGCCACTCGCTTTTTCCAACTGCGTGACGCATTGTTCCGGGTCGGCACTCAGCAAGTCCAATACGCGCTGCTCCTTTTCGGGCAACGGCTCGGCGGCTTCGAAGTCCGGGTTATATACTACCAGCGTTTCGCTCTCTAATTTCATCCCCGAAGGCATGGCAGCTTTATACACGTCGCCCAGCGTACACAGATAGTAATCTGCCAGCCATTGCCAGAAAGCATACTGATGTTCCAGCAAAGCCGGTTGCTTGTCCAGTATTTCAGACACCTCTTTCGTTTCGTATGCCTCAGGCGGAGTGTCGTGTACCCGTGTTACGATAGCCGTATAGTATTTCTTTTTCCCGAAAGGGACGACAACCCTGCATCCCATCCGCACTTCTGTTTCCCATTCCGGCGGAAGGGCGTATGTATATTGTCCCGCAATGGGCAAAGGTACTATAACGTCGACATACTTTTTCATGGCTGCAAAGTTACAAAAAAGCCTTCCATCTTGCTTGCCCCTTTAGCAAAGTTTTATAGCTTTGCAAGAACGGTTAAATTATATTACGCATGAAAACATATAAGATAGGAATCATAGGATGCGGCCACATAGCCCGTAAGATGGCTTTTACGTTGGGACGCATGGAGGGAGTAAGGTGTTACGCCGTGGCTTCAAGAAACTTGGAGAAAGCGCAGGCATTTGCCGCCGAATGGCAGTTCGAGAAGTCATACGGCTCTTACGAAGCGCTTGCCGACGACCCCGAAGTGGATTTGGTTTACATCGCCACGCCTCATTCGTTCCACTACGAGCAGGCGCGGATGTGCATCGAGCGCGGAAAGGCAGTGTTGTGCGAGAAAGCCTTTACCGCCAATGCCCGTCAGGCGGAAGAACTGTTGGCGTTGGCTCATGAGAAAAGTGTGTTTATCACCGAAGCTATCTGGACACGCTATTTGCCGCTGTCGGCTAAGGTGAAAGAGCTGTTAGACGCAGGGACGATCGGAGTTCCCCGTACGCTGTCGGCTAATTTAAGCTACCCCATCTCCGGCAAAGAACGCATTGTTCGCCCGGAGCTGGCAGGGGGAGCGTTGCTCGATATAGGTATTTATACGCTGAACTTTGCGGCAATGGCTTTCGGTGCGGATGTGGAGCGCACGGTGTCTGCCTGCACTAAAACGGATACGGGTGTCGATGCCCAAGAAAGTATCACACTGTTTTACGCCGACGGGCGAATGGCTGCCTTGCAGTCGAGCATCTATGTGCAGAGCGACCGCGAGGGAATTATTTCGGGCGATAAAGGGCATATCATCGTAGAAAATATCAATAACCCGTCGTCCGTCCGTGTGGTGGGTTCGGATTACCAGACCGTAGCCGTTTATCAGGCCCCGCCGCAGATTACCGGTTTTGAATACCAAGTGAAGGCGTGTATCGAGGCATTGGAGAAAGGGTGGTTGGAGTCGCCTTACATGCCCCATGCCGAAACGTTGCGCATCATGCGCCAGATGGATGCGCTGCGCAAAGAGTGGGGAGTGGTATATCCTTGCGATTAAACGGTCAGCCGGTTCTTTCGCCGCAAAAGGTTTTATGCAGAGCGAGAGAACCGGCTGACTGTTAGTTGTTTATAGTCTGTATGAATCTTTCCGTCCGGCTAAAGCGCAAGGCGGAATTTTTCTTCCGCATACCCCGAAAAATGCTACGGTTAGAAATTTTATTCCATGCCGAAAGGTTGACCATTTCTATTCGGAAGACTCATCGGTCTATCGGGTAGAATTTTTCGGGCTTTCTGCTAAGCCGGAAAAGGCTTAAAAGACACTATAATCAGAACATGTAGGCAAGCGAGATTTGCCACGTGTTGTTATCGAAATCCACGTGCGTAAAGCTGCCGTTGTCGCTTTTCACCATTGCACCCGTATCCTTCAATCCGATGTTGTAGTTTGCGCCTACATGTACATGTCCTAATATTTTCAAACCGGCTCCTACGTTGAGGCTGGTCGATTTTTTATTAAATTCGCAGATGTCTTTAAACCAGCGGTGACCAACGTTGAAACCGAACTGCGGACCTACTGCCACGTAAGCTCCCAGTACACTGCTGAATCCTATTGTCCACTTCAGGTTGATAGGAATTTCGATGCTTTTCTTCTTGGTAGAACCTTCTGCCGTATCAATACCGTATTGGTTATACAACGCAGAAACGTCTACACCTAAGCCCAATAAAGGCAAGGTAAGTTCGGCCGTCGGTCCGATGAAGAATCCGCTTTGGTTATCTGAGTTGAACACCTCTTTCGATATAGAAACTTTTGAAACGTTTAATCCGCCCTTTACACCGAATTGGATTTGGGCTTGCGACGGCAATGCCATAAACAAACATGCCGTAACCATCAGAATAGATAAAATTCTTTTCATAAGCAACTTTTGTTAATAATTCTCGTCGGCAAATATAGGACATTCGCCGAATAAAGACAAAAGCATAGGGTGAAAATACTCAAAATCCGGAGGAACGGAGAGTTTCCGAATCTTCCGTTCCGTCCGGATTAGGCAAAGTGTGAGAGTGAAAATAGAGAGAGATTTATTCGGTTTTCAGGTTGTTCACCGGGTTTTCACGTGTTGCCTTCAGGCTGATGAAGAATACAGATATCAGCGAGATGAGAGATACCGTTGCGATGGAAACCAGCGGAACCCACCACGGGAATGTGCTGTCGAACGTCACAATCTTGTCTATCTGACGCACACCGAATATCATCAGCGGGATGGCAATAACGAGGCTGATGAGTAACGACACGAGTGAGAAGCGCATCAGGCGTTTCATTTCACCCGATGAACTGGAGCCAAATACCTTTCGTACCGCCATGTCGCGCTTGCGCTGGGCAATGAAGTAAATGCTCATAGCCGTAAGTCCGAGCAATGAAATGAGCAGGGCAGCGCAAGTGAAAATAATCATCAGGCTGTTCATGCGGCTGAAATCGGAGTAAAGGTTGCGTATCTGTTTATCGTACCATTCCGACTCGAAAGAAAAATCTTTGGCAGCTATCTTGTAAAGCTGGTCCAGCTCTTTCTTGTAAGTATTTAGGTCTCCGTCCTGTACCTCCACTGATACGTTCCACGGATAGATGCTGTCGGGATGTTGGATTTGCATCTGGAGCGGATGAATGTCGTGGTCTATCAGGTCACGGCGGATACGGAAGTCTTTAAACACTCCTGCTATCTGAACCGGCCCGTAATTGTCACTCATAAAATGGTCGGTAACTCCGATGGTGGCAAGCGTTTTCATCGCTTTTTCGCTCATAAAGAAATTGTTCCTTCCCATCGGCGTATGGCGGTCGTCGGTAATCTTAATGTGATAGATATCTAAGAATGCCGAGTCGACAATGAAAGTCTGAAAGCTCATTTCCAGCGTACTGTCTGCCGAAGGAATGTAAGTGGTATTGTTGCTTCCCCCATCCAATGGTATGCCGCACGAGAAAGAAACACGTTTCACGAAAGGCAGTTTCTTAGCTTCGTTACGGAAAAGTTGCAGGTCTTTTTGCGAACCGATAGACGGATAGCTCAATACGTTGCCGAACTCATATCCCAACGGTGCGTGTACGATGCGGTAAATCTGTACGGAGAGATAAACCGAACAAGTAAGCAAGGCGATGGTCAGTCCGCTTTGTACGATGTTGAGCGTGCGCAGGTAAACAGATTTCGTCTTGCGGCGGAACGTACCTTTCACCACGTCCATCGGGTTGTAGTTAGAAAGCATCGTGGCTGGGATAAAGCCCGACAACAGGGTCAGTGCGGCGATAAACAGGATGTAAACCATGATGGTTACTCCGTTGAGGTCGCCCGTGATGTCGATTTTAGAATGAAGCAGTTCGATGGCAGTCGGCTCTGCAGCTTTGGCAAGCAGAAATCCCACGACGAACGAAACGAACGTAAGTAGAAACGATTCTATAATCATACGCCAGAATATGCTGGGCTTTGATGAACCGAGCAGGCGGCGTGTTGCCATCTCTTTGGCACGATAGCTGGTTTGCGCCACGCTCATGCTGATGTAGTTCAGCACCGCCATCAAGAGGATGAGTATACCTACGGTAATGAAAATGACCACCAGCTTAAAGTCGTACTGGTTCAGTGGAGCTACGGCGGGGGTTTCCGAGAAATAAAAATCATGCCACGGGATGAAACGGGCTTTTTTAAATGTGCCGGAGTTTTGGTAAATCCAGAAGAATTCTCCCAAATAAGATGCCACATCATCCGATTTCAGATTCAAGTCAGAGCCGGGAGCGGTGCGGAAAAAAAGCACACTTCCTCCCGCATTGTTCATGTGAGTACATTCGATAGAGCAGCCCCAGTTAATGTACTTCATGTTCTCAAAAGGAATGAATATCTCGATGTCGGAAGATATGATGGAGTTGTCAATATCTTCGATGACTCCGGTTACTGTAAATGTTTCCTTGTTACATGGCACTACGGTAAGCGTCTTGCCTAAGGCTTTTTCTGTACCGAACAGGCGCAAAGCAGCCGACCGGGTGAGTACGATGCTGTTATTGTCGGTTAATAACTGTTTGCGGTTTCCTTCCAGCAAAGTGAAACGGAAGAACTCGAAGAAGTTCTTTTTCACACAGGCACCCATTGTCTGTACTGGTTTGTCGTTTACCTGAACAAACGGCTCTGAAATGCTCATGGCACACCAGTCCTCTATCTCCGGATAACGACTTTGAAGGCGGTCACCCAGATTGTAATGTCCGCCTGCCCAATACTCATTGGCAAACACTGAGATGCGGTCGGCATCCGGCAAATCACGGTCAACGGTAAGCTGACGCATCACCATGTTGGCGATAAGCAACACAAACATCAACGAGATGCTTAACCCCGCCACGTTGACCAGCGTAAAGAGCTTGTTTCGCTCCAAGAATGTAAAGTAAGTTTTCAGTCCTTTCATATTATTGGTATCTATGTAAAAAGTTACGTTTATTTTCCTTTATTTCATGTGGTAGATTTTTAAGCGTATCTTTAGGATTCGGAATCCGCTATTCCGTCTTAATATTGTTAATCGGATTTTCTCGCGTGGCGCTTCGGCTGATAAGTCCTATCGACAGCAGTGAGATGGCGGCTACGGCGATGAAAGCCACACATGCCGTCCACCACGGAAACGACTTGTCGTAACCCACGATGCGCTGGATGTAACGGAATCCTATCCCGATTATCGGGACGGCGATGAGCAAGCTGGCGGCAAGCGACTGACCTGCAAATGCCAACAGACGCAGCAGTTCATGCCGGTTATCCGAACCGAACACCTTGCGTATCGCCATGTCGCGTTTGCGCTGGGCAATGAAGTAAAGGCTCATAGCCGTCAGTCCCAACAGGGAGATAAGCAGGGCAGCAAGCGTGAATATGCCTATAACCTTGTTCATGCGGATAATGTCGGCATAGGCATCCGCTATCCAGTAATCATACCAATGTGATTCGAACGGGACTCCTTCTATTATTTCCGAGTAGAGTGCGTCCAACTGATGCTTGTAGGCAGGCAAATCGCCGTCGGTTGTTTCTACCAAGATGTCCCACGGATACCCGATGCTGTCCGACGGGATAATCTGCATCAGTACGGGGCGTATGGGGTCTAATGCCGAATACATGCGGAAATCAGGGAAGCGTCCGGCTATTGTTCTCGATGCGTCCTCGCCTTCAATCTTAAACGAAACCGCATCGTCGTCCAATCCCATCTGCCGGAACGCTTCGTGGTTCAGGTAGTAATTCCGGTCGCTGTAAGTCAGGTGATAATCTCGTTCCAACGGGATGTGGAAAATATCGAGGAAAGCCGAGTCGGTTTGCAGCAAGCGGAAGTCTACCGGAACGATACGCCCCTTCAGGTTATAGGTAGTGGAGTGTCCGTTTCCGCCATCGACGGGCATACCGCGCGTCAACGATACATTTTTTACGAACGGTAACTTGCGAACCTCGTCGCGGAAGCGGTATAGATTATTCGTCTCGCTCATGTTAGGATAACAAAGCACATTGCCGTAAGTATATCCTAACGGCTCGTGAAGCAGGCGGTAAATCTGTACGCCGAGAAAGAATGAACAGGCAAGCAGAGCCACTGTCAGTCCGCACTGTACCACGTAGAGCGTACGCAGATAAACCGCTTTGGTCTTGCGCCGGAACGTACCCTTTACCACATCCATCGGGTTGTAGTGTGACAGAATCGTGGCAGGAACGAAACCCGATACGGCAGAAAGCAGCAGAATGCCCGCCACGTAGACCGCCGCAACCGGTATGGTAAAGTCGCCCGCTACGTCAATTTTGGTTTTCAGTAGCTCCATGGCGAAAGGCTCTACCGCCTTAGCCAGCAGGAAAGCAAGGGCAAACGCAATGAAAGTCATGATAAGCGATTCTGCCATCATGCGCCAGAAGATATCCTTCGATGACGAACCTAACAGGCGGCGTGTAGCCATCTCTTTGGCACGATAGCTGGTTTGAGCCACGCTCATACTTATATAGTTGAACACAGCCATCAGCAAAATCAGTATCCCCGTTACGGTAAACACTGTCATCAGCTTGCGGCTGTACTGGTTCATGTTAGCGCATTCTATTTCTGAAAAATACACCTCGTGCATCGGAACCCAAAAGGCTTTCTCAAACGAACCGTTGTGATAAGGCCATGCAAATGTCTTGAGCCACTCCAGCATGTCAGCGTTCTTGTCGTTCGGGTCTATCCCTTGCGGCACGCGGATGAACACATTCGCCCCGCCAAAGTTCTGCATCACCGTATTCTCGATAGCGGCAGCCCAGTTGATGTATTCCATTGCCTCGAAAGGAAATACCAGCTCTGTTTCCGAAGGGAATATGGAATTGCCGATGTCTTCCATTACTCCCGTTACCGTATAGGTATGCTTGTCGGTGAAGTTCACTTTGATGCTTTTCCCCACCGCTTCCTCGTTGCCGAAGATACGCTTAGCCGCTGACTCCGAGATGACTACGCTGTAATTGTCCTGTAGCACATGGGCAGGGTCTCCCTCCCGAAGCCGGAAGCCGAAGAACTCGAAGAAGTTCTTGCGTGCCAGTAATACCTTCACATCAAACTTCTTACCCTCAACGTCGATGTATTCGCCACCCACACCGGCAGCATTCGTAGCCACAGTCCATTCCTCTATTTCCGGATAGCGGCTCGCGAGGCGTTCGCCCAACACGTAATGCGCACCGAAATTTTGTTCGGAGCAAAACAAATACGTGCGGTCGGCATTGCGCGTGTCGCGGTCTACGGTAAGCTGGCGGGTTACCATGTTGGCGATAAGCAACACGAACATGAGCGAGATACCCAAGCCTGCCACGTTGACGAACGTAAAGAGCTTGTTGCGCTCCAAGAATGTAAAGTAAGTTTTGAGTGCTTTCATACATCATTCCGTTTTAATCGAGTTAGCCGGATTCTCGTTGGCGTTTCTCCAGCTCTGTACAGTTACGGTTAGCATGGTAATAAGCGAAACGAGCAGGAACGAGACAAGGAATATCCAAGCGCGTATGGGAGTCTTTTCGGCAAAACCTTCTAACCAATGTGCTCCGATCCACCATCCGAAGGGTGCGGCGAAGATGAAGCATCCTATTAATATGTACAAGTACCGGCGGTTGAACATGCCCAGTATTTCGCCCGTAGTGCTGCCGAATATCTTACGGATGCCTATCTCCTTGCGGCGGTATTCGCTCTCGAACATGGTAAGCCCGAACACGCCAATGATGCTGATAACGATGGCAAGCAGTGAGAAGAGCAGGATTTGTTTGGTAAAACGCAATTCGTTACGGTAAGCCTCATCGAGCACTTGGTCGATGAAGCGGAAATTGAAGTCGTGACCCGGAGAGAACTTTTCCATCGCTTTCTGCAATGCACGGACTACTTCTACCTTGTCTGTACCGGCAGAGACACGAACGTTAATGAAGTTCTTTCCTCCCCAGCCCTGATGGTCTTTCCCGTAGATAAAGAACGCCATGGGCTGGGCATTGTTATCGTTGCGGAACGAAGTGTATTTCACATTCTCGCAGAAGCCTATCACGGGATAGTCGTTCGTGGTAGCAGGCTGGTCTACGGCAAGCCATTGATATTTAGCACGCGCTGCTTCGTTGAATATGTACACGTCACCGTCGCCGGGCTTAAAGTCTCGCCCTTCGGTGATGCGGATTCCCATCAGCTTGAGGTAGCGGTAGTCTACGGGCAGTACATCGAATAGGAGATGTTTGTCATCTGCGCCCCGTCCCCAATTCATGTAGCTGTCGGCAGAACTCAGAACGAATTGCGATACCGAAGCTCCCTCTACGCCCGATATCCGGCTGACCTCTGCTATCACCGCGTCTGTCTGACTTCGGGTTTCGTCTGTCATGTTGCCCACTACGATGGCATCCTTATCGTAACCGTAATCGGTGGTACGGATGTATCGGCTTTGGGTGTACATGATGCCGATGGCAATAATAAGGGCAAACGAAACAAAGAACTGAATGCAGACCAGTCCCGTGCGCAACTTGCGTCCCTTAGGGGTTAAACCGAACGACCCTTTCAGTACCAAAGCAGGTGGGAACGAGGTAACATACCATGACGGATAAAGCCCCGCGAGCAGTCCCATCGCCAAACTCAGCACGAAAGTAGCGGTTAGCAGGTAGGGGTGACTGCCGAAACTCAGATCGGAGGCGACCAAATCCTGCATTCCCGAATCCCGAAGAGCCAGCAACAGCACAAGGGAGAGCAAGAAAGCGATAAAGCTGATTAATGCCGATTCTGCGATGAGGCTTCCGCGAAGCGAGCGGGTAGTAGCCCCCAATACTTTCTGTGTATTGATGCTTCTGATGCGCATCGGCGTTTCCGCCAATGAGAAATTCATGAAGTTTATCGTAGCAATGATTACGATAAGGAACGATACGCATATCAGCAGGTAAACCGTAGTGCGGCTGCTTGCACTCTTATTGCCGATGGTAGAGAAATGCACATCGGTAAGCGGGGTAAAGTGAAGAAAGGGTTCTGTATTGGTTTCTTCTTTCAACTCCGGGAAGAACTCTTTCAGTTTATTAATAACTTGTTGGTTGATGGCATCCACTTCTTTCGGATGGGTTATCCGAATGTAACACGTATAGTTCCAGTTTCGCCAATCATCTTTGTTCTCATCCGCAGGGTAAATGGACTTGAAAATAGGGTTGCCTAATTCGCTGTTTTTAGGGAAGTCTTCGTACACACCGCCTACGGTTAGCGAAGTATCATCGAATCCTTTGCCTATCACATCCACAGTTCCAAAGAGCCGCATTGCCATTGACCGCGGGATAAGCACTTGGTTAGGCTTGTTAAGCGCGTCGGCTGAACCCGCAACCATTGTGGGCTGGAAGGTGTTCAGGAAATTGCCGAAACCCGCACGCATGGTTTCGTTGAACAGGTGCTGATTGACTGTTATGTCATAAGAACTCTGCCATGTTTGGAGTACGGACATGCTTTCTATGCCGGGCGAACTGGCTGCGATTAGCTCGCACAACGGGCGTGCCAACCATATTTGCCAGTCGTTGTTACCGTTTGGATTGACTTCCACACGGAATATCTTTTCATAATCCTTATACCCCTTGTTGAAATTGTAATCGTAATCCACCTGCGTCATGATAACGAAGAACGAGGCAAAAGCAATCGCCAGTCCCACGATGTTCAATACGCTGGCGGTAAAGAAACGCCGGAACGTATGCGAAAAGTTACGGATGAGAGTTTTCATTGCTTGCGTTTATTGGTTCACTTATTTCCCTATTTTCAGATTGTTGGTGTTACATACGCCTACACCGTCTTTGCTGATGCGGGCATGGTCGGCAGAGCCACTCAACACCACTTTGCCCACCCCGTCTAAGTCGGCACGGAGGTCGCGGCAAGTAACGTGTACGTCGGTTTTACCCACACCGTCTACCGACAGGCGGAGCGTTTCACACTTCAGGTCTTCCATTTCTACCGAACCCACACCGTCTACGTCGATACGGATGTCGTCCACCTTCAAGGTCTTTTCACACCGGAACGAGCCAACCCCGTCGAACGACAACTCATCAAGGTCGGGCGCGGTAAGATAGATTTTCGTCCCCTTCTGGTTACGTTTCTTCTTTGAATCGGTTTCGATGTAGAGCTTTCCGTCTTTCACCGTTACTACCGTATTTCTGACATCCGTTTCTTCACCCTCTATGCGTACCGAGCATTTGCTGTCTTGCGTGAAGTAAACGCCCGCCACGCCGTCCATTTCGATAGAAGAAAAACTCTCTACGTCCCGTTCTTCTACCACGGTTTTCTTACTTGCCATACAAGAAGTGAAACATCCCATTCCTACTATCCCTATCAGTGTTAAAATAATCTTTTTCATAATGCGTAAATGTTTTATAATTAAATATTTATATACTTTTCTTGAATCAGTCCGATCGGATGCCGTATGTCTTGAAAAACGCTACGGCTTGTTTTTTAATTTCATGCGGTAGAGTTCCCTATTTCTATTCGTAAGACCGGTCTGTCTTTCGAATAGAATTTTGAGGCTCTTATTTCAGTATCAAAACTTCGTTGTCTTTATAGCTTTCGTAGCCGGAGATGATAACCCGTTCTCCTTTCTCTAACCCTTCGGTCACCTCGTAGAACTGCGGGTTCTGCCGTCCGATGCGGATTTTGCGGCGATAGGCTTTTTCCCCGTTTTTATCTACCACGAATATCCAGTTTCCGCCCGTTACTTGGAAGAAAGTGCCCTTCGGTATCAGAACGCTTTGGGTAGGCTCGCCCAACTGGAGGTCGATGTAATACGTTTGTCCGCTGCGGATGTTCTCCGGGCGTGTACCTTCGAACACGAGGTCGGTGCGGAAACGTCCCTCACGCACTTCCGGATAAACCTTGCGTACCTTCAGGCTGAACTGCGATCCCTGCCGCTCGAACGTGGCAGGCAGTCCGTTTGTCACCCGGTCGATGTAATGCTCGTCTATCATCGCCTCTATCTTGAAGTCGGAGAGGTCGTTAATCTGACCCACCATCTGTCCGGCAGTAATGTTTTGTCCCAGTTCGGCATCAAGCAAGCCCAGTTCGCCGTCAATCGGGGCACGCACCTCCAACTTGTCTTTGCGTTCGCGAATCAGCAACACATTCTTGCGCATGTTCTGCAAGTTATCTTCCATCTGTTCCATCTGGATGTTGCGGTAAATCGAGTCCTGTTTCAGGCGTTCGGTTATCAGTCCGTGTTTTTTCAGTGAAACCTCGTAATCCTCTTTCGCCTGAAGATATTCTTCGCGGCTGATGAGGCGTTCCTTATACAGACGTTCGTACTGGTGGAACGTGCGCTGCTTGCGGAGCGTCTCCACATCTAATTGAACCTTTTCGGTTTCGTTTGTCAGCTTGTCTTGCTGCATGGTAACCTGCGTATTACGCAGCAGGTTCTGCTTCTCGGCAAGCTCCGATTCAGCATTCAGAATCTGGAGGTCGAGGTTCGAGTTGCTGAGGCGGAGAATCACGTCGCCCTGCTTTACATGTGCGCCTTCCTCTACCACCTTCTCGCGTACGATGCCCCCTTCCTCCGGGCTGAGCTGTACGATGGAAATAGGCTGTACCTGCCCGTTTACGCGGATGTAGTCGTTAAACTCTCCGTAAGTCACTTCGGCAATGTTCAGCGAACGCCCGTCGACTTTCAGCGTCGAGGCATGATTGCCAAAGATAATCCAAACCACTAACAGAAGCAATGCAGCTCCGCCGATGAGGTAAGGCAAGTGACGCTTTTGAATCCCTTTTTTCTTTTCTAATTGTATATCCATATCCTTTATCAGTTTTCCGTTTTTACTTTAATGATGTTTTCTCCTTTATAATAGTCTACCAACCTACATTTCATTACGTACGTCAGCCGGCTTTGCAGCAGCAGCGTTTCGCTCTCCAGCCATGTAGCCGCGTTGTTCTGCACGTCGAGCGAAGTCATCAGTCCCTCTTCATACTTGCGGCGCGTTACGTGATAGGCAAGCGAGTCTGAAGCCGCTTTCTTTTCCATCTGGATGCTTTCGCGCAAATACCCCTCGCGGTCTTGCACTGCCTGTTGCACTAACTTCTGAAGCTCCTCTTTCTGCGCTTCGTACTGTTCGCAGGCAATCCGGTAATTGTTACGCGCCTGACGGAGACTTATCGAACCACTCATGCGGTTGAAAATGGGGATGCTCATCGTAACTCCGAAATACTCTCCCAAGTTGTTATCAAGCTGTGTCTTGAAATCCGGATAATCATGGTTATGCAGCTCCTTGTAGTACGAACTGGATATGCCTCCGTAGAATGAAATGGTAGGCAAGACGTTCGCCCATGCTATTTTACGGTTCATGCGCGCCACCTGTTTGTTCATTTCCGACTGGCGTAGCGTGGGGTTCACACTGAGAGCAATGCGAAGCACGTCTTGCGGATGTTCGTCTGTCAGCCGAATCGACTCGAAAGTCTGTATATCGAGTATATCCGTATTGAGCAACAAAGAATCTCCGGCAGGGTAATTCATTTTCTGTTTCAGGGTGAGCATTGCCGTTTCGTAAAGATTCCGCTGATGCGTCAGGTTGTATGCGTCGGTAGCCTGCTGAGCTTCCATTTGTGCAACGTCGGCACGTCCTTTCAGCCCTAATTCTTCCTGTCGGCGCGTTTTGTAAAGTAAAGAATCACTCTCTGCCAGTTTCTTTTCCGCCAAGCGGATGGTTCCGTAGTAATAAAGTGCGTCAATGTAAGCCTGAAAGGTTTCAAGAGCAGTGTTGTCTTGCGCTTCCTGCAAGGCAGCCTTTCCCAACAGCAAGGCAGCTTTCGAGCGGCGCACTTCGTTTACTAAACTTCCGCCCCGGAAGAGCGTCATTGAGGCTTCGGCAGCGTAACTGTTGTTGAAAGTCGACACATTATTATATATATTGGTTTCCGGATCGACCGACCGACCGAAGTTATACTGCACGCCTGCGCTCGCACTGATGCCCGGTAAAAAACTGCCGATAGCCTTGAGGCGGTCAAGCCGGTAATTGTCGGCTTCTAATCGGCGCTGTTTCACCGTGCGGTTGTGTTTCACGGCGTAACTCATACAGCGGTCTACATCCCACGCCTCTTGCGCCGTGGCAGCCAGTCCGCAACCCACGGCAAGGAATAAGAGAACTGTTATTTTTCTGTATCTTTTCATTCGTTTTCTTGTTTTTATCCGTAAAAATGAAATCAAATACCGTGCCATAAATGTAAGTGCTTGTTAATCAATAAGAGTGAGTAGAAGCAGACGATGGGAAGTGTCAAAAAATTAGACACCCGGTGTCTAAATATTTGTCACTTGCCGCGGTGTCTCCTTTTCTTTTTTTATCTAACTTTGCGCTGTAACAGTAATGGATAAAGCTCATGGCAAAACAAGGAACGCTACTTGTGGTAGACGATAACCAGAATATTTTGACTTCGCTCCAATACCTGTTGAGCGAATATTTCGACCGCATCATTACGCTTGGTTCTCCCGTAACCATCCCTTCGCTTTTCAGGCAGGAGAGTATCGACGTGGTATTGCTTGATATGAACTTTTCATCGGGTATCAACAGCGGAAACGAAGGATTGTACTGGCTGCGCGAAATCAAACGCTTGCGCCCGCAAACACAAGTGGTGCTCTTTACAGCGTATGCCGACATCGACCTCGCTGTGACGGGAATCAAAGAGGGAGCTTCCGATTTCGTGGTGAAACCGTGGGACAACGCCAAACTGGTACGCACGTTGCAGGAAGCCTACGGTAAGACGAAAGGAAAACGGCAGGCGGCAGCTCCGTCGGAACAGGCAGGAGGCTCAATGTACTGGGGAAACTCTCAGGCAATTCGCCCGCTGCGGATGTTAGTGGAAAAGGTCAGCTCGACCGATGCGAACATTCTGATAACCGGCGAGAACGGTACGGGAAAAGACATGCTGGCGCGCGAAATCCACCGCCTGTCAAGCCGGCACACGAAACCACTGGTTACGGTAGACATGGGAGCCATTACCGAATCATTGTTTGAGAGCGAACTGTTCGGACACGTGAAAGGCTCGTTTACCGATGCTCACGCCGACCGTGTAGGACGTTTTGAGGCAGCCGACGGCGGAACATTGTTTCTCGACGAAATAGCCAACCTGCCTTATCATCTTCAAGCCAAGTTGCTTACCGCCATCCAGAAACGCAGCTTCATAAAAGTGGGCAGCAACACGCCCCAGCCTACCGACATCCGTCTGATTTGTGCCACGAACCGCGACTTGGAAGAAATGGTACGGAAAGGAGAATTTCGCGAAGACTTGCTTTACCGCATCAACACCATCCACCTGCACATCCCCTCGCTGCGCGAACGGAGGGAGGACATCGTACCTTTGGCAAAACGTTTCCTCGCACAATATAATACGCAATACGGTAGGGCGTTGGAAGGATTCGAGCCGGAAGCACTGCGTAAGCTGCTTGACCATCCGTGGTACGGAAACATCCGCGAACTGCAACACACGATAGAAAAAGCGGTTATTCTTTCCGAAGGCAATGAACTGAAAGCAGACTGCCTGCAATTCTCGGCTGCACAACATCAGCCGGCAGACGATACGCATCACCCGTCGGACGATATGCCGATACAAACGCTCGACGAAATGGAATGCAGTCTGGTGAAAAAAGCCATCGACCAATGCAACGGAAACCTCTCGCAAGCTGCGGCACAGTTGGGCGTTACCCGCCAGACACTGTACAATAAAATGAAGCGTTATGGCATTTAGGTGGATATCATCGACGTTTATCCGTGTGGCATTACTTATTGCCGGAACCGTATTGCTTACGTTAGGAGTCAGCCGCGTAGATGTTTGGTTTATCGTAACGGGGGGCATACTGTGTGTGCTGGCAGCCTATGTGTTTTTTAAGATTCAGAATCAGCTTCGCGAAAAAAGCCATCTCATGTTAGAGGCAATCCGTAACCGCGACTATACGTTCCGCCTGCCGGTTTACGGATTGGCGGGAGGCGAACGTGTGTTGCAAGATACCCTGAACCAGTTCGGCTCACTGATGGGCGAACAGAAACAGTTCATGGAACAGCGCGAACGCTTTTACGAACAAATACTTTCGAGTGTGACTTCAGGGGTTATCGTGATGGACGAAAACATGAAAATCGTACAGACCAATCCTGCTGCCGCCCGCTTGTTGGGACTGCCTTTCTTAGGAACGCTCCAACAATTAGAACGTTACGGCGAAGATTTTCCCGAAACCATCCGTTCGTTGGCGGCTGGCGAGCGGTGTAACCTGCAATACACTACCACGAAAGGCGAAGTCCACCTGCTGGTGCGAGCCTCCGTCATGCAGGTAGGAGAGCATACGGTAAAGATTCTCACCCTGAACGATATCCGCAACGAACTCGATGCCAAAGAGTTGGATTCATGGATAAAACTGACGCGCGTACTGACCCACGAAATCATGAATTCCATCGCCCCTATATCTTCACTCAGCGAAACCTTTCTGCAGCGCAGCGACGTGGTGGGAACTCCGTTGTATGAGGGCGTCCGAGCCATCCATGAAACCTCTGCCGGACTGATTAACTTTGTAGACAGCTACCGCAAGTTTTCCTCTCTCCAAAAGCCTGCCCCCGAACCGTTTTACCTGTTGGAACTGATACGTCAGGTTAGCGAACTGCATCTTTTGCCTCCCGATATAACACTGACCTTGCAGATAGAGCCGGAAGACTTGATGATTTACGCCGACCCGAATCTGATTCGCCAACTGCTGATTAACCTGATAAAAAATGCCGTCCAAGCTATAGGGACGGCAAAAGGTCGCATTCACATCCGTGCCTACACAACGGCAGACGAACACATCTTTGTCTACGTAAGCAATGACGGTCCGGTAATCCCCGACGATGAAGCCGAAGAAATCTTTGTCCCCTTCTTCACTACCAAGAAAGAGGGAAGCGGCATCGGTCTGTCGCTTTCCCGCCAGATAATGAAGCTCTCCGGCGGGACTATCAGCCTGCTCCGCCCCGGAACAAACGGATGGAATACCACCTTTGTGTTGGAGTTTGAGTAAATGTATCGTAAATCTCATTCATGCAGTAAAATTGCTTTCTGTAGAAGGTAGTGCAGTAAGACACACCGCCAATAAAAAAAGGATGCCTGCACATAGCTAAGCATCCTTTTCGTTATGAAGTATGATAACAAAAGTATTATTTTTCGATTTCAACCAATTCAACTTCAAATATTAACGTAGAGAACGGTTTGATGTTACGCTGCTGCTGTGAGCCGTAAGCCAGTTCCTGCGGGATGTAAAGTTCCCATTTCGAACCTACCGGCATCATGCTCAGTGCTTCAGTCCATCCTTTGATGACACGTTGCAAGTTCAATGTAATCGGTTTTTCTGACTTGTCGAATTCCGTACCGTCAATCAAAGTACCCTTATACATTACTTTTACGTTTGATGTATCGGCAGGCATTTCTCCTGTACCTTTGGTGATAACTTTGTATTGCAATCCGCTTTCGGTAGTTTGTACGCCTTCCTTGCCTTTGTTTTGAGCCAAGAACTCTTCGTTTTCTTTCTTGTATTCGGCATATTCTTTTTCGATAGCCTTTTCGCGGATGTCAGCTTGGTGCTTGCGGATGTAAACGTTAGCCGAGTCGATAGAAACCGTGCCTTCTTTCTTTGCGGTAGCAATGAATCCGGCCAAGTAGTTTTCTTTGCTCAGCGAAACGGTAGTGTCGTTACCGAACATGCGGCGGTTATTCATTTCATACATCTGTCCGCTAACCTGCTGTCCGAGTTGCAAGCCCAGCAAGTAAGCCTTTTCTTTCGGTTCCATTTCTTTCAGTCCTTGTTCCAAACCCTTGATGAAGTTGGCAACGTGAGCCGAGTCAACACCACCCTGATTCAAAACAAATTCCATCAATCCCTGATTATTGGCTACGCCCACCATATAAGAAAGCGTATCTACATCGCTCTTCAGGTTAGCCTGCGGAGCGTGATTGCATGATGCCAAGCCCGTTGCGGCTGCAAACATCATCAGTAAAGTAGTTTTTTTCATTTGCTTGTTATTTTAGTTTTGATTTTTATTTCTATAAATTGCCGATTTAGAGCACTTCGATAAGTTCTACTTCGAAAATCAGTGTGCTGTGAGGCGGAATCATTTCGCCGGCTCCCTGTGCGCCGTAAGCCAGTTCCGACGGGATGTAAAGTTTCCATTTCGCACCTTCCGACATCAGTTGCAGTGCCTCTACCCATCCTTTGATTACCTGATTCACACCGAAAACGGCAGGTTCGCCGCGCTTGATGGAGCTGTCGAACAACGTTCCGTCGATGAGTGTGCCTTCGTAGTGGCAGCGTACGCGGTCGGTAGCTTTCGGTTTCTTGCCGTTTCCTTCTTTGATTACTTCGTACTGTAATCCGCTTGGCAGGGTTACGATGTTCGGGTTCTTTTTGTTTTCTTCAAGGAATGCCTTGCCTTTGGCTATGTTTTCGGCATTCATCTTTTCTTCTAATTCGGTAAAATATTTGTTGACGATTTCGCGTGCTTCGGTGTGCGTAATAGCGGTTTGGTTTCCTTCCAACACGTCTTTGATAGCCTGTGCAAAGTCGTTTACATCAATGTTGCGGGCGCCCATGCTCCACAAGTTTTGGCCGATGCCCAAGCCGATGGCGTAACTGAACTTGTCCATAAATAGATTTAAATTATTAAGTATATGTTTAACGGGAGGCAAAGGTATCTTTTTTCTGTGAAACAGAGGTACTTTGACTTATAAAATTTCTTATTTTTGCGATAAAGTAGAATATTTCACGGAGGTTTATCATGAAGAAATTAGTAGTTTTGACGGGAGCAGGTATGAGTGCCGAAAGCGGAATCAGTACTTTTCGCGATGCAGGCGGGCTGTGGGAACGTTATCCGGTAGAGCAGGTGGCTACACCCGAAGGTTATGCTGCCAATCCTGAACTGGTAATTAATTTTTATAACGAGCGGCGCAAGCAGTTGCTTGATGTGAAACCAAACCGAGGACATGAGTTGCTTGCCGAGATGGAGAAAGACTATGATGTGACGATTATCACGCAAAACGTGGATAACCTGCACGAGCGGGCAGGCAGTTCGAACGTCATTCACCTGCACGGTGAGTTGACAAAGGTGACGTCGAGCCGGCATCCCAACGACCCGAAATGTATCCGTACCCTCCGCCCCGAAGAGTATGAAGTCAAGATGGGCGACAAGGCAGCCGACGGTTCGCAGCTCCGTCCGTTCATCGTGTGGTTCGGCGAGGCGGTTCCGATGATAGAAACAGCCATCGACTGTGTGGAACAGGCAGACATCTTCGTAATTATCGGTACGTCGCTCAACGTATATCCGGCGGCGGGACTGCTTAACTACGTCCCTCAAGGCGTTCCTGTCTACCTGATTGACCCGAAAGAGGTTGCCGTTAATTCGATGCGAAAGGTGCATGTTATCCGTAAAGGAGCATCGGAAGGCGTGGCCGAACTGAAAGCCTTATTAGAAGAATCGGGAAGCGTAGGAAAGTGATGTTCGGGGTATATATGCGATAAAAAATGTTATACGGGTAAGATGGTGAACAAATTTTGTTTATATTTGTTTTTACTTTGATATCAATGATAACGAATACTAACTTTAATAGAACAAGGACTTATGAAAAAGTACATTTGCACAGTATGTGATTGGGTTTACGACCCTGAAGTGGGCGATCCTGAAGGCGGCATTGCTCCGGGAACAGCTTTTGAAGATATTCCTGAAGATTGGGTTTGTCCGGTTTGCGGTGTAGGCAAAGAAGATTTCCAACCTGTAGAGGAATAATAACGAAATAAACAAAAGGGAAACGGTCGCTTTTCAGCAATGAGAGGCGGCCGTTCTTTTTATGAGAAAAAAGCTCTTATCTTAGGCTTGGTAAGGGGGAGAAAAACACTACCCATAGAACGGGTAAGTTCTATGGGTAGAACCGGATGGTTTATCCGCAAGAGATGGGTAACACTAACGGTTGCGTTTTTCAGGACTGACCGGTGGTGTATTCCCTACATGATTTGAGCCGTTCCAATGACTTGGGATGGAGAATAATAAGTTGTTGTTCAGCTTTTTATAATGAATGCTTACCGTTCTACCTCTCCACTCTCGTGTTTTGCAAGCAGTGCCTCAACTTCGGCAGCTTTCACCATGTTATAATCTCCGGCAATGGTATTTTTCAGTACCGATGCTGCCGTTGAAAAATTAACACGCTTCTGTTCGTCGCTGAAAGCCGTTTGCGCATAGAGCATGGCTCCACAGAAAGCATCGCCTACACCTACGCAGTCAATCACATTGTCGATGTCGAACACGCGCGTATGCTTCATCGTTCCGTTAGAATAAAGTATGCCGGCAAACGTATGATGTTCCGAACTCATGACGTTACGCAGCGCGATATAAATGTACTTGCAGTCGGGTATTTGCCGGCTGATGGCCTGACAGAACTTTTCGTACGCCTCTATGTCGTATTCTTCCCCGTCGCGGGTAGCCTTGAATCCCGGTGCAGGGATATCCATCAGCATGGCGTATTCGCTTTCGCTGCCGAAGATAATGTCGCTGGCGGTCATCAGCGGACGCAATACTTCTTGCGCCGTCTTTCCGTAATTCCACAGATTTTTCCGGTAGTTGATGTCATACGAAACGGTCAGCCCCATTTCTTTGGCAATGGTGGTTGCCTCTTTGCATACCTCGGCAAGTCCCGGTGTGAGGGCGGCATCGATGCCCGACCAGTGGAAGATGGAAGCATCTTTAAATATTTCCCTCCAGTTTATCATCCCCGGTTTCAGTTCGGAAAAGGCAGAGCCTTCGCGGTCGTAAATCACACTTGAGTTACGCATGGCGGCAGCTTTTTCCATATAATACGTGCCCAGTCTCCGTCCGCCGGTAAGGATATGCCCCGTTCCGATGTTATGCGAACGGAGTTCGGCAAGACAGGTTTCTCCCAGCGCATTATCGGGCAGGCGCGTAATGTATTCTACATCCGCTCCGAAGTTGGCAGCCGAAATAGCTACATTGGCTTCGCTTCCTCCGTAATTGACCAACATTTCATGGCTCTGCTGGATACGCAAATTGTTGGGCGTAGTGAAGCGGAGCATGATTTCTCCGAAAGTTACGATTTTCTTTTTCATAAAATGAGATTCATTAAAAAAACGCAGGCCTTCGCCCGTTCACTCAGATTGTGGATACCCTCTGTGCGAATTAGCGAAACCCTGCGTTGCAAAGTTTTATTTCAGAAATTTATTTCTGGTTCTTTAAGATTTCCATCGTGTCGGTAGCAATCATCAGTTCTTCATCCGTAGGGATTACCACTACTTTGACTTTAGAGTCGTCGGTAGAGATGATAGCTTCTTCGCCGCGTACCTTGTTGCGTTCCGGGTCGATTTTCACACCGAGGAATTCCAGCGGTTCGCAAGCAGCCCAGCGAGCCGTAGCCTGATTTTCGCCTACACCGCCAGTAAACAAGATAACGTCTACACCTCCCATCGCAGCCGCGTAAGCTCCGATGTATTTGGTAATGCGATAGAAGTACATTGCTTCTGCACGTTTAGCTTCTGCTTCTCCTTTGGCTGCGGCTGCTTCCAGTTCACGCATGTCGCTTGAGCGGTGGAAGATACCCAGCACACCGCTTTTCTTGTTCAGTATGTTCGACATTTCGTCCGGTGTCAGTCCTTCTTTTTTCATCAGATATAAGATGGCGCCGCCGTCGATGTCGCCGCTGCGCGTACCCATCATCAAACCTTCCAGCGGGGTAAGTCCCATTGTCGTGTCTACACACTTGCCGTCTTTGATGGCAGCGATAGAACCTCCGTTACCGATGTGGCAGGTAATGATTCTCGAACCTTCAGCCGGGATATTCAGGAACTCGCATACACGTTTTGACACGTAGCGGTGAGACGTTCCGTGGAAACCGTAACGGCGGATGCCGTATTTTTCGTAATATTCATACGGAATGGCATACAGGTATGCCTTTTCGGGCATAGTCTGGTGGAATGCCGTATCGAACACTGCGATTTGGGGAACGTTAGGCAACAGCTTCTGTACGGCATAGATACCTTTCAGGTTTGCCGGATTGTGAAGCGGGCCGAGGTCGCAACACTCTTCAACGGCAGCAATGACAGCGTCGGTAGTCAGTACCGAACCACTGAACTTAGTGCCTCCGTGAAGCACGCGATGACCTACCGCTCCGATTTCGTCGAGCGATTTTACTGCTCCATATTCGGGGTGGGTAAGGGTTTCAAAGATGAATTGAACCCCTGCCGTATGTTCTTCAATGTCTCTTTCGATGATTTTCTTTTCGCCGTTGGGCAATGTAATCTTCAGGAAAGAGCCGGGTAAGTTAATCTTCTCAAGTCCTCCTTGTGCGAGGATTGCTTTAGTAGTCATATCAAATAATTTGTATTTGATGGATGAACTACCGCAGTTGAGTACTAATATTTTCATTGGTGTTTTTATTCTTAATTTATTTACGTTACGTGTTTCGGTCGTTAACTGTTCTTTTTAGCTGCAATGGCTTGGTTGGCAGTAATGGCAATCATCTTATATACGTCTTCGATGCAGCATCCGCGTGACAAGTCATTGACCGGGCGAGCGATACCTTGCAAAATCGGACCGATAGCGGTAGCGTGTCCCAAGCGTTCTACTAATTTATATGAAATGTTTCCTACTTCCAGACAAGGAACGATCAGCACGTTTGCTTTTCCGGCGATTTCCGAACCCGGAGCTTTGCTTGCGCCGATTCTCGGAACCAGTGCTGCATCGGCTTGAAGTTCACCGTCGATTTTCAAGTCGGGAGCCATTTCTTTGGCAATGTTCAGGGCTTCTACCACCTTGTCTACCACTTCGTGCTTAGCCGAACCTTTGGTTGAGAAGCTCAGCATGGCTACACGCGGGTCGAGGCCTGCAACAGCCTGTGCGGTGCGTGCCGTACAAACGGCAATCTGAGCCAATTGGTTTGCATCCGGAACCGGTGTCACGGCTACGTCGCCCATTACCAATACACCATTGTCACCACATTCGGGAGCGTGAGTAAGCATCAGCATGGCGCCTGATACGCAAGTAATACCCGGAGCTGTTTTGATGATCTGCAATGCCGGACGAAGTACGTCTCCCGTTGTATTGCGCGCTCCGGCCAGCTGACCGTCGGCGTCGCCGGATTTGATAATCAAGCAGCCTAAGTAAAGCGGGTTTAATACCAACTTACGGGCTTCTTCAATGGTCATGCCCTTCTTTTTGCGCAGTTCGCACAACAGTTGGGCGTATTCTTCTTTTTTCGGATTTGTTTCAGGGTCTATGATTGTAGCTTTATGGATGTTTCCCAAGCCCCATTCTTTTGCCAGAGCCATAATCTCGTCGGGGTTACCCAGCAAGATAAGATCTGCTACACCGTCTGTCAATATTTGATTGGCAGCTTTCAAAGTACGTTCTTCCGTTCCTTCCGGAAGCACGATGCGCTGTTTGTCTGCTTTAGCGCGTTCAACGATTTGACTAATTAAATCCATAATCGGTTATATGATTAAAATTGAAATTGCATGTTAGGATGTTTGACCTTTTTTCCTCTTGCAAAAGTAGGCATTTTTGCAATATCAGGTTTGCAAAAGCCGATTTTTTTTGGTTTAAAGTATGCAAAAACTATATGTTTAAAGGCAGGATTTGTTAAAAGCGCCCCATATTGGTATCGCGTTTGGATTGAATCTGTAAATTTGCCACGTTTTTCAATAATTTTAGTAATAGGTATTATGATACGTCAATGTTCCATCCTTTTCGGATGTTTGGCGTTAGGTGAACTGATTGTTTATCTGACGGGTATCAAGCTGCCTTCCAGTATTATAGGGATGCTGCTTCTTACACTTTTCTTACAGTTGGGCTGGATAAAGCTCGAATGGGTTCAGGGATTGACCGACTTCTTGGTAGCCAATCTGGGTTTCTTTTTTGTTCCTTCGGGGGTAGCTCTGATGCTTTACTTCGATATCATTCAGGCGCAATTTTGGCCGATAGTGATAGCTACGCTGGTCAGTACGGTATTGGTGTTAATTGTTACAGGATGGGTTCATCAATTGGTTCGGAAGTATGGATTTTTTAGAAAATAAGTTTTTCCTGCTGGCAATAACGTTCGGCTTTTTCT
Source organism: Bacteroides caecicola (assembly GCF_023337095.1). Lineage (NCBI taxonomy): Bacteria > Pseudomonadati > Bacteroidota > Bacteroidia > Bacteroidales > Bacteroidaceae > Bacteroides > Bacteroides caecicola. Next base: position 115,904 of record NZ_JAMBLM010000001.1, read on the forward strand.
TTTTAGCCAAGTTGTTGCAAAAGAAGACAGGCTCATTGCTGCTCAATCCTATCTTGATAGCGATAGCCCTGCTGATTTGTTTCCTGAAGTTTACGGGAGTGTCTTACGAGAAATATTCCGAAGCCGGTTCGCTGGTAGAGTTTTGGCTGAAGCCCGCCGTGGTAGCTCTGGGCGTACCTTTGTACTTACAGTTGCGGATGATAAAAAAACAACTGATGCCCATTGTCGTGTCTCAGTTGGCAGGATGTGTGGTCGGTCTGGTAGCCGTTACGGTGATAGCCAAACTGATGGGTGCATCGCCCGAAGTAATCATGTCGTTGGCACCGAAATCGGTCACCACCCCGATAGCGATGGAAGTGTCGAACGCCGTGGGCGGAATCCCTTCTCTGACGGCAGCCGTGGTTATCGTGGTAGGGCTGTTTGGAGCCATTTGCGGATTTAAGGTGCTTCAGGTAGGGCGCGTAGGCAGCCCAATCGCGCAAGGGCTGTCAATGGGTACGGCAAGCCACGCCGTCGGTACTTCACGGGCGATGGAAGTGAGCGGAAAATACGGAGCCTATGCCAGTTTGGGCCTCACGCTGAACGGCATTCTTACCGCTTTGCTCTCGCCGACTATTCTGCACCTTTTGGGGCTTTATTAATCCGGACAGACTCTAAGTTCTTGATAAATAAAGGAGTATGATGTTGCCCAAAGCAGCGTCACGCTCCTTTTTATGCTTCTTGAAACGCAAGCGGTAGTTTCCTCTTACGCAAGCGGTAGTTTTCCCTTACGCAAGCGGTAGTTTTCTCCAATTCATGCGGTAGCGTTTTTCCTCCCTTTTTTCCGGCTTATTTCTCTGTCCGGAAAGGCGTGAATTTTGCTTGAAATCATCGTAAAAAATGAGGCCGACAAATCATACTTTGAATGGAAAAATCGTACATTTTGATGAAAGAATAATCCAATATTTTCTTTATTAAGCTGATTATCAGATGTGTTTTCTGGAGAATATCTTAATGTACACCCGACAATTTTGATAGGATGGTAGACAATATTTTTATTTGTTATCTTTAAGTTTCAATAATTTTGCAATCAAGAAACGAATGGAATACAATAAAGTCTATTAATCCTTAAATTATAGAAGTATGGATACACATCTGAATCGTGTGCTTTTCAGTAGCACATTTATTAGACTGGCAGCGTGTGCCGTTCTTTCCGCAGGTTTTTTCCCTATGGTTCATGCGGAAACGAGCGAGATTTCCACTGCCGGTATTATGCAGCAGAGTCGTACTGTTACAGGTAAGGTCCTCGACCCGAAAGGCGAAACAGTCATCGGTGCAATGTGATGGAAAAGGGCACTTCCAACGGAACCATTACAGATTTCGACGGCAATTTTACCTTGAATGTATCTCCCAACGCTACGCTTGTAATCAGCTATATCGGTTACAAAACACAAGAGATACCGGTATCTCAGGCTAAGGCGGGGAGGCTGGAAGTTACATTGCGCGAAGATTCTGAGGTGATGGATGAAGTGGTGGTGGTAGGTTACGGTACTCAGCGGAAAGCAACTCTTACGGGTTCGGTGTCGTCGGTCAGCGGAGACGATTTGAAGAAGATATCAGCAGCGAATTTAACAAATACATTGGCAGGAAAAACAGCAGGTGTCATCGCTAATACGCGAAGTGGCGAACCGGGAGCAGATGATGCGGAAATATTGATTCGTGGTAAGGGAACATTAGGAAGTACCTCGCCGCTGATTGTGGTTGATGGGATAGCAGACCGTTCGTTTGGTCGTTTGAACCCTGAAGATATAGAATCAATATCTGTATTGAAAGATGCGTCGGCAGCAATTTACGGTGCGCGTGCGGCAAACGGCGTTATCTTGGTAACTACCAAGCGTGGCAAAGAAGGTAAAATAACGGTTAATTATAGTGGTAACGTTTCTATTTCACAGCCAACACGTGTTCCCGAAATGCTGGATGCTTACCAGTATGCTACGTATGTCAACGAGTTTGATGCAGCACAGGGAAACGCTTTGACGTATCCGGAAACAGCATCGGCAAAAATATTGGATGGAAGCGACCAGATTAATTATCCAAACACGAATTGGTGGAATGCAGTGTCGAAAGACTGGGCTACCAATACCGAACACAGCCTTTCTATCAGTGGAGGTACTGACAAGTTCTCGTTTTATACTTCTGCTCAATATATGTATCAGGATGTGATTTATAAAGATAGTCCGCAAAATTATAATCAGTATCAGTTTACTACCAATCTGGATGCCCAAATAACCAAAGCTATAAAGTTCAGTATGGATATTCTCGGACGTCAGACGGTAAACAACCGCGGCGCTTATTCAACTGAAGATTTGTTCGGATATTTTCTGACTACAAGTCCGATGGCAGCACCTTATTATCCGAATGGATTGTTAAGAATAGGACATGACGGCATAACGAATAACGCCGTGTTAATGGTTTCCGACCTTCCCGGAACGGATAAAACCACGAATAACACCATCAATCTGAAGCCGAGATTGCGTATTGACTTGGATGTCATTACTCCGGGATTGTATGCAGAGGGGTATGCGGCATTAGACTATACGTTTAATAATGGAAAAACAATAAGAAACCCGTATGACATTTATTCGTATGACGCAACAACGGGTGAATACATTAACCAGCGTGATGCTACCGGTGCTACAAGCGTAGGCTCTTGGTCAAGTAACAGCAGTACCGTTACGGTTAATGCGCGTATCGGATATAGCCGCACCTTTAACGATGTTCATAAGGTAGATGCTTTTGTAGCTTACGAACAAAGCAAGTATAAATATAATTATCTGTATGGCTATCGCACCAATTTTACTTCGTCTGTTTTACCGGATTTGGATTTTGGAAGTACCAATAAAGACGACCAGAGCAATAGCGGTAATTCTGATGAAACAGCGCGCCAAAATTGGTTCGGACGTATAAACTATGGCTATAAAGACAAATATCTTGCCGAGTTTACTTTGCGTTACGATGGTTCTATGAATTTCGCACCGGGTCATCGTTGGGGTGTTTTCCCGGGTTTCTCTGCCGGTTGGGTAATGTCGGAAGAAAATTTCTTCGAACCCTTGAAAAACGTTGTCAGCTTCTTCAAGCTGAAAGGTTCATGGGGAATGATGGGTAATGATAATATCAGCGCATACCAATACCTTTCCATGTATGGATTTGTTGCAGACAATTCAACTCCCTCACGTTATGTATTTGGTGTCGACCCCGTGTTTGCAGAGAGTATTTATGAAACGGTAACGGCAAATCCGTTGGTAACTTGGGAAACTGCTAAAACATGGAACGTAGGTTTCTCTTCTCAATTCTTGGACGGAAAATTCGGATTGGATTTTGATTACTTCCAATCTCGCCGTAGCGATATTCTTATTACTCGTAATGCCTCTATTCCTACTTATTCCGGTTTGTCTTTGCCTGCCGAAAACTTAGGTAAGGTAAAAAATCATGGTTTTGAATTGATAGCTACTTATCGAGACCATGCCGGCGATTTTGAGTGGGGCGTAACCGGTAATGTTACCTATGCGAAAAATGAAGTGGTTTATATGGATGAGGCGGTGGATACTCCGGAATGGCAGCGTCAGACCGGACATCCGATAGATGGGGGTACTTATTATCAGGCATTGGGTATTTATCAGACTCAGGAACAGATTGATGCAACACCTCATTTGGCGGGAACTAAGGTTGGAGACCTGATTTATCAGGATACTAATGATGACGGTAGCATTACGTGGGATGATGCCGTGCGCCGTGACAAGTCTGCTACTCCGAAATGGATATTCGGTCTGACACTGAATGGAGCATGGAAGGGATTTGATGTAAATGCCTTTTTTCAGGGACAAGCCGATGCTGAAATATTGGTGCAGCCTACGATGAATATGGCAACCGACTTTTACGAAGGGCGTTGGAGCGAATCGAATACGGCCGAACAAAACATGGCAGCCAAATGGCCGCGTGCTTTCATGAAAGAATCGCAGGTAGACGGACGTAACTCACAGTCATCTACATGGTGGTTACGTGACGCATCGTTTGTACGTTTGAAATCGCTTGAAATCGGATATACATTCCCAAAGAAATGGATTACTCGTTTGGGGATAGATAATCTTCGTTTGTATGCCAATGGCAACAACTTGTTTACGATTGACGGAGTAGATATTTTTGACCCAGAAATGACAAACGGCATTAGAGGGTATTCTATTCAGCGTACATGGACATTTGGTGTCAATGTTACTTTTTAATTTCTCACTTTTAAATGGTATTTATTATGAAAACAATATATAAAGGCGCATTGTGTACATTGGTTGGAATGAGCATGGCTGCGTGTTCCGATTTTTTGGATGTCGACCCACATAATCAGATTTCAGACGCTGCGGTTTGGAGCAGTTTGGATTATGCGGAGGCTTTTTTGAACAACTGTTACAGATGGGTAGAAGGAGATAATGAACAGGGTGTTCCTTTTTGCAGTTATACCGATGAATTGTATCACCGTACCGGATATGCCACTGAAGTGTATACGTTAGGTAATGTTTCTTGCGATAATTATAATGTCGGTTATTCCGAAGGTAAAGGTAATACATGGTATTTTTATTATACCGGAATAAAGAATACAAACCAATTCCTTGAAAGAATTAATGACGTATCGGTTACCTCGGAAGAAGAAGAAAGCCAAAAAGAAGAAATGATAGGTCAGGCTTATTTCCTGCGGGCGTTTTATTATCATCAGTTGTATTCTTTGTATGGTCGTGTTCCGTTGGTGTATCAAACGTTTGATATGGATTCGGAATGGACACAAACTCGTGCCGAAATGGATGAAGTAGCAGACTCTATCGTTGCGGACTGTGACCGTGCGGCGGCAATTCTTCCGGTTTCTTACACCGGTGAAGATTTTGGACGGGCTACACGGGGAGCGGCATTGGCTGTAAAAGCCCGCACCTTGCTTTATAAGGCAAGCCCGTTATTCGGTACGCCTTCTACCGAAAAATGGCAGGAAGCAGCTGACGCACAAAAAGCGATTATTGATTTGGCAAATGAAGGGGTGTATAGCTTGCCTCAAGTAAGTAATTATGAAGAATATGCCGAACTGTTTTGTAATCCTCAGAATCCGGAAATCATATTCGAAAAGATGTATAGTACAGTGAGCGGGGGCGCATATTCGCAGAGCTACCCGATGTCTTCGCCTCCCGGAGCTTATAACGGTTATAACGGATGGGGCGTATGGTTGCCCACGTATGATATTGTAAATCTTTATCAGAAATCGGATGGCACAGATTTTGAAATTACCGATTGGGATAATTATCCCATTCAGGTTCCGACAGTAGATAGTAATACGGGTGAAATCGTATATGTTGACCAAACAATTGAAGCTACCAAAACTTCTCCTTACGAAGGTCGTGAGATGCGTCTTTACGCTAATATCTTGTATGATGGAGCTCTTTGGGGATATGGAGAAGATAATCATCCCGTTGAAATATTCGAATCGGGGGCAGAAGGTGTAGAGTCTGGCGAACAGTCTCCTACTTATACGAGTGGTGAATATTGGAACGCAACCCAAACCGGTTATTATTTGCGTAAGTTCATGAATCCGAATTATAACCAGTGGGATGAAACTGTAATGGATAATACTCCGTGGATATTTTTCCGGTTGGGAGAATTTTATCTGAACTATGCGGAATGTCTGATCGAATTAGGGAGAGATAACGAGGCTTTGCCTTATATTAACGAAACCCGTACCCGTGCTTTACTTCCGGCATTGACGGATGCAAGTAATATTCGGGAGAAATATGAACAGGAAAGAGCTGTGGAACTGATGTTTGAAGGACAGCGTTTCTTTGACTTACGCAGATGGAAACGTATGGAAGAGGCTTATGCTGCGGAAAATTGCCCTACGGCAATGAAGATTTATAAGTTGGCAGACGGAACCTTGTTGTATACTCATAACACTACCGTATTACAACAGCGTAATTTCCGTGAGGCCATGTATTGGATGCCTGTTCCTCGTTACGAGTTGAACAAATGTCCGCAACTTGACGGGCTTCCTTATGAAGAATAACGTTTGTATTTAAGGGGAAAACATTCCTCGCCGGCAGCGGTCGTTGTGAAACGGGAACGCTGCCGGTCATATTTTTATAACCACATCCTATTTGTTGCAGTCAGACCGGTTTTGATACTATTTTAATAGGTTTCTCCGGCGAGAAGGAAGGTCGAAATTTTCCGCCGGCATATCCCGAAAAACGCAACCGTTAGTGTTGGTCATTCCATGCGGTAGAGTTGATCGTTTCTATTCGGAAGACCGAGCGGTTCTACTGTTAGAAATTTTCCGGGTTTCAAACCCAACCGGAGATTTTCTGAAACAAGTTCATAATCAGATTGATTCAGTTGAATTGCTTCTTTCGCAAGATGAAAGTCCGGCTTCATTCGTTCTCTTTGCAGAAATGTATTATATTTGCATTTCCTAATTAAAAGAGAAAGGATTTTTATGATACCCTTTAAACCAATAGAATTGGAAGACAGAGCGCGCGTTCTGCATTATACTCTGTCCTCTCCGCGTCGGAACTGTGATTTATCTTTCGTAAATTTATATAGCTGGAGCTTTTTATATCAGACGGAAATTGCCGAGCAAGACGGATTTTTGCTGTTTCGCTTTTATGTAGACGGCGGACTGGCGTATATGATGCCGGTAGGCGAAGGCGATGTACGTCCGGTGGTGGCAGCGCTGATGGAAGATGCAGACAGGCTCAATGCCCCGTTCCGTATGCTGGGCGTGTGTGTAAACATGAAAGAGACATTGGAGCAGGCTTTTCCCGGGCGTTTCCGTTTTACGTCCGACCGTGATTATGCCGACTATATTTACCTGCGTTCTGATTTGGCTACGCTGCGCGGCAAGAAGTTTCAGCCTAAGCGAAACCATGTCAATAAGTTTAAGGCTTCTTATCCCGATTACGAGTATCGCCAGCTTACTCCGGAGTTGGTGCCGGAATGTTTGCGGCTGGAGGCTTTGTGGTGTAAGGCAAACGACTGTGCGGAGAATGCCGCACTTCAGGCAGAACGCCGCTCGATGACGAATGCTTTAGAGAATATGGAGAAGTTAGGACTTACGGGAGGTGTGCTGCATGTGCAGGGAAACATTGTAGCGTTCACCTTCGGCGCTCCGATTAATAAGGAAACATTTGATACGTGCGTCGAGAAAGCCGATACAAGTATCGAAGGTTCATACGCTATGATTAATTATGAGTTTGCCAACCGCATTCCCGAACAATATATTTATGTAAACCGTGAAGAAGATTTGGGACTGGAAGGTCTGCGTAAAGCAAAATTGTCTTATCAGCCCGAAACGATTCTCGAAAAATACATGGCAGAACTGGTATGACAGTAAAAGAGCAAGTGAAGCAGCTCTGGAAGTTGTGTTTCAATGATAGCGATGCGTTTATCGACCTTTATTTCCGGATGCGTTATTCCGATCGTATCAACAGCTATACAGAGCAAGACGGAAAAGTTGTGGCAGCTTTTCAGCGCGTACCCTATTGGATGAAGTTATTTAACCGGGTATTGCCTGTGGCTTACATCTCAGGAGCATGTACGCATCCCGACTACCGGAAGCGTGGTATAATGCGCAACCTGTTGGCTGATGCCCATCGGCTGATGTTCAGTGAAGGAGTTATGGCAAGCATCCTGATTCCTGCCAACAAGGGGCTGGAGACTTATTATAATCGTAGCGGGTATGTTTCACGGCTTCAGCGTGAAGTCCTATTGCTTACGCTTGATAATTTGCAGCTTGCTGACGTAGCATCGGGGTTGGTTTTCAGGGATGTGTCCTTGTCGGATGATTTGCCTGAAGAAGTTTTTCCTTTTTTCAGCCGTGAGTTGGATGCCTGTTCTGCTGTCGTGTTACATACGTCGGAGGATTTTAAGGTGATACTTGCCGACTTGCAGTTGGCAGGTGGACAGCTTTGGACGGTTTATAACGGGGAAAGCCTTGTCGGGCTTGCTCTTTGCCTGAAAGAAAGAGACCGCCTTTGTGTGAAAGAAATCCTTTGTGCCGATGGAGAGACAAAGGCCGCGTTACTGCTGTTTTTGCTGCATCAGTACGAAGTAGAACAGATAGAATGCGTACGGTGTGCAACCCATACGGTACATCCTTTCGGTATGATACGCATTGTTCATGCTGAGGCTTTTCTAAGATGCTATGCACAGTATTATCCGGAGAAAGCATTCTGTATTAAACTGACCGACGATGAAATCTCCTCAAACTGCGGTTATTATACGGTTTCTGATGGCGTTTGCAGGCGCGGCTACCGGTTCGGGCAGTTGTACCGTCCATGCTCTGTCGGGGAACTTGCCGATTGGTTGCTTGCCGGTGACGAACCGTATATGAATCTGATGCTGGATTGATTATCTGTCGTCATCGTTGGTCAGCATACGTTCCAGCTCTTCTGCCGTCAGCTTCAGATGGAATTGCCCGTGATAGGCGATAGAGATACCGCCGGTTTCTTCCGAAACAATGATAGCCAGTGCGTCAGTTTCCTGTGATACACCCAGTGCCGCACGGTGTCTCAATCCGAGCTCTTTCGGAATATCCAAGTTGTGTGACACCGGAAGAATGCAGCCCGCTGCTTTGATACGTTTATTGCTGATAATCATGGCTCCGTCGTGCAGCGGACTGTTTTTAAAGAAAATATTTTCTATCAGGCGTTGGTTAATGTTCGCATCAATCACATCACCCGTCCGTACAATGTCGTCCAGCGGGAAATTCTTTTCAATGACAATCAGTGCGCCCACTTTTCCCTTACTCATGTTCAGACACGCCATGACGATAGGCATGATATCCTCTTTGCTGGTTTCTGTTTTTTTGTTTCCCCTCAAAAAGCGGAACCAACTGCTGCTGTGATGGCGCGAGCCCAGTGTGAGAAGGAACCGGCGTATCTCTTCCTGAAACAAAACGATGAGCGCAATGACTCCCACACTCACCAGTTTATCGAAGATAGAGCCTAACAGACGCATTTGCAATACTTGAGAAACAATGACCCAAATTACGATGAACACCAATATTCCGGTAAAGATATTGATAGAACCGGAAGATTTCATCAGCTTGTAAGTCTTGTACAGCAGGAAAGCTACCAGCAGGATGTCCAGTATATCTTTCAGCGTCAGGATGTGAATATCGAAAGGCATATCTTTTTTAGCGTTTAGTATTTATTCTTCAGGTTTTTTCATTGCGGTCGTGATTCGGACGGCTTCCACGGCAGCTTTTACATCATGTACACGCAAGATGTCCGCTCCTTTCATCAGTGCAATGGTGTTGATGATGCTTGTTCCGTTCAGGGCATCGTCCGGTGTTCCGCCAAGCAGTTTGTAAATCATTGATTTGCGCGATACGCCGACAAGGACGGGCAGTTCGAATATTTGCAGCTCTTCCATTTTGTCCAGCAGTTCGTAGTTATGCTCCAGCGTCTTGCCGAAACCGAATCCGGGGTCAAGAATGATATCTTTGGCGCCGAGGTCGCGCAGTTGTTGCACTTTTTGGGCGAAATAGAGCATGACCTCTTTGGTTACATTCTCGTAATGAGGAGCCTGCTGCATATTTTGCGGTGTACCCTGTATATGCATCATTACGTAAGGTACTCCCAAGCGGGCAACAGTAGGAAACATGTCGGCATCCATGTTTCCGCCGGCAATGTCGTTGATGATGGCTGCACCGTATTCTTCCACACACATGCGTGCTACGTCGGCACGGAATGTATCTACCGAAATAACCGCATCCGGCAACTCGCGGCGCACGACTTCCAGTCCCCGGCGCAGGCGTGCCATTTCTTCTTCGGCAGAAATATGTTCGGCGTTCGGGCGTGAAGAGTATGCCCCGATGTCGATTATGCTTCCTCCTTCTTCCGTTATCTGATGAGCTCGTGCGGCAATTTCCGCTTCCGTCTGTTTGCGACTGTTTGCATAAAAAGAGTCCGGCGTTACGTTCAGTATCCCCATTACCTGCGGATACGACAAATCCATCAGCCGTCCGTTTACGTTTATATATTTAATAAATGTGTGTACCATTGGTTACGCATGATTGCTTGGCGTTGCAAATGTACGTACAATAATTTATTTTTCGTTCTTTCGGAAACGATTTTTCAGATTTGAGGCGTAAAACATAGTGTCTGAAACGGGCCTAAAACGCTACCGCTTGTGTTACCTTACGCAAGCGGATGAACAGGGCAACACAAGCGGTAGCGTTCATCGGTTTATCCGTTAGTGTTTGCGGGGGTGCAGGCACAAAGTAAAAACTTGTGTAGATTCGTGACCAATCAGACCTGTAAATCGGAAGATTTTCATTAAGTTTGCCCCCTGTTTAATTGAAATGAATCATGGAATTAACCGCTTTATATGAGTGCTTTTTGGCGTGCGGCGAGGTAACGACCGACAGTCGCCGCTGTCCGCAAGGTTCGATGTTCATCGCCTTGAAAGGAGCCAATTTCGATGGAAATGCGTTTGCCGAAGATGCGTTGAAGCAGGGATGCCGTTATGCTGTGGTAGATGACTCCCGCTATGCCGGTACGGATAATCCGAATATTTTATATGTAAACGATTGCTTGTCGGCTTTACAAGGGTTGGCGAATATGCACCGGAAACGCCTGAACACGCGCATGATAGGCATTACGGGAACGAATGGAAAGACTACTACCAAAGAGCTTATCGCTGCGGTATTGTCGAAAAAATACAAGGTACTGTATACGCAGGGAAACCTGAATAACGCCATCGGTGTTCCGCTGACGCTGCTCCGCCTTACGCCCGAACATGAAATCGCGGTCATTGAGATGGGAGCCAGTCATCCGGGCGACATCAAGGAGTTGGTTGAAATAGCCGAACCGGATTACGGCATCATTACCAACGTGGGAAAAGCCCATCTGGAGGGATTCGGTTCTTTCGAGGGAGTAATCCGTACGAAAGGCGAGTTGTACGACTACTTGCGCACGAAGAACAATGCCACGGTATTTATTCAAAATGAAAATGCCTACTTAAACCGGATAGCCGGAGGGTTGAACTGTATACGTTACGGACAAACACCGGGACTCTTTGTGAGCGGTGAGTTGGTATCGTGTTCGCCGTACCTGAATTTCCGTTGGACTGTGGGAGGAACGTCTTACGATGTAAATACACAGTTGATAGGTTCGTATAATTTAGACAACTTATTGGCGGCGGCAGCCATCGGCGTTTATTTCGGGGTAGAGCCTGCGCAAGTTTCCGAGGCGCTTGGGGATTATGTTCCGCATAATAACCGTTCGCAGCTTACGGTAACACCTCATAACCGCCTGATAGTAGACGCTTATAATGCCAATCCTACCAGTATGATGGCTGCGCTGGATAACTTCCGGCGGATAGAAGATCCCCACAAGATGGCGATACTGGGGGCGATGAAGGAATTGGGAGACGCCAGCCGCGAAGAACACCAAAAGGTGGTAGATTACCTGTCCCGGTGCCACTTCGAGCGCGTTTGTCTGGTAGGAGAGGAGTTTGCTGCCCTTACCCATCCGTTCGAACAATATAAAGATGTGAAAGAGGTTGAGGCTATGCTGTCGGAAACCAAGCCGGAACACTGCCTGATTCTGATAAAAGGCTCGAACAGCATGAAGCTCAGCCAACTGCAAGATTATCTGTAATACAGAGTAGATGAATCCCTCTACATAAAGCGCATTAGTATGAATCCATCCGAAGAAACCCTCCGTTTTATCCGTTTGCACCGCCGTGATGATGTCCGTGCTTTGGCATTTCAGGCAGCCAAGTACCCCGACGTGGACATGGCGGAAGCGGTAGTACAGATAGCCGGCATACAGATAGCCGAGAAAAAGATTCCGCAATGGGCACAGACCGAAGGCATTCTTTATCCGAAACATTTGTCGATGGAGCAGTGTTCGTCGGAGGTAACAGCCCGTTATAAAGCCTCGTTGGTGGAGGGAGACTCGTTCGCCGACCTTACGGCGGGATTCGGAGTAGACTGTTCGTTTATAGCCCGCCGCTTCCGTAGGGCGGATTACGTGGAGCGTCAGGAAACGCTTTGCCGCTTGGCTGCACACAATTTCCCGCTGTTGGGATTAAGCCACATCAACGTGCATTGTGCCGATGCGCTGACGTATCTGCAAGCAATGGCTCCGGTGGATTGCCTGTTTCTTGACCCGGCGCGCCGCGACAGCCACGGCGGGAAAACCGTTGCCATATCCGATTGCGAGCCGGACGTATCCCGACTCGAACCGTTGCTGGTTGAGAAAGGGCGCACGGTGATGATAAAACTTTCGCCCATGCTCGACATCGCTGCTGTGTTACGCGACTTGCGCTGTGTGCGGGAGATTCATATCATATCGGTGAATAACGAATGCAAAGAGTTGGTTGTTATTCTCCGTCGGGACTCAGAAGTCTCGGAAAGCATTGGGAAAGAAATTATTATAAGTTGTGAACAGCTTGTTAATAACTCACCATCCCAACATTTCGACTTCACCTACGCCGAAGAACGCGAAGCGGTTTGCCCCATCGCTGATAAGGTAGGCGCGTATCTGTACGAACCCGGTGCGGCACTGCTGAAAGCGGGAGCTTACCGCCTGCTGGCGGCACGTTACGGCGTAAGCAAGCTACATCTTAACAGCCACCTCTATACGTCGGACGAACCGGTAGCCTTTCCCGGCAGGGCATTTAAGGTAATGGCTGTATCCGGTTTCGGGAAGAAAGACCTGAAAGCATTGTTAAGCGGGGTGGAGAAAGCGAATCTCACCGTCCGTAACTTCCCGTCATCGGTTGCCGAACTTCGGAAAAAACTCAAGCTGAAAGAGGGAGGAGACACTTATCTGTTTGCCACCACGCTTGCAAGCGGTGAGAAAGTTTTGATAAAGTGTCGAAAGGCTACCGTATCCTGATTCGTTACATTGTCTAAAAATTATACATCGGGTGTCTATTTTTTAGACAGTCGGAGGTCGGCTTAATTTGTTACGTGTGCTGTATATCAGAATGTTATAAAAATGGCACGGCATTTGTATTCATACTTCGTGAGAATAAACACGAATGTTATGAATACAATCTTACGAAACCTATTTTATACGCTGCGTCGTTTTCGGACGGCTTCCTGTCTGAATCTATTGGGACTGTCTGCCGCCTTTGCCGCTTTCGTAGTCATGATGATGAAGGTAGGCTATGAGCGAAGTTTCAATACCTGTTATCCCGAAGCCGACCGGATAGCGATTCTGGATATTAATATCGACGAAGAACCTTCGTATTTCGGTTGCGTACTTCCGCGAGGTTTCCTTGATTATGTTATCGGAAATACCTCCGGCATAGAGTGTGGAAGTATCTATGCCAAAGGTATTTTTGACGTGGCTTTCTGTACCGATCCCGATAAATCAATTAGTAACAATTAATAGATACCATTATGATTAAAATTGAAAACCTCAGCAAAACCTTCCGTACTACGGAAGTAGAAACCATTGCGTTGAACAAAGTAAACCTCGAAGTACGCGAAAAAGAGTTTGTTGCCATTATGGGACCTTCGGGATGCGGCAAATCTACCTTACTGAATATCCTCGGACTGTTGGATAACCCTACCGAAGGAAACTATTACTTGGGCGATAAAGAAGTCGGACATTTGAAAGAAAAAGACCGCACCAACGTGAGAAAAGGTAACATTGGCTTCGTTTTTCAGAGTTTCAACCTGATAGACGAGTTGAATGTGTTTGAAAACATCGAGTTGCCGCTTACTTATCTCCACATCCCTGCCGAGGAGCGTAAGAAAAAGGTAAACGAAATCATGAAGCGCATGGGCATCAGCCACCGTGCGAAACACTATCCGCAGCAACTCTCCGGAGGACAGCAGCAGCGTGTTGCCATTGCCCGCGCCGTGGTGTCCGACCCGAAGATTATCCTTGCCGACGAGCCTACCGGTAACCTTGACTCGAAGAACGGACAAGAGGTAATGGAACTGCTTACCGAGTTGAACAAAGAGGGTACTACCATCGTAATGGTAACTCACAGCCAGCGCGACGCAGGCTTTGCCGGACGTATCATCAATCTGTTCGACGGACAAATCGTTTCGTCTATCGCTGAAATGTAAATATTTGATAAATAGTTGGTTGTTGAGGCTTAAATTCTATGGGAAGAACCGACCTGTTTAAGCCGAAGAACTTAATAACGCAACCGCTAAAAACACCAAACACTATGGGAAGAATTTTTAAGTCCCTTTTTAGGAGGGGAGAGGCGAACGGAATCAAGATATTCTGCTTGGGCGTGGGGCTCGCCATTGGGCTGACTTTGCTTGCCGAAGTTATCTTCGAACGCTCGTATGACGACTTCATTCCACGATTGGAAGATACGTATCGGGTAGAGTCGAATTTTTTGGGGAAAGATAATGACGGTTGGCGGTCATACTCTCAAACTGCCGGAGCCATTGCGCCGGGTATCAAGAGCTACTGCCCGGAGGTAGAGGCTGCCACACGCTTTACGGAACTTATGTTCGGTAGCCCTTTCCAGTCGGAAGACAACAAGGTAATTCGAGGCAAGGTCTTGCTGTGCGACAGTTCGTTTTTCGATGTATTTCCCTTGCCGATACTGATGGGCGAATCGCCCCATACGGGATTGGAAAAGCCGGGAAACGTTTATATCTCTAAAAAGTTGCTTGACGTTTTGGGCGAAGGTATTATCGGGCACACCCTGAGCTGGCAAGAGAATCCGAAGGTGAAGTTTACCGTAGTGGGCGTGTTCGGCGACCTGCCCGAAAATTCCCATCTGCCCGATTTGAATATGGCAGTAGCCTTATCCTCTATCGGATGGTACAGTTGGGACGGAAGAGATAACTGGATAGGAAATGACCGGTATAAGAGTTACGTCCGCCTCCGTTCAGGGACCAATCCGGAGCAGCTCAAGCCCAATATCAAGAAAATGATAGACGACCACGTGGGGGAAGAGCTGGAGCAAGCCGGTCTAAAGCTGGATTACACCCTTTATCCTGTGAAAAAAATATTTGTATCCTCGGATTATAACCGGGTGATGAACATTGTGTTTCTTGCCTTTGCTGTGATTATGCTGTTGACGGCAATGTTGAATTACATCTTGCTTTCCATCTCCTCAATGGTAAACCGAGCCAAAACTGTGGCTACCTACCGTTGTTACGGAGCGGGAAGCAAAGACATCTATCGGATGATACTTGCCGAATCGTTTCTGCATGTGGGTATTCTCAGTCTCGCACTGGCTGTGTTGATCATATTCGGACTGCAAGATTTCTTGCAGGAACAGATAGGGCACAGCTTGCAGTCGCTTTTCCCGCCGCAAACAATTATAATCTGCATACTGGTTACGCTTGCGGTAGTGGTAGTTTGCGGGGTGATGCCGGGCTATCTTTATACACGCATCCCCGTAACGTATGCTTACCGGCGTTACACCGAAAGCAAACGGCACTGGAAGTTAGGCTTGCTTTTCGTGCAGTTCCTTCTTACCACGCTTTTCGTTAATCTGCTGGCGGTAATTGGTCTGCAATATCACACTCTGACGAACTACGACGCCGGTTTCGAGTATAAAAGTGTGGCAATGGTAGGCCTTTCCAATGTTCCGATAGCAGAACGGGAAAGATGCGTTCAGGAATTGCGCCGCCTGCCCAATGTCGTATCCCTGACGTGGGGATACCAGTCGCCTGCCGATAAGTGTAGCGGTAATAATGTTTACCTTCCTGATACGAAAGAACAGTTGATGAACGTGGCAGATATGTATGACGTGGGCGGCGACTACCACAAAACCTTCCAGATTCCCCTTGTGGAAGGAGAGGTTTTCACGCCCCATCTGCAAGACACGGTGACCCGTCAGGCGATGGTAAGCCGCCGGTTTGTGGAACGGATGAAAGCATTGGCAGGCTGGGAAGGGTCTGCGGTAGGGAAGTCATTTTTCTTGAGCGAACACGGAGGACCGCTGACCATCTGCGGCGTGTACGAAGAAATCCATCTCGGTTCGCAGATGACGGAACAGCGCGACGAGCGTCCTACGGTAATGTTCTACGGAGACAAACCGATAGGAAGGCTGTTCATCCGTTTCCGTCAGATGTCGCCCGAAGCCATGCAGGAAGCACAGGCAGTGGTAGACCGCACCATGACCAGTCAGGACAAGATAGTAACCAGCTTGGGCTTGGAAATGAACAGCCTGTACGTACAGTTGCTTCATGTGCGCAACAGTGTGCTCTTCGCCGGACTGTGTGTGCTGATTATCGCCCTCATCGGTTTGATGGCATATATCCGCGATGAAGTAACCCGCCGCCGTTCCGAAATAGCCATCCGTATCATTCACGGGGCATCGGTAGCCGATGTGCAACGGCTCTTTCTTACCGATTTGCTGAAAATAGCCCTGCCTGCCGTGGTAGTCGGTGCACTGCTGGCATGGAAAGTGGGCGAAAATATCCTTCAGCTCTTTGCCGTAAAAATAGAGTTGTCGTGGTGGATTTTTACCGGCTGTACACTCATCGTACTGCTTATCGTGGTGATGCTTGCCGCCTTGTTAGTATTAAAAGCCGCCCGTGTCAATCCCACCGAAAACCTGAAAACCGAATGACCGGAACCGGTAACATCCTTACATAAATTACCACGCGCCTGTATTCCCCGGACGGATGCAGGCGCGTATCTTTTTATAAATGGTTGCCTTTTTTCAACTCTTTTTGCCGGCAAATAGAAATAAATCGTAACTTTGGCGAGATTTATAACAGAGACCATTATGAAACAGATTCTACTTATAGCCTGTATGTTATGCAGCCTGACGCTGCCCGCCCAAGATATAAAGTCATTGTTTATTGAGTTGCCCGACTCGCTTTCTCCGCTGCTGACCAAAGTCAACCGCGAAGATTTCGGCGATTTTCTTGCCAGCAACATGAAAGCAGAAGTGCGCAACCGTTTCGGCAAAACCTCTGAAATGATTACGATGACCGATGATTATCTGATGCTGAAAGTCAGCTCGGTGAGCACTGCCGAAATGAAACTGCTTCCCGTCAACGACTCGGTAAAGGTGATTTGTGTGGTGCGTACCTATACGGCTCCTGCCGCCGACAGTCAGATCGAATTTTACGATACCTCGTGGCAAGAACTTCCGCTGTCTGATTTTCTGACCTTGCCGGCAGAAGATACGTTCTACAAGCACCCCCAATCAGCTGTTCAAGCCGACTCGTTGAGAAATTTGCGGGCATCGGCAGACATGTATCTGCTGAAGGCAGAACTCTCGAAAGAAGAACCCGTATTGACATTTACCTATACTACCCCCGACTATCTGGACGAAGAAACGGCAGGCAAACTGCGTGCATACCTTGTGGCTGCTCCCTTGCGCTACAAGTGGAAAGACGGAAAATTTGTCTCCTCTCTGTAAGCCCGGTTGGAAGTAACGGTTAAAAGAGGCAGATGAAAGTTTTTGTTGTACAGAAAGTTATGTTTAACAACATATATTTTCTGCATAAATACGCTTTTCTTATAAAAATAGTTAAGTAAATAATACGCTCTGCCGAAAAAAAATTATCTTTGGAACGCTTTTTGTAAATCTGAGTATCCTTTATAGAGGATAGTCTTAAAGTTGAACCGTATGAAACCGGAAACGGTCTCTTGAATAGAAGTAAAAAAAGTAATGATTTTAAAATGTATTAGAACAGTTGCGGTGGCAGCCTTGGCGTTAGTCAGCACACATGTGGCAGGGCAAGACCTGTTGGCGCGTCAGGCTCCGGTAGACCGGAAATTGAAAGCAGTAGATTCTTTAGCATTGATTCGTCAGATAAAGGCCGAACAAGCCGTTTATCCGGCGTATAGTCTCTATCCGAATTGGAATAATGAACGTGTTCACGCTTACGGAAACACGGTAAACGTACCCGACAGCTTCCGTATCGATCTTACAGGCTTCTGTATGCCTACTACCCATACAAAGATAACATCCAAATGTGGTCCGCGCTGGCGGCGTATGCACAACGGTTTGGATATAAAAGTTTATATTGGAGATACTATCCGTGCTGCTTTCGACGGACGGGTGCGTATGGTGAAATACGAACGCCGCGGTTATGGAAAATACGTAGTAATCCGTCATGACAACGGTTTGGAAACCATCTACGGACACCTTTCCAAGCAAATCGTGAAAGAAGATGAATACGTAAAAGCAGGCGACCCCATCGGTTTGGGTGGAAACACCGGTCGTTCTACCGGCTCTCATTTACATTTCGAAACTCGTTTCTTGGGCGAAGTCATCAATCCGGAATTTATGTTCGACTTCCCGAATCAAGATATTGTAGCAGACAGCTATTTGTTTGTCCGTGGAGCCAATCGTTATGCTTACCAGCGCACACGTGCTTTGGCTGCTGTGAAATCAGGCAAATCAGGGGCGGCAGAAGCTGAAAAGGCAGCTATCCGTTACCACAAGATTCGCAAAGGCGATACATTGGGACGCATCTCGCGTATTTATCATGTATCAATCGACCGTTTGTGTAAGTTAAATGGTATCAGACGTACGACGACTCTCCGTATCGGACAGGTATTGAGATGTTCTTAATAAACATATATTAGATTTTAAGAGAGAGAATAGGGAATGTGCCGTTCGGCGTATTCCCTATTCTTTTTATATGTGTGTGCGGAGAAGGGAACAGACTCTTTTTTTATCAGACGGTTCAGTGTTGAAGTAGGAGGAATGTTTCGTCCTGTTTCGGATGATACCTATTTTGTGCGGAATAGCAAAGCAATAAACGTTTGCCGGATTGGTTGCTGCCTTAATGAGATAATAATCTTATCCGAAGCATCTTCTGCCTCTATTGAAAGGAAGAAAAGAGTTGCCGGGCGGTAATCGAAGAGATAATAAAAGACCTCGAAAGCATGTGAGCCATGCCGACGAGGTCTTTCGATTTGTGCGACTTTAATTTATTGATATTGTTACCCTTCTACAATCCTTATGTGAGATTAATCCAAGCGGATGACAGGCGAGTAGATAGCTTGGTCGGAACCCGAAGGCCACAGGGCAATACGTCCGAAAAGCGTTCCACGATTCAGTGCCGTTTGAAACATCTGATGGTCGGTATAATCCCGTGTAGCGAACGTATAAGTTTTGCCACCGCCGGCATAATCCGCCATGTTTTCAGTTTCATCGTAGCGGTCTACGTTATGTTCTCCATCACTCAAAAATTGTGTGGTTCCTAACAGCAACATCACGCGGTCGATACCCGTTCCTGCAATTTTGTTTACGTCAAATGAGGCGTTTATCTGATTGCCGTTTCGTGTAATCTGTGCATTGTCTACCAGATAGTAGGGCACTACCTCCACATCTTGTACGGCTGTGCCTCGCAGGTTGATTTCGATGGTATCTCTTCCTTCCGAAGTCCACGGGCCGTTTCCGGCTTTCGTGATTAACTGATATTGACCGTCGAAGATGCAAATAGAAAACTCTCCGTTTTGGTTGACAAATACATCCACCGGGTCATGTTTTTCATATCCACGCTGATAAAGCTGAAGTCTCACAGCTTCATTGCCGCGTAATTGTAATGGTTCGCCTTGATAAACCACACGTCCTTTGATAAAAGATTCCGGCTCATCATAATTATCTTTCCGGCAACTTGTCAATACCAACGTTGCCAAAATAAAAACCGAGCATATCTTAAATAATGTATTCATATTATTGTTCGTTTTTGAGTTAATTATTGGAACGGATTTTTCACCAGTTTCGGGTTGTTATTAATCCATCCGTTATTTATTTCTGCATAATACTGAGCGTCAGTGCAATGGTAAGGCTTCGGCCATAAGTCGAGTGTAGCCATGTTTTTTTCGATGAATACCCATTTGCCATCGTTCGGGTCGCCCGGTGCAACTACTTTATACGGCCATAATCCTAAGCGTTGAGCTGTTCTCGTATTCGGGTTTCCGTCCCAAATTTTGTCAGCTTCCATCCAGCGTTTCAGTTGCCACCAGCGTTGTCCTTCAAATGCAAATTCCACACGGTTTTCATGCATGATTTTTTCGTGGTCGATGCTTGTCAGCGGTTTTACTCCTGCGCGTGAACGTATATCATTGATATATTTCAGTGCGGTTTCATCATAGTTATCGCCACTCAGTTCCCAGCTTGCTTCGGCAGCAATCAGATAAGCCTCTGCGATGCGGAAATGTACGTTCCACATATCAGAGCCTCGGCCGATGGTTCCGGCGGCAGGTGTAGCGTCAAGATATTTGCGGACATAGAATCCGGTACGGTTGATTTCACGTTCATTGCCGCCGAACGGACCATTGTTTGCCGTAATCAGGCGATGTTCTTCATCGTATGAGTTACGCGCTCCGGTTCGTTCCACCCATTTGCCGTTTTCCTTTCTCAACTGTCCGGCTTGCAGTTCGATGGTTTGTCCTCCGAAAGTAGCCCCCGGGAAGATGATAGAGCCGTTCAAACGCGGGTCACGTTCCATGAACAAATCAGTCGGATTGTCGAAGAATTTCGGGTTGTCTATCGTGCCGATGTCGAATCGTGCTCCTTTACCTCTTTCCTCTTCGCTTGCATCAATCGGTTCAAACGCCTCTACCAAGCCTAAGATTACCGACAGGCGGTCGCATCCGGTATCTTGTGCGATGCTCTTAGGCAGGTTGTTAGTGGTGAACTGATGTGTCTTTCCCGGTGCTACAAAGTCGAAACACCAGATAACTTCCGTATTTCCATCCTTCTGACATACGGCTTTATAGAAATTATCGGCATACGCCTGTGGGGTATTTTCGGTAGGATACATCAATTTATAAGGTCCTTTTTCAATTACTTCTTTTGCCGCAGCCAGTGCTGTTTGATAATATCCTTCAGCCTTTTCAGCAGGAATACCTACTTCACCTCCTTGCGTGCGTAATTGCGGATGAGCTTCAGGAGTGTTGTATCGAGCCAATGAAGCAGCAGTCAGTGCGGCGCGTGCTTCAAGCATTTTGGCTACCCAATAATTGGCACGTGCATTATGCGTGTTGGTTTCCGTAGTCAGCAACTTTCCGGCTTCTTGACATTCCGAAATAATGTAGTCGTACAGAGCTGTTTCAGTAGAACGTGGAATCTGCATGGTACTGATATCCATTCCCGGAGTATAGTCGAATATTTGGTCGCCAACGATGGGTACTCCTCCTAAACTTCTGCCCAAGCAAAAGTAAATCCATGCACGGATGTAACGCACCTCTCCGATGTAAGCCTCTTTCGTGGCATCATCAATTGCGGTAGAGGTTTTCACTCCCTCTAAGAACACATTCAGGTCGTGTATCAAATCGTAGCAATGGTCGTAGTCACACCATTTGTTACGGTCGAAATATTCTGTTTCATTTCTGTCGTAATAAATAGCCTCGTCGATGCTGGTCCAAGCATCCCAGTCTTCCACTTTTTGTCCCAGCATGGTTCGTCCGTAGAAGTTGGCTATTACAGATTTTATCAATGTCGGGTCTCCGTAAGTCTGGTCTTGGGTTAATATCGTGTCAGGCTTGGTATTCAAGAAGTCGCTACAACTGTTTAACGTCAGCATAGCAGCAGCCAGTGAAGCTGCGAATAAATATCTCTTTTTCATTGTTTACTTAAAATTTAAGGTTTACACCAATATTAATGACTCGCATCGGCGGATAGTCCAAACCATTGTCGCTTGCACATTCCGGGTCCATGATACCTTTCAGGTTCGAAATCGTTAACAGGTTTGTTCCGGAGATATAAACACGCAGATTGCTGATTCCTGTGTGATTCAACCATGCTTGCGGCAGCGTATAGCCAAACTCAAGATTACGTAATTTGATGTATTTTACGTTGTGCATCCAGAATGTACTGGTATCGTAGGCACTTGTTTCGTCTGAATTTAAGCGCAGCATCGGGTATTTTCCGGGAATCAGTTCGCTGTTCGGGTCAAACGGGTCAGACAGATGCCATGCGTCTTTCAGCACTTCGCTCGGATTGTTACCGTCATTTTGGAACGGGCGTGCAGTTTCATAACGTTGAATCCATGAAGTCATGCCGGAGCCTGTCCAGTCCATAGCCAAGTCGAATCCTTTCCATGCAGCAGAGAGGTTGATACCGAAGTTAATGGTAGGTGTGCTGTCTACACGATAACCGATGGGGCGTTCGTCCAAACCATTGATGACACCATCGTTATTCTGGTCTTTATACATGATATCTCCCGGAACAACCGTGCGGTTACCTTTGCGGTCATTGTCAATCGGGTAGGTAGCGATTTGTTCCCAACTTTCAAATCTTCCTATGGCTTCATATCCCCAGTTGATGTAGCCCACACGATGCCATATACTGTTTCGGTATTCATCCCATGAATTGCTGAAACGCGGTTTGTATTGTTCCCAGTCGTAGAAACGAGAATAAGTCATGTTGGCTCCCACGCTGTAATGGAAGTCGTTGTAATTATCAGTGTAATTAATTGAAGCGTCAAAACCTTTGTGCATATCCGACCGCAGGTTTTCTTTAGGCAAGTCAATACCTGTTTCGTTAGGTATCAGTACGTCATAACGAGATTCGGAAATACCTTCACGCAGACGGCGGAAATAATCGACTTGCAGGTTCAAGCGGTTGTTTAAGAATCCCATGTCGACTCCGACGTCCAGTATCTTGGCTGTCATCCATGAAAGAACCTGATTAGGCAAACCGCGTGTAGCTGAACCAACAATCCAGTTACCGTCGAGTACAGCACCTCCATTATTATAGGTATATCCCGACAAGAAATCAAAAGCAGCATAATCGGCTACGTTGTCATCTCCTACTTCGCCGTATGAGCCACGGAGTTTCAGGTTGCTGATTATCTGACCTATTTTGTTTTCTTTCCAGAAGTTTTCTTCCGAAATTCTCCATCCGATAGATGCCGACGGGAAGAATCCCCAACGGTGTCCCGGGCGGAATTTCCACGAACCGTCCCAACGTCCGATTAATTCTACCAGATATTTGTCTGCATAGTTATAGTTGATACGTCCGAGGTATCCCATACGTGCTTCGGTGCGGTCTCCGTCATCGTTGAATTCTACGATTTCTTTCAGGCGGATTAAGTCCATGGCATTGGATACCGGAGTAGAGTGAATCCACATTTTGGGGCGTTTGCGTTGGCTGGCTTCAAAGCTGGCTACGGCTGTAATCGAGTGTTTTCCGAATTTGCGGTCGTAGTTTAACTGGAAGTTACCAATCTGGTCTTCCACTTTTTCCCGATTACGTTCTCTGTACGGATTGGTCATTGCGTCTGTAACGTAATAAGAGTCGGTGCCCGGGTCGTATGCATACAAGTTAAATGTATATTCCTGATTGTCTAACTCATTGTATGCGTAATAATATCCTACCAATCCTTTAAACTTTAATCCTTTCAGAATTTCATATTCGGCAGTGGCGTTCAGTTGGATAACGCGCCATACGTCTGATACCTTACCCGAAGTATTGTAATTCAGGATGGCGAAGTTGGTTTCCGGCTGGTCGGACACTTTTTGCGGATAATTCGGGTTATCGTTTGCATAAGGCCGTTTGGTTGGCTGGTTTTTCAAAGTGGCGAAACGCGGCAACCAATAGTCGTCTGTTCCCGGAACGCCCGGATGCCGGCGGTCTTCGATACGTCCGTTAACGGTAGCACCTACCTTCAAACGCTCGTTCACATTCATTTCGATGCTCATCTGCGCGTTGGTACGGCGGAAACTGCCGTAGTTGCGAACCGTGGCATCTTGGTTGATGTGAGAAATGGCAACATAATAATTGGCTTTGTCTGTACCTCCTGAGAAGTTCGTGTTGATATAGAATTGAGGAGCGGTAACCCAAATGTAATCTCCCCAGTCCCAACCTTGATACTGCGGGTCAGTTCCTGCCATCCACTTGTCGTATTCTTCTTTATTGTAACGACGGTCTCCTCCCGTGCGTCCGGAGAATGTTTCGGCAGTGGCGTAAGCATGTACGTAATCTTTTACATTAGCCGGGTCAACGAATTTTGAGTTTTTCTGCCATCCGTAGTAAGCGTTAATCGAAACTGTGTTTTTCGTGTTTCGCGCTCCCTTTTTGGTAGTAACCACTACCACACCGTTTGCTGCACGCAAACCATACAGGGCAGCCGAAGCGTCTTTCAGGATAGATATTGACTCGATGTCGTTGAAGTCCATGTTGTTAAACTGTCCTTCATCACTCACAACTCCGTCGATAACGAATAGCGGTGTACCCATGTTTCGGATTTGCAGGGCGGTAGTAGAACCCGGCGCTCCGCTTTGTTGACGTGTGTTCAATCCGGCTATTTTACCAACCAAAGCACCACTGGCGGTTACGGCAGCCGAACGTTCGATATCGCTCGATTTGACAGAAGATACGGCTCCGGTCAGCGTTGCTTTTTTTTGCGACATACCGAAACCCGTTACAACAACCTCGTTTAACACCTCTGTTGCTTCTCTCAGTGTGACTTGGATAGAACCGGAATTACCGATTTTCACAGTTTGTGTTGTGTAACCGATATATGAAATCTCCAGCTCTTCGCCTTTAGCTACGTTGATTTCAAATCGTCCGTCCATGTCTGTGATGGTTCCTGTGCTACTTCCACTGAGCCGGACTGTTGCCCCGATAACGGGCTCGCCGTTTTCGTCTACAACGATACCTTTGATTGGCCGTTGTTGCTGTGTCGATTCAACAGAGGCGTCAGGCATTAACAGAGAGTTGGTTCCCCATGTGTAGCTATATCCGCTGGGAAGCAGGGAAAATGCGGCTGCACATAAAGGGACACGCCACAAGTTGCTACGGGTCAAGAAGCAAATTTTTTCTTCTTTTTTGCTCATAGTGACTAAATTTAGAAATGGTTAATAAAAAAAGTTCATGGTATTTTTCAAATTTACCGATTGCAAATAACGGTGATTTTTGCTCTTCGGAAGATGAAAAGCTATTCAATAAACAGAAAACGTGTATATTATAATAGTGCGTTGGATTACAGTGTTTTATGTATTATGTGTTGGTCTGATTTTTTTGTTTTATGGTTGCTGATTGTTGCTGTTTTTCTGTTATTTGTTTAAGAAGTGTCGGCATAAGAAGAAAGACTGTTATTTACGGAGTCAAAAACTCTTCGGGTAGAATTGGATAAAACATCCGCATGTTTTGCCTGACGCATACGGATGCGTTCCTATGCGCAACCGCATGTGTTCGAGCGTATGGTTTTTACAGATACATTTCGCATGAAACAGCCCGTTTGAGCAGCTATTTTTCCGGTTAAAACTTTACAGTAAAAAGAATATTCATTACTTTTGAAATCTTGAAACAAAGCATCATTATATTCATGCAATTTTTATTTTTGAAAAAAAAGGTTGACCCATGCAAACGCATGAGGCGGGAGATGAAATGCCTTCTTTTATGGTTTGCTGTGTGGGGAGTATGTCTTTCCGCAAAGGCTTCTGGCTCATTAATGTTCAGTACATATACGGTAGAAGACGGGTTGTCGCATAACACCGTGTTATGTGCCTTGCAGGATAGCTATGGCTTTATCTGGCTGGGTACAAGCAATGGATTGAACTGTTTTGACGGCAGGAAGAATATCATATACCGCAGTTCGTCGCAAGACGAAAACCGGTCGCTCGGAAATAACTTTGTCCGTTCGCTTTACGAAGACAGCCAAAAGCGTATCTGGGTAGGTACAGACTGTGGCATTTATATTTATGAGCGTAATCGGGATGCTTTTGTTCTGTTCGATGTTACTACCGAGTTCGGCGTGTTTATCAGTAGTGAAGTAAGCCGGATAGTGCAGTTGGCCGACGGTATGATAGGTATAGCTACGTTAGGGCAAGGACTGTTTTTTTATGACCCGCAGAAAAACGTTTTAACGCAGAACAATATGTATTCTTCGTTCGTATGGGACATCTGTGTGGGGCAAAAAGGAGAAATATACTGTTCTTCATTGCAAGATGATATTCTTTGTTTCGACCGTCATGGAGCATATCAGCGAACTTATCACTTATCATCTTCGGATGTAGATTGGAACAAGTCGAACCATAAGGCCAATTGCATTCAGCTTGTGGATAGTACGCTGTGGATAGGAACAAACAGCAAGTCTTTGTTCAGTATCAATGTAGGTACGGGAGAAACAAACCATTATGAAATAGGAGCAGACCAGTTCCGGATTATCCAATGTTTGAAACCGTGGAGGCAAAAAAAATTGTTGGTAGGAACAGATAACGGACTGTATAGTTTCGACCGCATGACAAAAACGCTGGTTCCGATAGATAACTCGGTGGGCGACTCTTCCGGTAACGACCGGAGCATCAATGCGCTGATGGAAGACGCCGAAAACGGTATTTGGGTACTGACTAACATGCAAGGAGTAAGCTATCTGTCGGCACGTGCCAAGCCCTTCCGCCGTTTTGTGTTACCCGAAAGCGGTGTGGTAAATACGTTTTGCGAAGATGAATCCAACGGAAATATCTGGATAGGTACTCGTAACGGGCTGTACCGATATGATAAGGCCACTCGGAAGGTCGATAAATATCCTTTGGAAGAAGACGGCAAATCGCCTTACGATATCCGTGCCCTGTTTTTGGATAAAGGTAAATTATGGATAGGGACATTTGCCAACGGGTTAAAAATCTTAGATTTGTCGACGAGGCGTGTAAAAAGTTATAATCACTCTTATACTACTCCGAACACGATATGTAGCGATGATGTGCAAACGATTTACGGCTGTCGTAACGGGCGGATTTATGTAGGGACAAGTTGGGGGCTTTGTTATTATAATCCCGAAGAAGACAACTTCCATACAGAAACAACCATTGGAGTCATGATATCCATTACGGATATATTGGAAGACGGGCATAACAACATTTGGATTTCGACGGCAAACAGCGGGGTTTTTCTATGTAATCAGACAGATAATTATTGGCGTCATTATGAACATAAGCGTAACGACAAGAAAAGCATCAGCCATAATTCCGTTATCACGTTGTTTGAAGACAGCAACGGCGTAATGTGGTTTGGGACAAACGGAAACGGGCTGTGCTATTTTGACGAACGCCAGAGATGTTTTGTCGATTTGAGTGAAAACAATTCATGGGTTTCCAGTCAGGTTATTTATTCGATAGAGCAAGACCAGTCGGGAGCATTCTGGCTGTCGACGAATGTGGGTATTGTGAAATTAAACCCCATGTCATCCGAAAAATACCAGCGTTTTACCGAGTCAGACGGTTTGTTGAGTAATCCGTTCCGTGAAAGAGCTTCTTTTAAGGCAGAAGACGGTACGATTTACTTGGGAGGGATGAATGGGTTTAACGCCTTCCGTCCTTCGTTCTTTCCTTCAAATGCCTACGTTCCTCCCGTATACATCACGGATATAACTTTGATGCGTGTCGATAAAAGAGAAGATGTACGTAAGTTGTTGCATCTTGACAAACCCTTCTATCAGGCCAAAGAAGTAAAGATACCTTATACCTATAATAGCTTTACGGTGTATTTTGCTGCACTTAGTTACCAAGACCCCCGTAAGAATCATTATTCTTATAAGTTGGAAGGGGTAGACAAGGAATGGTTTAACGATTTGGAGAATAACTATGTTTCGTATAACAATCTGGCTCCGGGCAAATATCACCTGCTTGTGCGTGGTTCGAACAATGACTTGAAATGGAATAATGATGTAGCTGATTTATGGATTATTGTTACGCCTCCGTGGTGGCTGTCAGGCTGGGCGTATCTTGTGTATTGTTTGCTTGCGGTTTGTTTTCTTGCGTATGCACTGTGGCGCAGAGACCGTCATCTGAAGAACAAATACCGCAAACGGATGGAAAATTATCAGATAGAGAAAGAAAAAGAATTGTATAAATCTAAAATCAATTTCTTTATCAATTTGGTGCACGAAATACGTACACCTCTTAGCCTGATTAAATTACCGCTTGAAAGTTTGCTCGTTACCGACCGGAGCAAAGAAGATAGCAAATATCTTTCGGTAATAGATAAGAATGTAAATTACCTGTTGGGAGTGACCAATGAGTTGCTGGATTTCCAGAAAATGGAGGCAGGCGTAGTACGGCTTCATCTGAAGAACTGCGATATTGTAGAGCTATTGCAAGATATTTATAACCAATTTATCGGTTCGGCTGAACTGAAGAGTCTTGTTCTGACGTTGGATGTTCCGGAAACCTCCCGGATAGAGGCGGTGATTGATGCTGATAAAGTCAGCAAGATTGTGGTAAACTTGGTTAGCAATGCCATGAAGTATGCCCATACCCGAATAGATATTAGGTTGAAACAACTCAATGAACAGTTTGATATTCGGGTAGAAGATGATGGAGACGGGATTCCTTTCGATGAAAAAGAAAAAGTTTTTCAAGCTTTTTATCAGGTAGACAATCCCAAAGCGATGTTAGGGACAGGTATCGGTCTGGCATACTCTCGCTCGTTGGCGGAAAACTGCGGGGGAAGTTTGAGGGCAGAAGACAATTCTTACGGTGGAGCATCTTTTATTCTGACGCTTCCCCTTCACGCCCGTGAGTCGGATATAGAAGAACAGATTATCGTATCGGATATGGATGAAAAGGTGGAATCGCCGGTGAAAACTGAAGAGGACGACCCGCTTTTGCAACAAAAATATACCGTGTTGTTGGTTGAAGATAACGTAGAACTGTTAGACATGGAGTATACAAGGCTTGCCAAATGGTTTAAGGTGGTAAAAGCAACGAACGGACTGCAAGCCTTGAAAGTTTTAGAAACGACTGCCGTTGACGTAGTGGTGAGCGACGTGATGATGCCTAAAATGAACGGACTGGAGCTTTGTAACAAAATAAAATCGGATATTGATTACTCTCACATCCCCGTTATACTGCTTACGGCAAAAACCTTACCCGAATCGAAAGCCGAAGGATTCAGGTACGGAGCGGATGCTTACGTGGAAAAACCGTTTACTATCGTTCAGTTGAAGATGCAGATACGAAATATCTTGAAGTTAAGGATGGTTTTCCATCAGCGTATGCAAGAGCTGAACAGTCATAACCTGCCCGAAGGACAAGAAGAAATAAGCATTACGCCTCGCGACCGCGAATTTCTTACAAAAATGCAGCAGGCGGTTGAAGCGCAACTGGCTGACGAGAATTTTTCGATAGACATCTTGGCGGCGGATATGAACATGAGCCGTTCTAATTTCTACCGTAAACTTAAAGCCTTGACCGGAATGTCTCCCAATGATTATCTGAAACTTTGCCGGTTGAACAGGGCTGCTGTATTGTTGAAGGAGGGATGCCGCATTACGGAGGTATGTGAGCAGACGGGTTTCAGTTCGTCATCTTATTTTGCCAAATGCTTTAGGGCGCAATTCGGCGTATTACCGAAAGATTACGTAACTCATCTCTCGCAAGAGAAATAAGAAATTCTTCCGAAAAAAACGCTACCGTTAGTGTTACTTGTTTCATGCGGTTAAGTTACCCGGTTCTACCCATAGGACTTGCCTGTCCTATGGGTAGAATTTTTTTATGCCCGGATAAAGTTCAAACAACCCTTTTATGCGGATAAGTTTTCATTTCTATCCGAAGGAATTTTCGGCTGTTTTTCGGATGGAAATTTTTCGTATTTATTTCTGTAAGGAAACCGGACGGACTCCCTCGTGGGTGATTTTTACGGGTTTGATGTAGCCATTGGGGTCGAACTCCAATTTATCAATGCAAACCTGACGTTCGTTTATCCCCGTGTGACCTAACGGACGGCGATGGTAAATAATGTAATACTCATCTTTTCCCGGTATCTGGATAACCGAATGATGTCCTGCTCCGGTAGCTACCTGCGGGTCTTGCTGTAAAATTTTTCCGATACGTTTAAACGGTCCGAACGGCGAGTCGGCTATGGCATAAGCCACACAATAATCCGGGCCTCCCCATCCGCCTTCCGACCACATGAAGTAATACTTTCCGTTTCGTTTCAGCATGAAGGGGCCTTCTACGTAATTTTCGGGAGTAACTTCTTTGTAGTACGTCCCGTCGCCAAACGGCTCCAAAGCCAAAAGGTCGCTTCGTAATTTCACCATGTTACAGTGTCTCCATCCCCCGTAGTACATATAATACTGTCCGTCGTCATCGCGGAACACAAACTGGTCTATCGGCTGTGCTTTATTTATGATTTTCGAGATGAGCGGTTTTCCTAAAGCGTCTTTATACGGACCTTCCGGACGGTCGGCAACAGCCACTCCGATGCCTCCCCACTGCTCATCGTTCTGAATATCGTTTCCGCCGAAGAACAGGTAATATTTCCCGTTGGCATGAATTACCGATGGCGCCCACAAAGCATATTTTACCCACGGAACATTTTTGATGGATAACACCTCTGGATGTTTGGTCCAATGAACGAGGTCGGTCGATGAAAAAGCATCGAAATGCGTTTGTAAGTTATATTCTTGATTGATGGCTTCGGTTTTTCGCTCCAAATCTTTTTTATAAGTAAGGGTGTCTTCTCCGTAAAGCTGAGAAAGCGTCGGGAAAATCCAGTATGTATCGCCGTAAACGATGGCTTCAGGGTCTGCATACCATCCGGGAATTATCGGATTTCCACTTTGCCGGTTTTGCTGTGACCGGCAGTGGGCGGCAGGAATACACAGTATGGCTCCTGCCATGATTAGATGTTTGATATTCATAACGTACAAATAGAGTTACAATTCGCTGATTTCTGCAAATAATTCAACCATGCAAGCGTTTTCCAGCAAACTTTTAAATTGGTTTGACTTATTTCCCGACCAGTCGTTGCTGAACAAGCCGTTGCTGTCGCGCGTCCATCTCCAAGCAAAATCGGCGTTATCTATCATCGCTTTGATGTAAGTCGGGTTATGGTCGGTTTGATAAAGAGCCTTTAAACCTCTGAACAAGATAACATTAAACCACGGACTGTCGGGATAGAATCTCATTTCTCCTTTCGGCGTTTGCTGCAAGCGGCAGAAATACTCGTAAGCCCCTTTAGCCGTTTGCTGCGCATCCTGTAAGTAAGCCTCCTTGCCTGTAATCTGGTAAAGCAGTACGCCTGCCTGAATCATTTGCCCACTGTTGTAAGTATATTTGGCATAGCCTATTTGACCTTCTAAGTTGATATTGTCCCAATAAACAAAATCCTCAGGGTCGCGCAGGTTTTTCTTGGTCCACTCGTAGGTTTCTTCAGCCTGTTTCAAATACTTTTCATCTTTTGTGAGCTTATATAACTTCAGACACAGAACCGTAGCCGGAGCATTTGAACAAGTATTTTTGGAGGTACGTTTCTGTTCACACCAATAGATTCCTCCACCCAGTTCGTCCGACCATCCAGAGTAAATATACCGATGCAGGGCGATAGCCTTGTCAAGATATTCTTGTTTGCCGGTAGCTTCGTAGTAATCGCAACAGTCTAAAGCTATCCAGTCGTTGTCATCGTAATATCGGTCATTTTTCCCTGCAAAGGTGGGGTATGATTGGTAACACGCCGGTTTCCGGGTATTGTCCCAATACAAATCAAGTCCCGGCTTGATTTGTTTATCCATAAGCTCCTTGTATTTGTCTGCTTTGGATATTTTGTACATGGAGACACAGCCCGAAACCATTGCCGAATACGGCCAAAGGAAAGATACTTCTTGCTGAGTAAGATTAGCATCGCTGTTGGCAGTATAAGTAATCTGTTGCTTGGGGTTACGAGGATAAGTTTCCATCAGCAGTCCGTATTTCGGAACCTGATATAAAGTTAATATCGTGTTCAGTAACGAATCTGCCCGCTGAAAGAAAAGATTACCTCCATACTGCCTTGCCGACAAGAGCAAGGGCAGTATGGTAAATAAGAAACAAAAAGATGCTTTTTTCATGATTATTTCAGGTTAGTGTGCGAAGAAGGAATCAGTTCGAAGATTGCCTTAATCCGTTTCATATCTAATTTGGGAGTACGGTTGTAATAATAAATACCGTTTTTTTCCTGTTCCACGTCAGTGAGTTGCGTGTAACAGAATCCCATAACGTGTTTAGCGTCTTTCAAGGCTTTTACCTGACTTTCCAAGCGAGTGTAGAACTCTTCGGGAGTTTGAGGTATGTTTCCATAGCCCCAAGAATTTTTGCGCTCTTCGGCCGACATCCATCCGATGCCTCCGAATTCGTCTACCATATAAGGTTGTCCTTCGTACACGGCCAAGAATTTTTTGTCGCGGCTGTTTCGGTAAGGTTCTTTTCCTTCTTTAAACTCCAGTTGTTCTGCCAGTTTGCTTCCATCCTGTTCATAATTATGTACACTCCAGATATCGGTCAGTATATGGTCGTCTCCGCTGGCGTCGTTGATGGGACGGGTGGGGTCGATTGACTTCGTTATATGATAAATGTCGCGTATCAGTCGCGGATAAACTCCTTCACGGCTTCCCCAAGTTTCATTAAAAGGAGTCCAAGTAACCAGCGACGGATGGTTCCGGTCTCTCGCTACCACTTCCGTCCATTCGCCGATGTAATTGCGCACCGCCAGTTCGTCATTGATATCCATCACCCAGCTTGCACTCTCTCCCCATGTAAGATAACCCAATTTGTCAGCCCAATAATAATAACGTTCTTCGAAAACTTTCTGGTGGAGTCTTGCCCCGTTAAATCCGGCTTCCTTTCCCAGTACGATGTCGTTTTTCAAAGCCTCGTCTGAAGGAGCTGTCCATACTCCGTCGGGATAATATCCTTGATCGAGTACCAAACGTTGGAAATAAGGCTCGTTGTTCAGATAAAAGATGCCATCGGCAGTATGTACTTTGCGCATACCCGCATACGATTTCACCTCATCAATGATGTTTCCCTGCTGGTCTTTTACCTGATAAACCAAGTCGTATAAGAACGGATTCTCAGGACTCCATAACTTCATATTCTTGACAGGAAGTATGATGGTACTGCTGTTTGAGCAGGTAACGCTTTTTTTTGCTACTGTCTTATCGCCGTCTTTTAGCACGATTTCCAGCGTATTGTTAGACTCTTGATAAAATTCCGGAGTAATAATCAGTTGTTTTTGGTCAATGTCGGGGCGTACTACCGCTGTTTTTAATCCTTTCTTGTCAACAGCTTCCATCCAAACCGTTTGCCAGATACCGGTAACGCGGGTGTAGGAGCATCCTCCCGAATAAAAGTTGGTACATTGTTTCCCGCCGGTCTGTTTACCCGAACGCAGGTCATCTTTTACCTGAAGCACCAAGTTATGTGTTTGTCCGCTTTTCACGAATCGGGTGATATCTGCCGAGAATGAAGACGAACCGCCCCAATGCGACTGTACAAACTTTCCATCGATATAAATTTCAGTATAATAGTCTACCGCTCCAAAGTTAAGCAATATCTTTTTCCCACTCCAGTCGGCAGGGATTGACAGTTTGCGTTGATACCACAGACAGTTGATAAAATCGGTATGCGCTACTCCCGACAGTTTGCTTTCCGGACAGAACGGAACAGTAATTTGCTGGCTCAGTTGTTCGGCCTTTTGTAGCGAGCGGTCTTTACCCGATTCTCCGAAATCGAACTCAAAGTTCCATGTCCCGTTTAAGTTTACCCATTGGCTGCGTTCGAATTGCGGACGTGGATATTCAGGACGCGGCTGCGGATTGGCAAATCCGTTCAAGCAAATTAATGCGAATAAAGTTGTTAATAGTTTCTTCATGATAGAATTGTAATAATAAATAGGTTAATGAATTATTCGTAAGTGTTAGGGAACGCGCTGATTCGGAGTCGGGCAGCTCCCATCGGTATTAAGGTGATTTCTTCTTTTTCCCTTTTGGGAGCATCGGCTTCGGGCAGTTCATGGCAAAGTCCGTATTGGTCTACCTTCCAGCTTGGAATCTGTCGTCCTACGGTTTTGATTTCAAGAGGAACGCTTTCTTGCGTGAAGGGGAAATTGTCGGCAGGCCATTGTTTTTTGATTACTTTGAAATCTTTCAGCGCATTGTCTTTGTTTAATACCAATGAGTAATTCCACGGCGAGTCGGGATAGATTTCATACGTAGGCCATTGGCTTGCATCGGCATCTTTTTGCCATTGTGAGTCGCCGATTGCAGTTTCTTTACTGTCGCTCTTTACATATTTCTCTCGTATTTTTAACGACATGGTGAGCGGTCCATAGTTTACGCTTACGCTGTTCTTGTTTACTTGCCATGTACGCAAACTGAGTTGCATGGGTAACGTCAGTTCCACTTTATCGTCGTTTTTCCAAGTGCGGCGGATACAAGCATATTGTCCGCTGGTAACAGGAGTCGTAACTTTCTGTCCGTTGATATGGATTTGTGCTTGGTTTGCCCAAGTAGGAATACGCAAGTAAAGCGGGAATTCCACTTCCTTGTCTGTTTGAACAGTCAACCGGATGACTTCATCAAACGGATAGTTCGTTTCTTCATGAATAGCGATTTGCTGTCCGTCTCCTACTTTCATGGTCGCTTTGCAAGAAGCATACAGAGCTAAAGCTGCTCCGTTATCGGGAGTAGCCAATACCAGATGCTCGGTATAGTAAGGCCATCCTTGTGCATGGTTATGTTGGCAGCAGCGGCTGCTGAAAGGGTTCATGGCAAGGAAAGGTCCGGAGTTATCAATGCCCGGATGATGGTTTTTCGAATCGCTTATCACATGATTCGGGCAGGTGATGTAACGCAACGCCTTAAAATCAGGCATGGTTGCTGCCGGATAAGTATTGAATGCTACATCTTCACAATGTTCAGCCCAAAAAGGATCACCCGTCATGCGGAGCATGATTTCATCCGAAGCCATTTGTTCCACCATTCCGCAAGTTTCTACGCCCTGCCGGGGGTCGATATAGCCCATGCGACAATTTTCATCAGAGCCGAACATACCTCCCGGCACTTGTCCGAACGTGCGTCTGATCAGATGATGTACATTGTATGAAGCAGCTAATAAAGCAGAATCTTTATCAAGCATGTAGTAAGTGGCGGGTTCGCGGAAACATTGCGCAACGTTCACGTTATGCCAGTTGGGTAACGTAGAAGATCTTGTCCAATCGGCAGTGTTGCGATGTATCTTCTCAGCTAACTCTAACAAGAAAGATTCACCGGTTTTATTGTATAACCAATATACGCTAAGTAAATTATCTCCACCGCGGCTATTTTCCCAGTAATCCTCTAAAAATTTATCGTCAGGCAAACTTAACTCCCATTTGAAGAAATTGGTCATTAAAGTTAGCACGCGCGAATCGTTGGTATATTCATAATAAGATTGCAGACACCATAACATAATCATTTGCGCCCAGAGTTCAGGCTTATCGCCTTTCATGTTTATCGGACCAAACGATCCGTCGGGACGCTGGCTGTTTATGGCTGCTTCAATCCATGTTTTAGCTTCGTTTATCATGTTCTCATCGCCTAAGATGTAAGCCAGATTTCCGTAGCCTTTCAACCAATACGGAACTTCTTCCCATCCATGATCGCCTCCATTGGTGAGCCAAGCATTGTTTTCCTTTTCCAGCCATGCACTGATTTCGTTTAAGTGACCGGTCAGTCCGTCTCGTTGCAGTTCCAAATACTTTCTTAACCATCCTTCCGGCTTGATACTTCCTACCGGAAGTTTTAAGAAATGCGACGGTTGCAGTGGAGAACGATTATTCGCATAGTTTGGATTCTGTTCCATTCTGTCTGGTCGGTCTGTCATGGTTACACTAAACTCTGTAGATGTATGGTTACATGAACAACACATTGACAGTGCCGCACAAAACAGCATTCCTTTTACTTTACTGATGTTTTTCATGATAATATGTTTTTTTGATGTTTTAATCTACATACAAAGGTTGCCATTTATTTTTTCTTTTGTGGATAGGTTTTGTCAAATAAAAGATAAAAACTGACCATTTCTTCTTGAATTGTTGGTTGAAATGTATAATTTTGGCTGCATGTTACATACCCAACGAAATATTGTTATGAAATTAGTTTGTTACGTGCCTTTGTTTATTCTTATGTGTATGATGGGTGCCTGTCGGAATAATCCGAATGCCGAAAGCGGCAAAACGGTGTCAACCTTTACCAATCCTTTGTTTGGTACAGGAAGTTCTCCCAGTGCTATTTTTTATAAAGGGAAATATTATTATACGCATGAAACCAACGATATGATTTGGGTGTGGGAGACAGAAGATATTACAGATATGCAACATGCTATTTATAAAGAAGTGTGGCGTTCTGCCGACCCTAACAATAAATATAATTTGTGGGCGCCGGAGATTCATCGGATAAATGACAAATGGTACATCTATTATGCTGCCGATAATGGCAATACGGATAATCATCAGATTTATGTATTAGAGAATGAGGCTGCAACTCCATTGGAAGGAACATTTAAACTGAAAGGAGCGATTATGACGAATCCGGATTGGAATTGGGGGATTCATGCTTCAACTTTTGTTCATAAAGGAGTTCAATACTTGATTTGGTCGGGCTGGCCTCAAAGACGTATCATGGAAGAAACCCAATGCATTTATATCGCTCGGATGAAAAATCCGTGGACACTGGATACCAAGCGGGTTATGTTGTCGAAGCCGGAATATAGTTGGGAACGACAGTGGGTGAATCCCGACGGAAGCCGTACGGCTTATCCGATTTATGTAAACGAGGCTCCTCAGTTGTTTCATTCGCGCGACGGACAAAAGCTGATATTATACTATTCGGCAAGCGGATGTTGGTCTCCCTATTATTGCATAGGGATGCTTACTGCCGATACCGATGCTGATTTGTTGAACCCGGATTCTTGGCATAAAGACGATAAACCGGTATTTTCGCAGTCGCCTCAAGATAGTGTATTCGGTCCGGGAAGCCTTTCGTTTGTTCCTTCTCCCGATGGGAAAGAATGGTATGTACTGTATCATGCCCGTGCAATACCCAACGGCATAACCGGTGATAATGAGTCGAGAAGCATACGTATGCAAAAAATAGAATGGGATAAAAACGGGATGCCCGTATTTGGGAAGCCTGTAAAATTAGGAGTTCCCTTGCCTAAACCTTCCGGATTATAATTTGGGCTGGTGGAAATAAGCCGACATCTGATAAAAGATGCCGACTTATTTTTTTGCAATGGAACAAACCGGAGGCAACAGCCCTCAAGCGTAAGAAAAGGCAAGTTATGATGCCTGCGGGGCGTTAAATGGTGAAAAGACTGGTTGGTGAACTGTTTTTTCTGTTTTTTGAATGACTATTTCTATCATTCGTTACTTGCGTTCGTTAGTTTTGCAGCAGAGAATTAACACATTATCTTTATTAAACCTGAAAACGATGAAAAACGTATTTACCAATCACACTCATGCTGCAACGCCCGTAGCCTGTGTATCAATAAAGGATTATGCTCCGCTTTCGGAACAATCGAGTATAGAAATCTTCAACGTCGGGATGTTATGAATAATCATGTTCATCGGATTGCTCCTCCCAAACGCATTCATTCGATTGATGCGCTTAGAGGATTTGCATTGGTAGGTATTCTGTTGTGGCATTGCATGGAGCGTTTTGACCTGACTTTGGTGCCGGTAGTAGATAATCCTTTCTGGCAGCGGGTAGATACGGGAGTCTTTGATACGCTGAATTTCTTGTTTGCCGGAAAGTCGTATGCCATGTTTTCTTTGTTGTTCGGACTGAGCTTTTTCATGCAGATGGATTCTCAGGCAAGTAAGGGAGTAGATTTCAGAGGACGTTTTGTTTGGCGTATGGTGCTGTTGTTATTGTTCGGCTATATTAACGGACTGATGTATTTGGGTGAGTTCTTTGTAGTCTACGCTTTGTTAGGACTGTTTCTTATACCTTTATATAAAGTACCCACCAAGTGGCTGATAGGATTGGCTGTGTTGCTGTTCCTGCAAATTCCCGCAGTAATCAGTTTTGTTTCCTTGCTGGAGAACAACGTGCCGAACCAGCCTACCGATTTGGTGGTCGAAATGAATCGCCTTTATGAAACCTGTGCTTCTGTGTTTATTCACGGTTCGTTTGCCGATGTGATTGATTTCAATCTGTGGCGCGGACAATGGGCTAAGGTGTTGTGGGTGTTTAATAATTACCGCTATTTGCAGTTGTTGGGGTTGTTTATCATCGGTATGCTGATCGGACGTTCGGGAATCCATAAAGACGAAGTTCGGATGGTAAATTACAGCAAACTGGTTTTGCCGTATGCGTTGGCGTTTTTTGCCGTGTTCTATGCGATAGCTTATTTGCTTCCTTATTGGGGAGTAAAAGATTTTGCATTGCGGGTAGGACAGACCATGTTTAAAACATACGGTAATTTAGGGCAGATGATGGTTTACGTTTGCGGACTGATACTGTTGTATTACCGATACGGCGGACGCAAGATTTTAGATTATTTGGCTCCGGTAGGCAGAATGAGTGTAACAAACTACATGATGCAAAGTTTTGTCGGCGTTTGTGTTTTCTACGGCTTTGGGTTAAATGGGGCTGTGTCGCTGAATTATCTTGAAAGTTTTATGTTCGGTATCTTTTTCTGCATAATACAAATAGCTTATAGTAATTGGTGGATGAAACGGTTCTATTATGGACCGGTAGAGTGGCTGTGGAGAATTTGTACATGGCTCTGTCGAGTTCCGTTTAAGCGTAACACCGTAAAAGGGCTTGTTTAAGAAGCTTTATCCGGCTCGGCAGAGGGCTTGAAAACGCTACCCATAGGACGCATCAACACTATGGGTAGAACCGGTCAACGCTACCGCATGAGTTGACCAACGCTAACGGTAGCGTTTTTCGGGTATAACGGAGGAGACATTTTGCCCGCGCTTCCGTTAGCGGAAAAAATTCAATGGGTTCAATTAATGCATAGGTTTTAGTATCGATATATATAAAAACATTAGTTAGTATGAAGACAAGAAAAATATTATTGTTAATCGGATGTTGGGCCGTCGGACTTTCAGGGATGTGTGCGACGTTGCGCTATACTCATGCAGATGTATGGGAGGCTTACGAAGGTTTTAATCGTAATTACCTTGATTCCCTGAAGTATATTTATAAAACGGATACTTCTTTTCCTCGTGCCGTAGACCGTGGAAACGGAGCGGCGGCAATTTGGTGTCAGCCTATTTATTGGGATATGGCGATGAATGCATATCGTCTTGCCCGTTCGCAGAAAGACACAGAGCGCGAAAAAAAGTACAAGGCGTTAAGTCGGAAAATCTTTGAGGGAAATAAAGCTCACTATGTAGGCTTCGATTTCCATGACAATAACGAAAACACCGGCTGGTTTATCTACGATGATATTCAGTGGTGGACTATTACGCTTGCCCGTGCTTACGAATTGTTTGGCGACAAAGAATACCTGAAACTGGCCGAGGCAAGTTTCAGTCGGGTATGGAACGGTTCGAAGCGGGTAGGGGATACCGGCTCGTACGACGAGAAAAAAGGCGGCATGTTCTGGCAGTGGCAACCTATCCATAACCCGAAACCGAATGACAGCGACCGCGACGGCAAGATGGCTTGTATCAATTTCCCTACGGTGGTAGCGGCGATGACGCTTTATAAAAATGTACCCGCAGGCAGGCGCGAACCGGAGGAGGCGGATTGGAACTACCAAACCAAAGCACAGTATTTGGAAAAAGCGAAAGAAATCTATGAGTGGGGGGTAAATAACCTGTTCGACAAATCGACGGGGCGAGTGGCAGACAGCCGGCACGGAACGCATGAACCGGACTGGAAAGCCCACGTATATAATCAGGCGACTTTTATCGGAGGCTCGGTAATGCTGTATCAGGCTACGGGTGAACGCCGTTATCTGGATAACGCCATCCTTGCCGCAGACTATACGGTGAAAGACATGTCGCCTGCCGGTGTGCTTCCTTTTGAAAGCGGAATCGAGCAAGGTATTTATACGGCCATATTCGCACAATACATCGCCATGTTGGTTTACGATTGCGGACAATCGCAATACCTTCCTTTCTTGGAGCATACGATAGACTGCGGGTGGAGTAACCGCGATAAGAACCGCATCATTTGCGGAGGAAAATACGATGAGGCGGTGAGCGGAAATCAGGTGATAGACAGTTATTCGGCATCCGGCATTCCCGCTTTGATGTTGCTCTTCCCTGACAATACTGTAAAGTGAAAATCATGTATCATCAAAAAAGAATAAAAATATGAGACTGACAACATTAGTTTATGTAGCAACAGCCGCTCTGCTGGTTGGTTGCGGAGGAGGAAAACAGCAGTCGGAACAACATGCTAAAAACGAATTACGTGCTCCGGCTTATCCGTTGGTAACGATTGACCCTTACACCAGTGCGTGGTCGATGTCTAATCAATTATATGATGCTCCGGTAAAACACTGGACGGGCAAGAACTTCCCTTTACTGGGAGTTGCTAAAGTCGACGGCAAAGCATATCGTTTTATGGGAGAAGAAGAACTGGAACTATATCCGATATGTGGAACCTCCGAGCAATGTGACTGGGAAGGAAAATATACAACTGCCGAACCCGTTTCGGGTTGGGAAAAGGCCGGATTTAACGATGCTGCGTGGAAAACGGCTCCGGGAGCATTCGGAACGAAAGAAAACGAGCCTACTGCAAAAACTCAATGGGGAAGTGAATACATTTGGGTACGCCGTACGGTAAACATAACCGACGATTTGTCGAAGAAAAACTTGTATTTGGAATACTCGCACGATGATGACGTAATCATTTATGTAAATGGTATAAAGGTGGTCGAAACAGGCAATTCGGCGAAAAAGTATGTGTATGCCAAACTTCCCGAAGAAGCAGTTGCTTCGTTGAAAAAGGGAGAAAACATAATCGCTGCCTATTGCCGTAACCGTGTGGGAAATGGTTTGTTGGATTTTGGCTTGCTGGCAGAAAAAGACGATACCCGATTCTTTGCCGAGACCGCTGTACAGACTTCGGTAGACGCTCAGGCTACTCAGACTTATTATACGTTTAACTGCGGGAACGTTGACTTGAAACTGACTTTTACCGCTCCGCTGTTGATGGATGATTTAGACCTGATGACTCGTCCGGTTAACTATCTTACTTACGAAGTTCAATCGAAAGACAATCAAAAACACGATGTGGAATTGTATTTCGAAGCAGGTCCGCAATGGGCGATTGACCAACCCTATCAGAAATCGGTAAGTAAAACCGGAAATGAGAATGGTATCGTTTACGCCAGCACCGGAAGTGTTGAGCAGAACATATTGGCGAAACGGGGAGATGATTTGCGCATCGACTGGGGATATTTTTATTTTGCAGCGCCTGATGACAATCGTTTGAAGGTTGGCACCGGTGACGGAGCCTTGTTGCGTCAAAGTTTCTTGGCCGATGGTACGCTGAAAGAACAGTCGACCGACGGAATGAATAAATTGGCTATCGCTTGTAAGATGGGTAATGTCAAATCGGATACGGGATATCTGATGCTGGCTTACGATGATATTTACTCACTGCAATACTTCGGTACTAATTTGCGTCCGTATTGGAATCGTAAGAACGATCAGACTATCTTTACCCAGTTGGAAAAAGCAACGCAAGAGTATAGCACATTGATGAAACGCTGTACCGAATTTGATGCGAAACTGATAGGCGAAGCAGAACAGGCTGGAGGCAGAAAGTACGCTGAGTTATGTGCGCTGGCTTATCGGCAGGTAATGGCTGCACACAAGCTGGTTGAGTCGCCCGACGGTGAGCTGCTGTTCATGTCGAAAGAGAACTTCAGTAACGGATGTATCAATACCGTGGATTTAACTTATCCTTCTTCTCCTTTGTTTTTGGTTTATAATCCGAATTTGCTGAAAGGCATGATGAACGGTATATTCCAATATAGCGAAAATGGCAAATGGCCGAAACCTTTTGCAGCGCATGATTTGGGTACTTATCCGTTGGCAAACGGACAGGTATACGGGGGTGATATGCCGATTGAAGAAACCGGAAACATGATGATTCTGAGCGCAGCCATCGCCGTGATAGAAGAAAATCCGGACTATGCGGCTAAGCATTGGGATGTATTGACTACATGGGCAAACTATTTGGCTGAGAATGGTCTTGACCCCGAAAATCAGTTATGTACGGATGATTTTGCAGGACATTTTGCCCATAACACAAACCTGTCTATCAAAGCAATTATGGGTGTGGCTTCTTATGCGTATTTGGCAGACAAGCAAGGAATGAAAGACATTTCGAACAAGTATATGGAAAAAGCCAAAGAGATGGCGGGCGAATGGTTAAAGATGGCTGACGATGGTGACCATTACCGTCTGACATTCGACAAGCCCGGTACGTGGAGCTTGAAATATAATCTGGTATGGGATGAACTGTTAGGCTTTAATCTTTTCCCGAGAGAAGTGGTAGAAAAAGAACTGGCATATTACCAGACAAAAGAAAATAAATATGGAGTTCCGTTGGATAACCGTGAAACCTATACCAAGAATGACTGGATTATGTGGACGGCAACAATGGCGCAAGACCGTGCTACTTTCGAAAAATTCATCGCTCCTATCTATACGTTTATGAATGAAACGGTAGATCGCGTTCCCATGACCGACTGGAACTGGACGTTAGAACCTAATCAGAGAGGCTTCCAAGCACGTTCTGTTATTGGTGGTTATTGGATGAAGGTGCTAAAGGATAAATTAGGAAAATAATCGGGCGGGAAGCAATGTATTTTGTATTTTTGTCTGACTTAAAAAAGATGTATATGAAAAAGAATTTGATAACCGGAGTGTGTTTGTTATCTGCATTCGCCTGCATTTCGCAAGCGAATGCGATAACGGCAGAAACGTCTTATGTGTGTACGAATGATGCGATAAAGCAGGATAATCGTCCGGCTCCGGATAAACGTTTGTTCCATTCCGATGCCGTAGAAAAGCAAATCGAAAGAGTTTGTCGGTTGCTGACTAATACCAAATTGGCTTGGATGTTTACGAATTGTTTCCCGAATACGTTGGATACGACGGTTCATTTCCGCCATTTTGAGGATGGTCGTCCGGATACCTTTGTATATACCGGAGATATCCATGCCATGTGGTTGCGCGACTCCGGCGCTCAAGTGTGGCCTTATGTGCAGTTGGCAAACGAAGATGCTGCACTGAAAGAAATGATAGCAGGTGTTATCAACCGCCAGTGGATGTGTATCAATATTGATCCTTACGCCAATGCGTTTAATGATGGGGCTACGGGCGGAGAATGGATGAGCGACCTGACGGATATGAAACCGGAGTTACACGAACGCAAATGGGAGATTGATTCGTTATGTTACCCCTTACGTTTGGCGTATCATTATTGGAAGGTTACGGGTGACAGCTCTGTTTTTGGCGAAGACTGGCTGAAAGCGATAGCCAATATCCTGCAAACGTTTAAGGAGCAGCAGCGTAAAGACGGAACAGGTCCTTATAAGTTCCAGCGCAAAACCGAACGCGCACTGGATACGGTTCCTTGCGACGGATGGGGACGTCCGGTAAAACCGGTCGGCCTGATCGTATCCACGTTCCGTCCGTCTGACGATGCTACAAACATGCAGTTCTTGGTTCCTTCAAACTTCTTTGCCGTGTCTTCTTTGCGTAAAGCGGCAGAGATATTGCAAACAGTCAATAAAAAAGCAGACTTGGCTGCCGAATGCACAACGTTGGCAGACGAAGTGGAAACGGCATTAAAACAATATGCGGTTTATAATCATCCGAAGTACGGAAAGATTTATGCTTTCGAGGTAGATGGTTTCGGCAATCATATTTTGATGGACGATGCGAATGTACCCAGCCTGCTGGCAATGCCTTATTTGGGCGACGTAGATGTAAACGACCCGGTTTATCAGAATACCCGCCGTTTCGTGTGGAGCGAAGACAATCCTTATTTCTTCCGCGGAACAGCAGGTGAAGGTATTGGAGGACCACATATCGGGTATGACATGGTTTGGCCGATGAGTATCATGATGAAAGCCTTTACCAGTCAAAACGATGAAGAAATCAAACGTTGCATTAAAATGTTGATGGATACAGATGCCGGTACAGGATTTATGCACGAATCCTTCCACAAAGATAATCCGGCGAAGTTTACCCGGGCTTGGTTTGCATGGCAAAATACGCTCTTCGGAGAACTGATATTGAAGCTGGTGAACGAAGGTAAAGTAGATCTGTTGAACAGCATTCAGTGATACAAAAACTTAACTCATAGCGTGAAAGAAAGCATCGGCATGTTTTTATACATTTAAGCCGATGCTTTCCTTATTTTATGCGGTAGCGTTTCCGGCGGTAGTTGAAGAAGCCGCCATCTCATTCTTTCAGACTTGTAAGGTGATAAAATTCTGCAAAGTTCCGAAATACATCTTGATTTTATGCGTTCCGAATTGGGAATATTCCGTATATTTGCATACATGAACGGTGACGTTGCCGGGCATTAAAGTTTTATAGAAATCAATGAGTAAAGTATTAATCATCGGTGCAGGCGGTGTAGGAACCGTGGTTGCACACAAAGTGGCTCAGCATCCCGACGTATTTACGGAAGTGATGATTGCGAGTCGTACCCAGTCAAAATGTGATGCGATTGTGAAAGCAATCGGTAACCCTAACATTAAAACTGCTAAGGTTGATGCGGACAATGTGGACGAACTGGTGGCTTTATTCAACAGTTTTAAACCCGAAATCGTTATTAACGTAGCGCTTCCGTATCAGGATTTGACTATCATGGAGGCATGTCTGAAGGCAGGCGTGAATTACTTGGATACGGCGAATTACGAACCCAAAGACGAAGCTCACTTCGAGTACAGCTGGCAGTGGGCATACAAGCAGCGTTTCGAAGAAGCGGGACTGACTGCTATCTTGGGATGCGGATTCGACCCGGGAGTAAGCGGTATCTATACGGCTTATGCCGCCAAACATCATTTCGACGAAATTCAATATCTGGATATTGTAGACTGTAACGCCGGAAATCATCACAAAGCGTTTGCTACGAACTTCAATCCC
Organism: Bacteroides caecicola; assembly: GCF_023337095.1. NCBI lineage: Bacteria > Pseudomonadati > Bacteroidota > Bacteroidia > Bacteroidales > Bacteroidaceae > Bacteroides > Bacteroides caecicola. The sequence goes on from NZ_JAMBLM010000001.1 coordinate 160,706, forward strand.
GAAATCAATATCCGTGAGATTACCCAAAACGGCCGTTACTATGAAGACGGCAAGTGGGTAACAACGAAACCGCTGGAGTTCCACAAAGATTTGACTTATCCTAACATCGGTCCGCGCGATTCTTACCTGCTGTATCATGAAGAGTTGGAATCGCTGGTTAAGAATTTCCCAACCATCAAGCGTGCCCGTTTCTGGATGACGTTCGGTCAGGAATACCTTACCCATCTGCGTGTAATCCAAAACATCGGAATGGCAAGCATAGAGCCTATCAATTATAACGGCATGGAGATTGTTCCTTTGCAGTTCCTGAAAGCTGTGTTGCCGAATCCGCAAGACTTGGGCGAAAACTACGAGGGAGAAACTTCCATCGGTTGCCGAATCCGCGGTATCAAAGACGGAAAAGAACATACCTATTATGTATATAATAACTGTTCACATCAGGCTGCTTACCAAGAAACAGGTATGCAGGGCGTAAGCTACACCACGGGAGTTCCGGCTATGATTGGCGCCATGATGTTCCTGAAAGGACTGTGGAAGCGTCCGGGGGTATGGAACGTAGAAGAGTTCGATCCCGATCCGTTTATGGAAGAACTGAACAAGAATGGTTTGCCGTGGCATGAAGTGTTCGACGGCGACCTTGAACTGTAATCATTACTAAAGACAAGAACAAGGAGAATGAACGTAGGAGATAAAGCTCCCGAAGTATTAGGCTTGAACGAAAAAGGAGAAGAAATTCGTTTGAGCAGCTATAAAGGGAAGAAGTTGGTGTTATATTTTTATCCGAAAGACATGACTTCCGGCTGTACGGCACAGGCTTGTAACCTGCGCGATAATTATGACGAACTCCGAAAGGCAGGTTATGAGGTGGTAGGCGTAAGCATTAACGATGCAAAATCGCACCAAAAGTTTATCGAGAAAAATCAGCTTCCTTTTACCCTGATAGCCGATACCGACCAGAAGCTGGTACAGGAGTTTGGAGTATGGGGAGAAAAGAGCATGTACGGTCGTAAGTATATGGGTACGTTTCGTACCACCTTCATCATTAACGAAGAAGGGGTGATCGAACGAATCATATCGCCGAAAGAGGTAAAGACCAAAGACCATGCTGCTCAGATTTTAAAATAATCGGCGGTGGCATTGTTCGCCGTTCGGTTTGTTACTTAAATTGAAAGAATAGATGGCAAAAAAAGACGAATTAGAGTTTGAAGGTGGAGTGGAAAACACTCCGAAGCCCAATAACAGTGAAAAGCTGAAAGCACTTCAGGCAGCGATGGACAAGATAGAGAAGAGCTTCGGTAAAGGCTCTATCATGAAGATGGGCGACGAACACGTCCAAGAGGTAGAGGTGATTCCTACCGGCTCTATCGCGCTGAATGCGGCTCTTGGTGTAGGCGGCTATCCGAAGGGACGTATCATCGAGATTTACGGTCCGGAGTCGTCCGGTAAAACCACACTGGCTATCCATGCCATTGCCGAAGCGCAGAAAGCGGGAGGCATTGCGGCGTTTATCGATGCCGAACATGCGTTCGACCGTTTCTATGCAGCTAAGCTGGGTGTGGATATCGACAACCTGTGGATTTCGCAGCCCGACAGCGGTGAGCAGGCACTCGAAATAGCCGAACAGTTGATACGCTCATCGGCTATCGACATTATTGTTATCGACTCGGTGGCAGCCTTGACTCCGAAAGCGGAAATCGAGGGAGACATGGGCGATAACAAAGTAGGTTTGCAGGCGAGACTGATGTCGCAGGCGCTGCGTAAAATGACCTCAACTATCAGTAAGACGAACACCACATGTATTTTCATCAACCAGTTGCGCGAGAAAATCGGTGTGATGTTCGGGAATCCCGAAACCACTACCGGCGGTAACGCCCTGAAGTTCTACGCATCCGTGCGTCTGGATATCCGCAAGGGGCAGCCGATAAAAGACGGTGAAGAAGTTATCGGAAACCAAACCCGCGTAAAGGTGGTGAAGAACAAAGTGGCTCCTCCGTTCCGCAAGGCAGAGTTCGATATCATGTTCGGTGAAGGAATTTCTCACAGCGGCGAAATCATCGACTTGGGAGCCGACTTGGGAATCATCAAGAAGAGCGGCTCATGGTATAGCTACAACGATACGAAGTTAGGGCAAGGTCGTGATGCAGCGAAACAATGCATCAAAGATAATCCGGAACTGGCAGAAGAGTTGGAGGGATTAATCTTTGCAGCCTTGAAGGATAAAGATTAAGATTCGGAAAATCCCGAATCAGATAACGTCCCGACTCTTTTCTCATAGAGAGTCGGGATTTTTTTTATTTGCAACAAATCCGTATGGAAGTAAAAGTAGTACCTTATAATCCTGATTGGGAAAGAATGTACCGACAAGAATCTTTTTGTTTGCGTAACATTTTGGGAAACGAATTGGTGGCTATTTACCACATCGGCAGTACGTCTGTGCCCGGATTGGCAGCCAAACCGATTATTGACATCATGCCTGTGGTAAAAGACATTAACCGCATCGACCGGTTGAATCTGGAATTCGAACGGTTAGGTTATGAATGTATGGGGGAGTTCGGCATATCCGGACGCCGTTACTTTCGTAAAGGAGGCGATAACCGTACGCATCAGGTGCATGTGTTTCAGCAAGATAACCGTACAGACATCGACCGTCATTTGGCTGTGAGGGATTATTTGCGCACCCACCCCTCGGAAGCGGCTCATTACGGAGCTTTGAAGCAAGAACTTGCCTTGCGCTTTCCTCATGACATCGAAGGATATTGCGATGGAAAGGATGGATTTATGAAACAACTTGAGGCGAAAGCATTGGCTTGGTATGCCTCCGATGCAGCGGCTGTATTATCCGTAAAGCCGGTCTTGTTTATTTTATCTGGTTTGCCGGGCAGCGGAGCATTTGAATAAAAAATCAGTTTATCGAATTTTGTAATGAGCTTGTTCTTAGCTATTTACCGATAGGCTGAAAATAAGGAAAATTCTAACGGTAGAACCGGACGGTCTTCCGAATAGAATTGGCCAACGCTACCGCATGGGATGACCGACACTAACGGTAGCGTTTGGGGGAGGCACGACATCGGACGATTTTGTATTTTGCTTTCGTCGGAGAAGTTTCTTAGTTAAACCAACTTCCAAATTAACAAAATATAGATTTCTTCAATTAGAAATTTATGTATATTTGCGCCGAAACTTATAAAACCGAAAAACATTATGGCTAAAATAACAAAAGAAGCTGCCCTGCTGTATCACTCGCAGGGAAAACCGGGAAAAATAGAAGTCGTTCCCACAAAACCTTATCAAACACAACGCGACTTGTCATTGGCTTATTCGCCGGGGGTAGCCGAACCGTGTCTGGAAATCCAGAAAGACCCCGAAACGGCTTACGATTATACCGATAAAGGAAACTTGGTGGCTGTTATCTCAAACGGTACGGCAGTATTGGGACTGGGCGATATAGGAGCAGTGAGCGGTAAGCCTGTTATGGAAGGTAAAGGATTGTTGTTTAAAATCTATGCAGGTATCGACGTATTCGATATTGAAGTAAACGAAAAAGACCCGGATAAGTTTATAGAGGCTGTAAAGGCGATTGCTCCTACTTTCGGTGGTATAAATTTGGAAGATATCAAGGCGCCGGAGTGCTTTAAGATAGAGCAACGCTTGAAAGAAGAACTGGATATTCCGGTGATGCACGACGACCAGCACGGTACGGCTATCATCTCAAGCGCCGGACTGGTGAACGCTTTGGAAGTAGCCGGTAAGAAGATAGAAGATGTAAAGATTGTAGTGAACGGAGCCGGAGCATCGGCCATTTCATGTACGAAACTGTATCTGTCGCTCGGTGCACGTTTGGAGAATGTGGTAATGCTGGACAGTAAAGGTGTTATCTCAAAACAGCGTACCGACCTGAACGAACAGAAGAAGTTCTTTGCAACCGACCGCACCGACATCCACACGCTGGCAGAAGCCATCAAAGGTGCCGACGTATTCCTCGGTTTGTCGAAAGGTAACGTTTTGACGCAAGATATGGTGCGCAGCATGGCAGACCATCCGATTGTGTTCGCGCTGGCTAATCCTACTCCGGAAATCTCTTACGAGGATGCGATGGCTTCCCGTCCCGATGTATTGATGTCAACCGGACGTTCTGACTATCCGAACCAGATTAATAATGTAATCGGATTCCCGTACATTTTCCGTGGAGCATTGGATACACGTGCAAAAGCTATCAATGAAGAAATGAAATTGGCTGCCGTACGCGCCATCGCTGGATTGGCTAAAAAGCCCGTCCCCGACGTAGTGAATGCAGCTTATCATGTTAATAACCTGACGTTCGGCCCGGACTATTTTATCCCGAAACCGGTAGACCCGCGCTTGATAACCGAAGTGTCAATGGCGGTAGCCAAAGCTGCGATGGATTCAGGCGTAGCGCGTAAGCAGATTACCGACTGGAACGGTTACAAGAATCATTTGCGCGAGTTGATGGGACAGGAAAACAAGCTGACTCGTCAACTGTATGAAACGGCTCGTCAAGACCCGCAGCGTGTGGTATTTGCCGAAGGCATCCACCCCAACATGCTGAAAGCCGCTGTCGAGGCTAAGGCGGAAGGTATCTGTAACCCGATTTTGCTGGGCAACGAAGAGCGCATCGAGAAGCTGGCCAAAGAGTTGGATTTGAATCTGGAAGGCATCGAAATCGTAAACTTGCGCCACGACCGCGAGGCTGAACGCCGTGAACGTTATGCACGTATTCTTTGCGAAAAGCGTGCCCGCGAAGGTGCCAACTATCAGGAAGCTAACGATAAGATGTTCGAACGCAACTACTTCGGTATGATGATGGTTGAAACGGGAGAAGCAGATGCTTTCGTAACCGGACTGTACACGAAGTATTCGAATACCATCAAAGTAGCGAAAGAAGTAATTGGTATCCAGCCGGAGTATAAACACTTCGGTACGATGCACATCCTGAATTCAAAGAAAGGAACTTACTTCATTGCCGATACGTTGATTAACCGCCACCCCGATACCGATACGCTGATTGATATCGCTAAATTGTCGGCAAAGGCAGTACGTTTCTTCAATCAAGAACCGGTAATGGCTATGCTTTCTTATTCAAACTTCGGTTCAGATGCAGAAGGAAGTCCGGCAAAGGTACACGAAGCGGTAGATTACATGCACCGTACTTATCCCGAACTTGCTATCGACGGTGAAATGCAAGTAAAATTTGCGCTCGACAATAACTTGCGCGATGAGAAATATCCGTTTACCCGTTTGAAAGGCAAAGAAGTCAATACGCTGGTATTCCCCAACCTGACTTCTGCCAATGCTACTTACCAGCTTATCCAAAACATGAGCGAAACAGAAGTGATTGGCCCGATTCAGATGGGATTGAACAAACCGATTCACTTTACCGACATCGAAAGCTCAGTGCGTGACATTGTAAACATCACAGCCATTGCCTGCATTGACGCCATCGTTGCAAAGAAAATGAAAGGTAACGAGTAATCTTTATAAATATAAAAATAATAGATAAGAATACGGATTGACGCGGATTATGCAGATAAATAGTAATTGCTATCTGTTTAATCTGCGTCAATTTGTATTTTATAAAAAGCCTGTAATTCTATGCGAAAACCACTCAATAATACGCAATGTGTCATTCTTACGCTTTTTTGGGCGGCACTTTGTTTCATCGTTCTTACTTCTGCGTCGCGTATTGACGGACCGCTTATTATAACCATTCTTATTTCAGGGGCATTGGTTTTTATTCCTGTCATTAAGTCAATCAAAGGCGGTAGAAAGTAGCTTTTCTTCAGTTTCCTCTTGTTTTACTTTGTGTTTTGATACTTTTTTGTGATTTTTCTTGAAGAAATGTTGTATAAATAAATTATTATCTATACTTTTGTCACATCAAACAAAGAAAAACAACCAATTTAAAATAAGAGATCCATTATGAATGCAGCTAAAGTTTTAGAAGATCTGAAAAGAAGATTTCCGAATGAACCTGAATATCATCAGGCAGTTGAAGAAGTGTTAAGCACTATCGAAGAAGAATACAACAAGCATCCCGAATTTGATAAGGTTAATTTGATTGAACGCCTTTGCATTCCTGACCGTGTTTATCAGTTCCGTGTTACGTGGATGGACGATAAAGGGAATATCCAAACCAATATGGGTTACCGTGTACAGCATAATAACGCCATCGGCCCGTATAAAGGAGGTATTCGTTTCCATAGTTCTGTAAACTTGGGTATCTTGAAGTTCTTGGCATTCGAACAGACTTTCAAAAACTCTTTGACAACGCTCCCGATGGGTGGAGGTAAAGGTGGTTCCGATTTCTCACCCCGCGGCAAATCCAATGCCGAAGTAATGCGTTTCTGTCAGGCATTTATGTTGGAATTATGGCGTCATATCGGTCCGGAAACCGATGTTCCCGCAGGTGATATCGGCGTAGGCGGTCGTGAAGTAGGCTACATGTTCGGTATGTATAAGAAACTGACCCGTGAGTTTAGCGGCGTATTGACCGGTAAGGGTCGTGAGTTTGGCGGTTCGCTGATTCGTCCGGAAGCTACCGGTTACGGAAACATCTATTTCTTGTTGGAAATGCTGAAAACCCGCAACATTGACATTCAGGGTAAAACTTGTTTGGTTTCTGGTTCGGGTAACGTTGCGCAATATACGGCAGAAAAACTGATTCAGTTGGGTGCAAAGGTCGTTACGATGTCTGATTCTGACGGCTATATTTACGACCCGGATGGCATCGACCGTGAAAAGTTGGATTACATCATGGAACTGAAGAACTTGTACCGCGGACGTATCCGCGAATATGCAGAAAAATACGGTTGCAAGTATGTTGCCGGCGCACGTCCGTGGAACGAAAAAGCCGACATCGCACTGCCTTCTGCTACGCAAAACGAAATTAACGGCGACGATGCCAAAGCATTGGTAGCAAACGGAGTATTCGCTGTGTCTGAAGGTGCCAACATGCCTTCTACTCCCGAAGCAATCCGTGTATTCCAAGACGCTAAGATATTGTACGCTCCGGGTAAGGCTGCCAACGCCGGCGGTGTTTCTGTATCCGGTTTGGAAATGACTCAGAACTCTATCAAGTTGAGCTGGAGCCAAGAAGAAGTGGATGAAAAACTGAAGAGCATCATGAAGAATATCCACGAGGCTTGCGTGAAATATGGTACTGAACCCGACGGTTACATCAACTACGTGAAGGGTGCTAACGTTGCCGGATTCATGAAGGTAGCCAATGCAATGATGGCTCAGGGCATCGTGTGATGAACCGTAACAGATAGTTTCTCGAACATATTATTTACTTATCATTTATGCCATCCTGCTTTCGGCGGCTGCGTAAGTCGCGAAAGCAGGGTGGCTTTTTTATTTCACTCCTTGCTGTGGCGGGAAACGGGGCGGTCGAAATGCGCTCCGCAGTTCCGGCATACAAATTCCCAATGCTCCGTGCCCGGAGGGGCTGCGGCAAGGGCGGCAATGATTCCGGAGAACAGTGCCCGCAGCCGATGGCGTTTTTTCAATACAAAACGGATGTCGTCGGAATGACAGCGGGGGCAGTATTTAAGCTGTTCGGGAATCATCTCGTTTCGTTCAAGGATTTCCAGTGCACGGCTGTAGTCTGCTTCGTAAACAAAAATATCTACTCCGGCAATTTCGCTGATATATCCCCGAAGCACGTACGAAGTATTCACATTGTGAAGCACGGATGGAATGCCTTCATTTTCAAGCGCTCCGCTGATGATTTGGGCTTGGAAGGCATCGTTGCAGGTCATTAATCGGACGGTTCTCATGCTGTGATTAGATTAGAAAATAAGGGGTATTTGAGATGTTTACAAATCTACAGAATTTAGGTGAAAAACGCAAGCGGATGCGTTCTATAACTTATGCGGATAAACAATAGAACGCATCCGCTTGTGTTGGGTAACGCTATGGGTAGCGTTTTTCAGTCTTTGCCGATGGGGTTTTGAGGGGCTGAGGCAGCTATTTTTTTCGCTGTGGCACGGTCGGGTTTTCCTGTTCCCGTTTGCGGCAATCGGGTTATGCACACCGTTTGCTTGGGACGCCAATAAGCCGGAAGCGTTTCAACCGCCTGCCGGATAGCCGGACTGTCGGGAGCAAAGTTTTCAACCAACAGCACGATGCGTTCACCGAATTTGGCGTCGGGTGCCGAAGTCACCATAAACGGGCAGGGAAGCAGTGGGCGCAGCGACGCTTCCACCTGCTCGATTTGCACTTTCACGCCTCCCGTGTTCACGGTATTGTCTTTACGCCCTAATATGCGGAATTGCCCGCGCGCGTTGAACTCCACGATGTCGTTTGTTATCAGTAGCTCCGGGTTGACCAACGGGGCATGGATGGCAAGCGTATGGTCGGGTGTGAGGCGGACATCCACATTCGAGAAAGGCGTGTACCATTCCGATGCTTCTTTGCCATTCAGTCTCCGCAGAGCGATGTGTGAAAGCGTTTCGGTCATGCCGTAGGTACTCCATACTGCGTGGGGAAACGACTTTAGTGCCTTGCCCAACGCTTCGTCGATGGCTCCGCCGCCGATAATCAGGTGGCGCACATCCATCAGCCGCTTCCGTTCCTCGTCTGTTTGCAGGCTGTTGAATACCTGCATCGGAATCATGGCGGAAAACACGGGTGTCTCGCCGATAGCCTGCATCGGGTGTCCGCACGGAGTGACCGGAAGGAGGTTCAGCCCTGCCACGAGTGAGCGTACCACCACCATTTTCCCCGCGATGTACTTCAGCGGCATACACAGCATGGCGGAGTCACCGTGCCGAAGTCCGAGGAAATCGACCGTCAGCATGGCGGAGTTCATCATCCGATGCTTCTCTACCCGAAGCGGTTTGGGTGCACCCGTCGAGCCGGAAGTGTGTACCGTCAGTCGGTCATCATCGTTAAACCACTCGGCAAGGAATTCGGCAACTTCGGCATAGAAACTGTCCGTTCCGTAGCGTCGGCGGAATTCGGCAAGCATTTCTCCGGCGCAGTAATCCGCATCGTAAACCGTCCCGTCGATGGTAATAGTCTGTTGCTTAATGTCTGTAATAAACATATCCATACCGCTTCCGGTTAAAGGTTAAGGAATTGCTTTAAGTCTGGTTCGGGTTCTTCCGGATGAAACCAGAGGCAATCGCCCTCGATGTGAAGCGGATAATCTACATTGTCGGTAAAGAGCAATCCCGTGCCCAAGCCTTGAGGAATAGACGGGTGAAGCGTGGCACACCATTGAGCAATGGCGTTCAGCCCCACGTTCGACTCTAATGCCGAGGTAATCCATGAGCCGATTCCCCGTGCTTCAGCCAGCTCAATCCACTCTTTCGCCCCGTAAATTCCCCCGTGCAAGGAAGGTTTCAGGATGATGTATTGCGGACGAATCGTTTCCAGCAATTCGATTTTCCGCTGACGCTCGTTCACACCGATAAGTTCCTCATCCAAAGCGATGGGGAAAGGAGCGGCTTCACACAGTCGGCTCATCGCCTCCCACTGCCCGGCGCGAATCGGTTGCTCGATGGAATGAAGATGAAAACGGTTCAGCTCATTCAACTTGCGCGGAGCATCCTCCGGCGAGAAAGCCCCGTTCGCATCAACCCGCAGTTCGATTTCTTCCGGCGAAAAATGTTGGCGGATATGGTGGAGCAACTCCAGTTCCTTGTCAAAATCGATGGCCCCAATCTTTACTTTGATGCACCGGAATCCCAAGCGCATCTTTTCCTCAATGCGTCGGTACATCTCATCGAAGTTCCCCATCCAGATAAGCCCGTTGATAGGAATCCCCTCCGTTCCGGCTGAAAAGGGTGTCTGGAAGAAGCGCAGACTTCCGGCATGAAGGTGCAGAAATGCCGTTTCCATCCCGAAGAGCATCGACGGATAAGGGCGGAATGCCTCGTAATCAATGCCCGCTTTCTGCTCTACGTCACGACATAATTGCGACAGTATCTGTTCGTATTCCGGCACGGCATCGCAACTCAAATCGGGCAGGGGCGCACATTCACCCACTCCGTAACGCCCCGTTTCCGTATCGGTAACCCAAAGATACCATACCCGGCGCGTATGATAAACCCCGCGCGACGTGCCTGCCGGTTGCTTGAAATGCAGTGTGCGGGGAATGATTTCAATATGATACATGGAAGACAAACATTAAGGGAATTTCGGATATTTCGACCAGTCGGGTTTCCGTTTCTCAAGGAAAGCGTGTCCGCCCTCTTGTGCCTCCTCGGTCATGTAGTAAAGCATGGTAGCATCTCCCGCCAATTCCTGTATGCCTGCCTGTCCGTCGAGTTCGGCATTCAGCCCGGCTTTAATCATGCGTAAGGCAAGCGGACTGTGTTGCATCATTGTCTCTGCCCATTCTACCACCTCGTCTTCCAGACGGTCGAACGGAACCACCTTGTTTACAAGCCCCATTTCGAGTGCCTCTTGCGCCGAATACTGCCGGCAGAGAAACCATATTTCGCGTGCCTTTTTCTGTCCCACGATACGGGCAAGGTAAGAAGACCCGAATCCGGCATCGAAACTGCCCACGCGCGGACCCGTTTGTCCGAAGATGGCGTTCTCGGAAGCAATCGTCAGGTCGCAGACCACGTGAAGCACGTGACCGCCTCCGATGGCATATCCGTTTACCATCGCGATAACCGGTTTCGGGAGCGAACGTATCTGCTTCTGTACGTCTAACACATTCAGGCGCGGAACACCGTCGGTTCCCACGTATCCGCCGTGGCCTTTTACGTGCATGTCTCCTCCCGAACAAAAGGCTTTGTCGCCCGCTCCGGTCAATACCACTACATTGATGTCTTGACACTCACGGCAATAATACAGAGCATCGCTGATTTCGGCAGTGGTTTTCGGAGTGAACGCATTGCGGTAGCGCGGACGGTTGATGGTTATTTTCGCTATCCCGTTATAAAAATCGAAAAGAATATCTTCGTATTCTTTAATGGTTTTCCATTCTCTCATAATCAAAGTTCAATTCGTTTATTTTAGGTTGTGATAATATTCTTTGAGCAATTCTACGTCGGCAGCTTTGTCGGTAAATACCTCAAGCAACATCGGGCGTTGGGTAATCGAGGGCTGGGTAAACTGTTCGGCAGCCGCCGTTAATTCGTCAGCGTTATGTGCCGCAAGGTATTCAAATCCGCAGTCTTCCGCCCAAGCGCGAGCCGACGTCCGGTGGGTGGCCGTAACGAAGCGGCGGGCATTCTCGTGCAGTTCCAGTCCGGGGAGTGCGTGGAATATCTCGCCTCCGCTGTTGTTCAGCAACAGGATACGCAGGTTAGCCCCGTAATTCGGATTCCAAAGCGCATTCATGTCGTAGAAGAAACTTAAATCGCCGATGAAGATAAAGTTCAGTTTCTCTGAAGCAGCGGCATATCCCACGGCGGTAGAGAGCGAACCTTCGATTCCGTTCGTGCCTCGGTTGGATAACACTTCCACTTCTTCCGGCAAGTTGAACAGTTGTGCATAACGTACAGCCGAACTGTTTGCCAAATGTAAAGCGCAAGGAGCAGGCAACCGACGCATTACTTCGCCTATGGCACTCATCTCTGAATACGGGAAGGATGCCTGCGGAATAGCCTTCGATAGCGTTTCCCATTGGCGCGGGTATTCGGGCGTGCGGGTATTCATCATCGGAGCAATCTTTTCAAGAAACTCAAACGGGTCTATCTCTATTACCGTGGTGAGTGAACCGAACAAGTCTACTACCTCACCGTCAGCCGATATGTGCCAGTGTTCTACGGGCGGATGACGGCGGAGGAACTTTTTCAATCGCTTCGAGATAATGTGTCCGCCGTAAGTGATAAGCAGTTCGGGACGCATTTTCTGCTGCGCTTCAAAGTCCATCGAGCACAGTAACGGTTCGATGTTACGTATAGGGATTCCCGGAATGGTGCGGTTACTGATGTTTTCCGTAAACCAAGCGAAGTGCTTGTAAAGCATTTTGATGTATCGCTTGTCGAACAGGTATATCAGATTCATCTGCCCCACCACCATCATGCGTCGCTGATACTTGTTCAGTCGGTCGATGAGCGGTTGATAATCTTTGTCGTAGATGTTGAGTCCCTGATAGCGGGTAATGACACGCGCTTCGGGCAACTCGCTGACCGGAAGTTTGAAGAACGGTTCGCTTATGGGCACATTGATATGTACCGGTCCTTTTCCGTGGTGATTTAATTCCAGCAACGCTTCATTGATAAGCCGGTTACAATACCATTCATCCTCATCGGTTGTTACTTCGGGAAGGTTTACCGATTTTTTTACCAGCGAACCGAATACTCCCGGTTGAGGCAAAGTCTGTCCGTCCATTTGCCCGATCCATGCTCCGGGGCGGTCTGCCGAGATAACTATCAGCGAAACTTGTTGATAAAATGCTTCGGCAACAGCCGGATGCAGATTCAGCAATGCCGTTCCCGACGTGCAGCAGACGGCGGTGGGTGTACCTCCGTGAAGGGCAAGTCCCAATGCAAAAAATCCCGCACTCCGTTCATCGGTCACCGGGTAACACGTAAATTCCGGTACGTTGGCAAGCGTTTGTACCAACGGAATGTTTCGGCTTCCGGGACAGAGAACTATTTTATGTACGCCGTGAGCTTTCAGAAGGGCGGCAAGTTGAAGTATGCTTTTCTTGTCGGTATACATAGCTGTATGAAAGGTATTATTGAATGATTTGCTTCATGGTATTCATCTTGTGGCGGGTTTCTTCCCATTCCGTATCAGCTGTCGACGACGGGAGTATGCCTCCTCCGGCATAGAGTGTGGTCTGTGCGTTGTGGATGTGCATACAGCGCAGGTTGACGTACAGCGTGGTGTGTCCCTGCGAGTCGAGCCATCCGATGATTCCCGAATAGTAACTGCGGTCATAGCCTTCGTTTTCGGGAATGAACTCGTAGGCAGCCTGTTTCGGCAAGCCACATACGGCAGGAGTGGGATGAAGTTCGCTCAGGATGTCGCCCAAGTTGTCCGTATTCTTCAAACAGAAATGGAAGTCGGTTTTCAAGTGAACCAACTGTCCGGCACGGGCGGTGTACGGACCTTTTTCGGTGAGCTTCGAACCGAATTTTTTTATCGTTTTACGCAGGTATTCGCTTACGAAAGCCTGCTCTTCACGGTTCTTGTCACTCCAGTTTTCGGGCATCACTTCGCCTTCCATCGGCATCGTTCCGGCGAGCGATACCGTATGCCATTGGTTATCCTGCCCGCTCAGTATGATTTCCGGCGTGCTGCCTATCCACGTTCCGGTGATGGGAGTGTGGGTAAGCGATATCATCATACGCGGATAGCTGTTACAAGCATTGATGAACGCCCGGAGCGGTGAAAAGTTTTCCGGCAAATCGAGCGTTTCGTTTCGTGAAAGCACCAACTTTTTAAACGTCCCCTCGCGTAACGGAACGATGAAACGATTAAACGCTTCGGTATAATTTTTCTTTCCGTGGGCAGTGCCCGTGTGTATGGTCTCTGCGGTTTCGGCTGACCGGATGAGGCTGCTGTCTGTATTCAAGTGTTGAAGAACCTCTTCTATTTGTTCCCACTCGCGTGCCGTGTGGTCGGGGCGGATGATAACCCCCGGATGCTCCGGGCTGTAACGGAAAGGAGCAAGGACAAATCCGGTCTTTCCGTTCAGTTCGCTTAAATCTTCAAAAGTTTCTACTTCCTCGGTTTCGTTCTGAAGAATTAAAATCGGCTCGTCTGTCCACGGCAAACGGTAGATGGCGAAACAGACGTGGCTTTGCGTCAGCCTGTCTATCAGTTGGTGTAATTTGGTTTCAGGTATGTTCATGAATGTTTCTTTACGATTTTGTTGACCACACGAGCCGTCGAAACCAACTGCCCGTTTTGGTTCATGATGTCAATATTCCAAGTATGCAAGGTTCTTCCCCGGTGGATGAGTGTTCCTGTCGCAGTGATGGTTTCGCCCACCGGAACCATCCTGAAGTGATTGGCGCTGACCTGTATGCCGCACGGCATTTCGCTTGCCGCACAGAGCGGGATAGACCCGTGTCCTGCTACGATTTCCGCCAAAGCCAACGAAGCGCCTCCGTTTAATACGCCGAAAGGCTGACAACTGCGTTCGTCTACCGGCATGGAGGCTTTTACGTAGCCATCTTTCATTTCTTGAAAAACGATGCCTAAATGTTCTCCCATCGAGTGCGACAAGTCGGGGAGTTCGTAGGACGTTTCATTGCTTGTTTGCATATTCTTTCAGATTATTTACTATGCAAAAGTACAAATTCCGTTTCAAACGCCCGATTACTTCTTGATAAATTACACTATGTTAATTTATTTCTTGTGTGAGAATCGGTCTCGAAAGAAAAAGCTAACTTTGTGTATATGACAGCACATTATTTTTTAACGACAGAGATATCCATTGAGTGTATCTGTATGATATTTCAAGACTCGGTAGCGCATACGTGTTGCCGTGACTACACCTCCGGGCAACTTCAGGCGTGGCTGAACCGTGCCACGGAAGAGCGATGGCAGAAGTTGAAAAACAGCGATTTGCATTTCATTGCCGCCCGATGCTGCGAAACAGGGGAGTATGCCGGATTTACTTCGGTAAATGCCGGAGGCTATCTGCACAGCATGTTTGTGCGCCCCTGTTACCAGCGTAAAGGGGTGGCCTCGATGCTGCTTCGGGCTGCGGAAACATACGCCATTGCGCAGGGAGCAGACGAGCTGCATACCGAAGCAAGCCATACAGCCCGCCCGTTTTTCGAGAAGAACGGTTTCGGCATCATTCGTAGGCAGACTGTGGACGTAGACGGGGTGAAAATGGATAACTGGCTGATGGATAAAAAGTTATGATGGGAGGCATATAGGTAAAAAACGCAACCGTATGTAACCCGTAACGCAACCGCATGTGTCAAGGGGTTTGTCGGGTAGAAATAGAATTTCTATTCGAAAGGAAAAAACGACTTCCGGATACAAAAAATGCGCCAAAACGAAGTGTGTATTCATCGTTTTGGCGCATGGCTTATAAGTCTGATGCTTGGTTAGAACAATTTGGCAGGATATTCGCCGGCGTCTACCAGAGCTTGAATCTTGTCGACTACGCTTTGGCGGTCGGCAGCATACGTTACGCCGAACCATTTTGAAGTTGTATCCAGAACTTTTACCGTAGCGGTTCCGTCGTTAATCAACTTGTTAACCAGCAGCGGAATAAAGAATTCTGCCTTGATGTTGCTGATGTTTGTTTTCAGGAAGTCGACAAAATAATCTTCCGAATACTTGAAATAGTCGGGTGTAAATCCCCACATATTCATAGATACCGGCGTATTGTCTTCTACCGCTACCCATTCTCCGTTTTCGTCTTTATAGCAAACCGGTCCGTTAACGCGCATGATTTCCGTCCGTTCTACTACGGTAGTCAGATGTCCGGCATCGTTGGTAGAGCAGATACCACGTGCTACCGCACCGCTTTCCGACAGCGTGTTTCCTACACGGAAACCTACCATGCAGTAATCATTCTTTGAGCCTTCGGGCAGTTCAGACAAATATTTTCCGAGTACGGCAAAACTGTCGCGGCCATAAAAGTCGTCGGCATTGATTACGGCAAACGGTTCTTTGATAACATCTTTACCCATTAGCACGGCGTGGTTTGTTCCCCACGGTTTTACACGTCCCTCAGGGCAGGTAAAGCCTTCGGGCAGGTTATGAATGTCTTGGAAAACGACTTCTACCGGGATATGATTTTCATATTTGCTGATAATCTTTTCGCGGAAATCTTTTTCGAAATCTTTACGTATAACAAAAACAATTTTACCGAATCCGCCGCGGATAGCATCGAATATGGAGTAGTCCATGATAGTTTCTCCGTTCGGTCCCAGACCATCGAGCTGCTTTAAGCCGCCGTAACGACTTCCCATACCGGCAGCCAGTACAAATAATGTTGGTTTCATAAGTATGAATTAAAAAGTTAGTAACACAGGCAAAGATAGAAATAATTATGCAGTCGAGCGCAGACTTTATCAACAAAATGTATGTCTCTTTCGGTTATTTTTACTATTTTCGCCTTTGCAACAAAACTAACTTGGAGATTAAGGTATGAGAAGATATGCTAAATGGAGCATCGGGATTGTTCTTGTTCCGTTTGCGTTATTTATAATTATATGTGTATTGCTGTATATTCCCCCAATTCAGCGTTATTTGGTGACGACGGCTACACAGTATGTTTCGGAGGCAAGCGGCATGAATGTTCATATCGGTCGGTTGTCTCTTTCTTTTCCTTTGAATCTTGTGGTCCACGAAGCGCAGGTGGTCGATAAAAAAGACACGCTCTTGAATGTTGACCGGCTTACGGTGAAAGTCCAGTTGTTGCCGCTCATTCAAAAGCGGATTGAAATAGACGGCGTCGGGCTGAAGGGAGCATCGGTTAATACCGGGAGACTGATAGAGGGTATGCAACTGAAAGGCGAGTTAGGAGAACTCTTCCTGCGTTCGCACGGAGTGGATTTATCCCCCGAAACGGCTGTACTGAATAAT
The DNA here is from genome assembly GCF_023337095.1 of Bacteroides caecicola. Taxonomy (NCBI): domain Bacteria; kingdom Pseudomonadati; phylum Bacteroidota; class Bacteroidia; order Bacteroidales; family Bacteroidaceae; genus Bacteroides; species Bacteroides caecicola. The sequence goes on from NZ_JAMBLM010000001.1 coordinate 177,194, forward strand.
CTTTTGTTAAAAGATGCGCATTTTTCACTCTGCATGGCAGATACTACCGAAAGTGCTGACACGGCAGCCAGCGAGCCTGCTTTCTGGAAAATCCGGCTGGAAGATATTGACCTCGATAACGTTTCGTTTGCCATGCAAATGCCGTTAGACTCTATGGACTTTCGGGTGAAGATAGGAAACGGCACGCTGCGCGACGGTATGGTAGACCTCCGCAAGCAGGCATATGCGGTAAATCGTTTAAGTATCCGTGAGGGAGAAGCGGATTATAACTCCGGTACGTCGCCTGTGCTTGAAGCCGGTTTAGACCCTTCTCATATACAGATAAAAGATATTAACATCGGAATCGATTCGGTGTATTATGAAGGGAATCACATCCGTGCGCTTATCCGTGAGTTTGAACTGAAAGAGCGTTCCGGCTTGGAGGTGACATCCGGTGAGGGCCGATTGGTGGCAGACGAGAAAGTTATCAACGTTCCTTCTCTTCGTATTCAAACTCCCGATTCTTATCTGGCTTTCGAGGCTTCAGCGGACTGGAGCTTGACGAGTGCCGAAGCCGACGGTAATCTCAGGGGGCGGTTGATGGCGGAAATCGGCAAAATTGATTTGCTGAAGTTCGTTTCCGGTATGCCTGAAGATTTTACGAGGCGGTATCCTTCCGCTCCGCTCCGCATACAGATGGGGGTTGATGGAAATTTGAAAGAGTTGAGGCTGACGCAAGTAAATGCCATTCTGCCCGAAAGTTTTCGGATAGAGGCCGACGGAGTGGTAACCAATCTGTTGGATAGTGTGAACCGGCAGGGGAATTTACATTTGCTGGCTGCTTTCCAGAATATGAATTTCTTGAAACCTTTGACCGGGGGAGTAGTGCTTCCTTCGGGTATGAATATAAATGGCGACATGAATCTGAAAGGAAATCAACTCAACGCAGAGCTTGATTTGCAGAAAGATTCAGGAAAAGTTTCACTGATAGCCGATTACCATTTGCTGAAAGAAGCCTATCGTGCCGACTTGACGGTCGACAAATTAAATTTGCATGACTTCATGCCTGAAGATTCTTTGTTCTTGCTTTCTGCTTCATTGCGGGCTTGGGGAGCGGGTTTCGATTTCTTTTCTCCAAAGACTTCAATGGATGCCGAAGGCGGATTGAGCCATTTGGAGTACGGGTCTGCGGTTTACTCCGGTGTACGACTGAATGCATCGCTGAAAAAATCATACGCCACGGTTGACTTGGATGTAAAAGACAACCTGATGGATATTTCTTCTCAGTTGGAAGCTGTCCTTCATCCCAAGCAGATAAAGGCGGATATGAATGTTAGCGTTCGCAATCTGGATTTAAACGGGATGCGCCTGACGGCTACGCCTCTTAAGACATCGGAAGAAATAAACCTGCATGTAACTACCGATATGAAAGCAAGTCATAAGGCTCGGCTCTCGGTAAAAGATATTCGGATTATTACGCCGAAGAAAACTTTTAAAACCAAAGATTTGCATGTGGGAATCAATACGGCGCGCGACTCTATTCGCAGCTATGCCAATGCGGGCGATTTGACTTTCTTGTTCCGTGCGCAAGGAGGAATAGAACAACTGACCCGCCATGTTGAACTGCTGTCGACACGCTTGACGAAACAGTGGAAAGAAGGATATGTGGATTTGGACGCGCTTAAAGAAAATCTGCCTAATGCGACGTTTTATATCTTTGCCAAAAAAGACAATCCATTGGCAAATATGCTTGCAGTGCAGAACGTAAACTTTAACCGTTTATTTACAAAGATTGAAACATCTCCGGCAGAGGGATTAAAAGGGAAGGCGTATCTGTATAGTCTGCGTACGGATAGTTTGGAACTTGATACCATTTATTTTAATATAGCCCAAGAGGTAGGGAAACTCGCATTCCGCAGTGGGGTGATAGCAGGAAACAAACCTTTTCAGGAGGCTTTCGATGTTTCTTTAAATGGTGAAATAGAAGCAGACGGGGCTAATATGTTTATCGAATATTTAAACGGAAAGAAGGAGTGTGGCGCACGTATGGGATTCGTGGCGAAGTTACAGAAAGATGGAATCAGTCTGCATGTTTCGCCCGATGACCCGATTTTGGTTTACCGGCAGTTTCAGGTTAATCCGCAGAATTATATATATCTGAAAAATGAAGGACGTATTGAGGCCGATTTGGGTATCTACGATAAACAGCATACGGGTATCCAATTTTATTCTACGCCAGACTCCCTTGCCCAGCAAGACCTCACTCTGGCTTTGAACCGGATAGATATAGCTGAATTTCGCCGGATTATTCCATACATGCCCGATATAGCCGGAGTGATTAATGCGGAAGTTCATTATGTAGAAGCCGGGAAACAGATGCAAGTATCTGCCGATATGAGCGTGAATAAGCTGGCATATAATCGGCAGCCTTTGGGCAACTGGGCGCTGAGTGCCGTCTATCTGCCGAAAGAAACGGGTGAGCACCGTATCGATGGCTTTGTAACATTGAACGACAGCGAAGTAATAAGCCTTAGCGGGTCTTACCTGTCGGCTGTCGCAGAAGAAGAACAAGGGCATATCTCGGCAGAAATGGGGCTTCATCATTTCCCGCTCGAACTGGCGAATGCTTTTATTCCGAACCGTATGGCTATCCTTTCGGGGGATATCGACGGTACGCTTTCGGTAGACGGAGCGACCAATAAGCCGTTAATAAACGGTGAGATGAATCTGGATAGTGTGAATGTGTATGTCCCGCAGGCATCACTTAACTTGAGGTTTGATAATCGTCCAGTCCGTATCGCCGACAATCGTCTTACATTCGATAAGTTTCAGATATTTACTCGTGGAAAGACTCCGTTTGTTATCGATGGCGATGTGGATATGTCTGATTTTGCCGACATGAAACTCGATTTACGGATGGATGCACATAATTTTGAAGTGCTGAATGCGAAACGAACCAAAGAATCGATAGTATACGGAAAGTTATACATTGACTTTGATGCTTTGCTGAAAGGCAGTGTTACCTCGTTGAATTTGAGAGGAAATGCCAATATCTTAGGTACAAGTGACTTTACTTATATCCTTCAGGAGTCTCCGCTGACCGTGGAAGACCGCTTGGGAGAAACGGTTACTTTTGTCAATTTCAGCGATACGACAGGCTTGGACAGGCATACCGTACCTACTATGACGCTGGGCGGACTTGACATGCTGATGACGCTTCATATTGATGAGGCCGTACAGTGTAGGGTTGATTTGGATGAGAACGGCAAGAACTATATGATGTTTGAAGGCGGAGGAGATTTATCGTTCCAATACACGCCCGAAGGGAATATGTTGCTGAACGGCCGTTATTCGCTGATGAGCGGCGAACTGAAATATCAGATGCCGGTTATTCCGCTGAAAACGTTTTATATCCGCAACGGAAGCTATATAGAATGGACGGGGAATATTATGAATCCGAATCTGAATATTCATGCTTCTGAGCGGGTACGGGCTTCGGTTGCACAGGAAGATCAAAATACGCGGACGGTAAATTTCGATGTGGGTGTAAGTATTACCAATCGTCTTGAAAACTTGGGCTTTATGTTTACTCTTGAAGCTCCCGACGATGGAACCGTACAAAACGAGCTGGCAGGAATGTCGGCCGAAGAACGTAACAAATTGGCGGTTACCATGTTGGTTACGGGGATGTATCTCGCCGAAGGAAATAATACCGGAGGTGGGGGCTTGTCGGCAAACAGCATGTTGAATTCTTTCCTTGAGAGTCAGATTAACAAGGTAGCGGGCAGCGCACTGAAAACCATTGATGTCAATTTCGGAATGGAACAGACAGAACAAGGGGGCAATACGCAGACCGATTATAATTTCCAGTTTGCAAAACGTTTCTGGAATAACCGTTTCAGTGTGATTATCGGCGGTAAGGTATCAACAGGCAACAACGCCGCCCAGCAAGATGAATCTTTCATTGATAATATATCGTTGGAATACCGGTTGGATAATAGCGGGACGCGCTATATCAAGATTTTCCATGATAAGAATTATGAGAACGTACTCGACGGCGAAGTAACCGAAACTGGAGTGGGTATCGTACTGCGTAAAAAAATCAGTAAGCTGAGCGAACTCTTTATCTTCAGGAACAAGAAAAAGAAAAAACAGCCGGATGAGGATGCGGTAACAAATAATAAAGAAGGTATAAAAGACGAAAAAGAAGAAGAGTGATGAAACATACATTATATTTGTTGTTTGTCGGAGTATGGATGCTTTTCCTTACCGGATGCTCTACTACGAAGCATTTGGCCGAGGGCGAAACGCTTTACATCGGTATGCGTAAAACGACGGTTGATAACCTCGATGAAAGCACTATGGGGAAGAAAGCGCTTGAAGAGGCTGAGGCTGCCATTACCGTGGCTCCTAACAATGCCGTGTTTGGCAGTGGCAGTATGCGCTGGCATGTCCCTGTCGGGCTGTGGGTTTATAACCGTTTCCAACGCTACGAAAAGGGACTCGGAAAATGGATTTTCAATAAGCTCGCCTCAGAGCCGGTTTATATCTCAACCGTTAATCCCGATACCCGCGTAAAGGTGGCGAGCAACCTGCTCCACGATTATGGATTCTTTAACGGAACGGTGACTTACGAGGTAGACAGTACCGATAATCCGCGTAAGGCACGGCTGAAATATCATATCGACATGGGGCGCGGTTATAAGTTGGATTCCATTGCTTACGAAGGGTTCTCACCGCGTGCCGACAGTTTGATACGGGCTACCTACAACGAGCGTATCATTCGCCGGGACGATCATTTTGATGTTACCAAGCTGAATGAAGAGCGCGAACGCTTGGTGGCTCTTTTCCGCGACAACGGATATTATTATTACCGTTCCGATTTTATCACCTTCCTTGCCGATACTTTGATTCGTTCGGGCTATGTTAATTTGAAGATAGTTCCGAAAAAGAGTGTCCCGCCCGAAGCCTTGCGTACATATTATATCGGACATACTTCGGTCTACCTGACCGGACATAACGGCGAGCAACCTGTCGACTCGTTGAAGCGGCGTAACTTTACCGTGTATTACGCCGGAAAGAAACCGGGCATTCGGTATGGCGTATTGCGCAAACGCTTTCTTTACCGTAAGGGCGAGTTGTATTCGCAGACACGTCAAGACTATACGCAAGAGGCTTTGGCACGTTTGGGCGTATTTAAGTTCAATGAATTTCAATACACACCCCGGCACGACGGCTCGGATACGCTGGATATCCGGGTAAATTCGGTGTTCGACCTTCCTTACGACAGCGAGCTGGAGTTTAATGTCACTACCAAAAGTACCAAACAAACCGGACCCGGAGCTATATTTAAGCTATCTCGCAAAAATTTCCGGCGTATGGGAGCTTCATTGAATTTGGAATTGAAAGGTTCGTATGAGTGGCAGACCAGCTCTACGGTGGATGGCGAAAGCTCTGTCATGAATTCGTATGAACTGGGGGCGGCATTGTCGCTGAACTTTCCTCGCCTTGTCCTTCCGTGGGTACGTAATCGGGTTAATCCTTTCTTGTATCCTTCGGAAACGAACTTCAAGATTTATGTCGACCAAGTAAACCGTGCGCGTTATTTCAAGATGCTTTCTTTTGGTGGAGAAGTGTCGTACAGTTTTCAGCGGTCGCGCAGTGTGAAACACACCGTTACGCCGCTTCATTTGGCGTTCAACAAGTTACAGCATCGCACGGCACGTTTCGATTCCATCGCTGCGCAGAACCCGATGTTGTTCAACAGTCTCGACGACCAGTTTATCCCTTCCGTATCTTATACCATTACTTACGATAACAGTTACCGGAAAAAGAAGAACCGTATATGGTGGGAGAACTCTGTGACTTCTGCCGGAAATGTTACCTCGCTGATTTACGCGGCTTTCGGTAAGAAGTTCAGTGAGCGCGACAAGAAGTTTCTCGGAACGCCTTTTGCCCAATTCCTGAAGTATTCTTCCGAGCTACGTTACCTGCATGAGTTTAACGAGTATCATCAGCTTGCCGCCCGCGTGATGGGAGGTGTGATTTGGGCTTACGGAAACAAAACCATCGCTCCGTATAGCGAACAGTTTTACGTAGGGGGTGCCAACAGTATCCGTGCGTTCACCATCCGTTCTATTGGTCCGGGACGTTTCCATCCGGCGGAGAATGCGAACTATTCGTATGTCGATGAGACGGGCGATATCAAGTTGGAAGCAAACTTGGAGTACCGTTTCCGCATCCTGTCGAACTTCTTGGGCGGTAACCTGAACGGGGCTGCCTTTCTTGATGCCGGAAACGTTTGGCTGATGCGTAAGGATGAGGCTCGTCCGGGAGCAGAGTTCACGCTGAACCGTTTTTTCGACAGCATAGCAGTGGGTACGGGTATCGGTATCCGTTACGACCTTTCTTTCCTTGTGCTTCGTCTTGACTGGGGGATAGCCCTTCACGTTCCGTACGATACGGAAAAGTCCGGTTATTATAATATTCCCAAGTTTAAAGACGGTATGGGAATACACTTTGCCATCGGTTATCCGTTCTGAGGTTGAACCGTTACCTTCGGGAACATCGCTGGGCGGAAGATTTGCTTGGATCGTTAACGTTGGTCAGTGTATTGTTTTTGAGCGAGCAATATATGCCGTGGGGCTGGGCAGCCTTGATTTCTATTGTGTTAAACCTCGTATTGTTTGCACGATTTTGGACTCCCCGCCGCAAGAAATAATTCCTTTTCAAAGAACTGAAAAAACGCATCCGCATGTGTCAGCTAACACATACGGATGCGTTACTTGTTTCTACCGCATGTGTATCTCAACACTTGCGGTAGAATTTTGAGCCTGTCACTTGTCTGTAAAACAGGCTCTTAGGTGAAGTGTTATTGTTCGGCAGCCATATCAGTCGTAGTAGGCCAGTAAGGATTCTGATACAACGATGACAAGTCAACCGATGCATTGTCTGAAGCGGTCAGCAAGAACTGACGGATGGGTAACGGGCGGAGGTAGTGAGCCAGATGCCATACGTATCCGTTGCGGAACACGTTGTTGTTCGTCATGTTCTTTTCATACGGGCGAAGGTATTCGCTCAGGCTGCGGTTGGATACGTTTGCCGATACGCTTCCATCGTCAACAAATGTGCCTCCGTAATTCCAGCTTTCCATCGGCGTGTTCCAAAGGTGGAAACCTTCTACGTGGTAAGGTTCGTTCTTCATTTGGTCGAGCGCGCGCCAGCGGGTCAAGTCCATCCAGCGTAATCCTTCAGCCATCAGTTCACAACGGCGTTCGCGGCGGATATTGTAAAGAATCGGGTCGGTCAGTTGTACGCCGGCTGAGTAAGAACCCCAGTCCAAGCGTTCGTTTGCCATGTTGGTAGCATCAATCGTAACCTGCGGGTCGACAGCATTTCCTGTAAATCCGGCAGCCGTACGGATAGCTCTCCAGTAAGTCAGAATCTTGTCGGATAATGTCTGTGTACGCTCGTATTCAGCTTCCATATAGTTGAGCAGTGCTTCGGTAGCGCGGAAAGTAATAGAACCTACGTAACCACCGTTTCCAGCAGTCAAAGCGCGGTCGAATGTTCCACCCTTGCGAATCGCATATCCCGTAGAGTATCCCCATTCTCCGTCACCACGCAGGATAGACGGTACGGGTTCGGTAGTAACTCCCTGATCGCCCGACGTATCATCCATGTTTTTGAACAAGTTGGTTTGTCCCGGTTCTTTCAGGAATATCTTCAGGCGCGGGTCGGCGTGTTGTCTTACCTCGCTGATGGTTTGGTCGGAATACGCAAATCCGTCGTGCGAAGCATAAATCGGTCTGCCGTCTTCCATTACGAAACTTTCTACCATGCTGCGTGTCAAGCCGATGGCATAGTTACCACGTGTTACGGCAACTTCTACGTTATTCGTAACGCCCAGACCCTTGCTGTATTCTCGCCACAGCAATACATCGGCAAAGCCCGACATGTCTGTGCTTCCGAACATACTGAAGTAAGGATTGTCAGGGTCAGATTCCGATTGAGGTACTGTTCCGGTGTTTTGCGTAAGGCTTCCGATGTATTTGTCGGCAACCTCCTCTGCACTTTCCGATGCTATCTGATAGAAGTATTCGATTTCGTTATCAATGCTTCCCGACGGATATTCATAATTGGCATTATAGTCTTTCTCCTTGCCGGGCCATCCTTCGCCGTTGGGGACGAACGGAGTTCCTTTGAAGTATTTCAACCATGAAGCCTCGAACAGGGCGACACGTGATTTGACAAGCGTGGCAACATCGGGCGACAAGCGGTTTTTACGGGTATCGAAGTTGTTGGTCATGCAGATGCGTGCGCTATCCAGATCGTTGATGATGAAGCGTGCCACCTCGTTACGCGGACTGCGTGTTGAGGCTGCCACCAAGATGGCATTATCGTCGGGCAAAGCCTCCTTGATAATCGGCAGGTCGCCCCACTTTTGGAGCATGGTGAAATAGCTGTAAGCGCGGAAGAAATAAAGTTCTCCGATGTACTGAAGGATATTCTGTTCTGAGCCGGATATTTCGCCGTTATAATAATGTCCGAGTATCGTGTTGATAGAATAGTTGATATTCCGGATATTGGTCCAGCTCCAGTTGTCGCTATCATCCAAACCTACCAGCCACTGACCGGTGGCATATTTTCCATCGGCAGAAAGCCCCGTTTGGTTATCCGTATTATTGTCATTACCAAATGTCCCGTAGCTCCAAGAACCGTGTGAAGGAAGAACATCAGCATAAAACTTGTTACAAACAGCCTGAAGTTGGTCTTCCGTCTGATAATAATCTTCGGGAATTACATAAGAAGGCGGCTGCTTGTCTAAGAAATCTTCACAAGAAACAAGCGTGGTCGCTAATAAAGCGATAGATATATATTTTAGTTTCATAATCGTATTCCTCTTAATTAAAATGTAATGTTTAAGCCACATGATAAAGTTTTTGACAACGGATAGGCGTTACCGTTACCACCGTTACCTCCGGCAATGGTTTCAGGGTCAAACTGAGAGGCAAGGCTGGTGCCTGTCCACAAGTTTTCACCGGAGAAGTAAACGCGAAGATTCTGGATTCCCCAGCGGTTTGTGAGGCGTGCCGGGAATGTATAACCAATCTGTAAGTTTTTCAGACGGATATAAGCTGCGCTTTGCAGGTAACCCGTTTGACATTGCTGGTTCTTGTCGCTATACAGCGGACGCGGCAGATAAGAGTCGAGGTTTACGTCTTGGTAACCGTTTTGTACTGACCAGCTGTTTTCATCACGGAAATAATCAGAAACGGCTTCCAGTCCGGTAGCCCACCACTGTCCGTTGCTTGCCGCACCAAACAAGTAAGTACTTCCCTGCCAGTAATCACGTTTACCTACACCCTGGAAGAATACGCGGACATCAAATCCTTTCCAGCTTGCATTCAGGTCGAGACCGAAGAGATAACGCGGCGTGCTGTTTCCAATCACCGTACGGTCTCCCGTATCACCCAATGTTCCCGAACCTCCTGAGATTCTTCCATCGCCGTTGGTATCTGCATACATGATATCACCCGCAGCCCATGATGAACCTAAGGCATCTTGTCCTCCGTTAGGCAGAGTAGCCAAGTGGTCCGCCATTTCTTGGTCTGTCTTGGCAATTCCAATCGTGGTATATCCCCAGATTTCGTTGATGTAACGTCCCGCGATGTAAGTATCAACGGCATTGGTCGGGTTATTCGGATAGCGCAGAATCTTGGTACGTGCATCTGCTACGTTGAATTTGATTCCGTAAGAAAGTCCGTTATCCAAGCGGTCGTTCCAACCGATAGAAAGTTCCCAACCCGAAGTACGCAAGTCGGTATTGTTGGTTACCGGGACATCAGTACCCAAGATAGCCGGAAGTTCGGGAGCGTTACCCACCATGTCTTTGGTATTACGGACGTAGTAATCGAACGAACCGGTCAGACGGTTATCAAACAATCCCCAGTCAAGACCAACGTTATACGATTCGATGGTTTCCCATGTCAGTACCGTAGAAACAAGTCCCGGAGCCGTTGCCGTATTCGGTTTCACCCCATTCATCAGCCATGAACCGTCAGAAGCACCTACTGTCATGGTTTGGAATGTCTGATACCAGTTCGTTGTATTTTGGTTACCTAACGAACCGTAAGAAGCACGCAGTTTCAGTGTACCAACGATATTGTTAATCGGTTCGAAGAAGTTTTCGCGTGCGATGTTCCATCCCAAAGATACAGACGGGAATGCCTTCCACTGATTTCCCTTACGGAAGCGTGAAGTACCATCGGCACGCAGGTTGGCTTCAATCAGATATTTGCCGTCGAAGTCATAGTTTACACGGGCGAAGAAACCGGCGGTAGTCCATTCATTGCGCGAACCGTTTACGTCCGGTGTAATGGGATTTCCGTTCACATCCAGTCCGGTAGTCAAGTCCACTTCCGATTTATCGGGGAACATCACACCGTTGTTCTGCAATCCGAATTGAGTTTGTTTTAAATCCTCGGCTTGGAAACCACCCATTACATGCAAGTTATGCTTGTCGTTAAATGAATGTGTGTATTCCGTATAGGCTTGGAAGTTGTAATAATTCTCTTTGTAGTAATCTTCGTGAACGTTCGAACTATCTGTATAGCGGTAAGGATTACCATTGATGTCGTGGTTATATTGCATCTGGCTGTCCCAGTGACGGTTTGCCGAATTAATGTGATAGTTGAAATCAATGTGTGTAATCCAGTTCTTGATCGGTTCGATTTGGAAACTGATTTGGTGGTACGTATCATCGGTCTGTGTTTTATCTACACCACCTTCTGCCAAGCCCAAAGCCGGAGACGGAGCCGAGAAATAATACCCGTTGCGGTCGTACAGCGGAAGAATCGGCCATCCCTGACGTGCCATATCGTTATACAGACTTTCAGTCAATGTAGCCGGACGCTTGTAATCCTCGCGAGTAAAACGCATGGTATAGTTAAACCGTAACCATTCGGTGATTTCCGAGCCAATCTTAGCCGTTGCGTTGAAACGTTTCAAGCCTTCTTCTCCCAGCTCCATGAAGCCGCCCTGATCAAGGTAGTTGAACGAAGCATAATAATTCAGCTTTTTCGTTCCGCCGTTTACGCTGAAGTTATGTTCTTGAGAGAACGTCCATTTTTTATATATAGCGTCATACCAGTCTACATCATCGATACCGTTGGCATATCCATCCAGCCACTGTCCGTTTTCGTTAGCTCCGATGCTGTATAAGATAGTTCCGTCTTCTGTGATGCGTTGTCCCGGTCCGTAAGGCTGTGCATTGTGGTAAGCTACGATTTGATCCATACGTTCCGGAGTGAAATATACGCCGTTACCTCCGTTGGCAAACGTATCGTTCATCCAGCTGGCGAAATTCACCGAGTTCATCATGTGATTCATGTTTACCGGCGTACCCCAGCGGAAACTGTTGTTATAGTTCACGGTTGTTTTTCCTTCCGTGCTGCCCGATTTGGTTGTAATCAAAATCACACCGAAGGGCGCACGCGAACCGTAAATTGACGAAGCTGCCGCGTCTTTCAAAACCGAAATGCTGGCAATATCCTGCGGGTTGATGGTATTCAGGTCGCCTTCCATACCGTCGATCAATACCAGCGGGTCTCCGCTTGTTCCTTGTCCGATGGTGGTTGTACCACGTACGTTAATGCTCGGCGTGTTTTCCAAGCTACCGTTGGTTTGTGTAATCTGCAATCCCGGAACCACACCTTGAAGGGCTTGAGTAACGTTGGTAACCGGACGCTGAGCGATTTCTTCCTGCGTAACCACACCTACCGCACCGGTAAGGTTTACTTTCTTTTGCGTACCGAAACCCACTACTACCACTTCGTCCAATACTTCAGTATCTTCTTTTAAGGTAACATTGATGGCTTTTCCCGGTTCTACTTTAATTTCTTGTGTTTTAAAGCCGATGAAAGAAATCTCCAACGTAGCGCCCGAAGATACGGATAGAGAAAAGTTTCCGTCTAAGTCTGTAACCGTTCCGTTTGTAGTACCTTTCTCAACTACGCTGGCTCCGATAACAGGTTCGCCCATAGCGTCTCTTACTGTTCCGCTGATTGAAACTTTGTTTTGGAGGGATGATTGCGTAACGGGAAATGATTCCGACGCAGCAAATACAGATGCTGGGCTTGCTATGAAACCCGCAGACAGCAACAGGGAATAAAGGACAGCCCGTTGCCGCTTGTTCATCAATACATCGTTTCTCATGTTTTTCAAGTTTAAGATATGTGATTGTTAATTCGACGCAAAGCTATTAAATTTTTGTATAATTGGATAAATAAAAATCAAGCAGAATTAGTCGAAAATCGTTCAAAGAAGAAGGGCTGGCAATCATTTTAATAGGGTGAAAATTGTGCATTACAACCCCTGAAAAGTTTGTCGGGATGAAATTTTATTTCTATTCGAAACGTTGGCAAACGCTATGGGATAGACTTGGTAACACATGCGGATGCGTTTTGGGCATGTAAAAAGGAAGGCAGACATGCTGATTCTTCGCGGTAAAAAACGTATTTTTGCAGGCAAACAACCGTAGAATATGAAAAAGGTATTTTTTTTATTATTAACCCTGACGGCTTGGAGCATGGCGGTATGCACGGGCTGTCAACAAAAAAGCAATTCCATGAACAAGGGAGATGAAACGTTGGTAAAGTTTGAAACCACAGAAGGAAACATTACGATTAAACTGTATAATGAAACGCCGAAACATCGCGATAACTTTATTAAGTTAGTAAAAAACGGTACGTATGACAGCACTTTATTCCATCGCGTGATTAAGAATTTCATGATTCAGGCAGGCGACCCGAAGAGTAAGGATGCGGCTGATACGGCAATGTTGGGAAACGGTGACGTGGGTTACACGATTCCGGCAGAAATCAATCCGAAATTTTTCCATCGCAGGGGAGTGCTGGCGGCTGCTCGTCAGAGCGACGAAGTGAACCCGAAACGCGAATCGTCGGGATGCCAGTTCTATATCGTGACCGGAAGAAAGTTCAGCGAGGCGCAGCTGATTGACTTGGAAAACCAGTTGAATGAATCTCGCGTAGGCGAAGTATTCAATGAGCTGGCTCGTAAGCACATGAAAGAAATCTACAAGATGCGTCGTGCGGGCGATAACGACGGTTTGCTGGAACTGCAAGACAAACTTGAGGCAGAAGCACGTGCCCAAGTGGATAAAGAGCCGGCGTTGCAGTTCAGCAAAGAGCAAGTTCAAGCCTACACCACGGTAGGAGGTGCGCCCCATTTGGATGGAGCTTATACCGTATTCGGTGAAGTGACAGAGGGCATGGACGTGGTTGATAAAATAGGAAACGCGAAGACCGGCCGTGCCGACCGCCCGGTGACAAATATTCGAATACTTAAAGCAGAGGTGTTGGAAAAATGATTCAAGTAAACCGACATACGCTTGCCAACGGATTGCGCATCGTACATAATGAAGATAACTCGACACAGATGGTTGCTCTGAACATACTTTACGATGTAGGTGCCCGCGATGAAGACCCTGCACATACAGGCTTTGCCCATCTGTTCGAACACCTGATGTTCGGTGGCTCGGTAAACGTGCCCGATTATGATACGCCCGTGCAGAATGCAGGAGGCGAGAATAACGCATGGACGAACAACGACATTACGAATTATTATATAACCTTGCCTTACCAAAATGTGGAAACAGGTTTTTGGCTGGAAAGCGACCGTATGTTGAGTCTTGATTTCTCTCCCCGCAGTTTGGAGGTACAGCGTCAGGTAGTTATCGAAGAGTTTAAGCAGCGAAACCTGAACCAACCCTACGGAGATGCTTCCCATTTGCTTCGGGAAATGGCGTATCAGACTCATCCTTACCGCTGGCCCACCATCGGGAAAGAGATTAGCCATATAGCGAATGCCACACTTGAGGAAGTGAAAGATTTTTTTTTCCGCTTTTATGCGCCTAATAACGCGATTCTTGCTGTGACAGGACATATTTCGTTTGACGAAACAGTCCGGCTGGCTGAGAAATGGTTTGGCAGCATACCGTCGAGAGATGTCCGTGTACGTAAGTTGCCCGAAGAAACACTCCAGACCTCGATACGCCGCATGACGGTAGAGCGTCCTGTTCCGGTTGATGCTTTGTACATGGCGTTTCACATGTGTAACCGCCATCACGCCGATTATTATGTCTATGATATGATAACCGATGTGTTGTCGAGCGGACGTTCCTCCCGTTTCATCCGCTCGCTTGTACACGACCGGAAACTGTTTACTTCCATCGATGCCTATATATCGGGCAGTTTGGACGAAGGGTTGATATTCGTTACCGGGAAACCGTCGGAAGGGGTGACGCTGGAACAGGCGGAACATGCTGTTTGGGAAGAACTGGAACGCTTGAAAACCGTGCCCGTAGCCGAAGTGGAATTAGAGAAAGTAAAAAACCGCTATGAGAGCGAACAGATATTCAATAATATGAATTATCTGAATCTGGCTACCAATCTGGCATACTTTGAGCTGGTTAATCGGGCAGAAGATATAAATGATGAAGTAGGCAAGTATCGGTCGGTAACAGCCGCTCAGATTCAGGAGGTGGCCACTCGGTGTTTCGTACCGGAAAATTGCAGTGTACTTTATTATAAGAAGCAATCATGAACTTATACCAAAAAGTGTAACAAATGAAACAATCTCATTATCGGGCGTTGCTTGAATTGGGCCTGCCTATCGTTGTGGGGCAAATAGGAGTGATAATCTTGGGTTTTGCCGATACGCTGATGGTAGGTCATCATAGTTCAAACGAACTTGCTGCGGCAAGTTTTGTGAACAACATGTTTACGCTTGCCATTATCTTTAGTACCGGATTTTCGTACGGGCTGACTCCCGTTGTGGGAAGCCTGTTCGGTCAAGGTAAGAAAGAAGAGGCGGGGAATGCTTTGAAAAACAGTCTCGCCGCAAATACGCTGTTGGCTATTATTGTTTGCATGGTAATGTTTGCCCTTTATCAGAATATAGGCCGCTTGGGGCAGCCGGAAGAACTGTTGCCCTTTATGCGTCCTTATTATCTGGTATTGCTCGTTTCGTTGCCTTTTGTATTGTGGTTTAACGGGTTTAAGCAATTTACCGATGGCATTACCGATACGAAAGTGTCTATGTGGATTTTATTGGGTGGAAACCTTTTGAACATTGTCGGCAACTATATTCTGATTTACGGTAAATTGGGAATGCCTGAAATGGGGCTGACGGGTGCCGGTGTGTCCACGCTCGTATCCCGTATCCTGATGGTACTTGCCTATCTTGCACTGTTTTTCGGCACGTCGCGTTACGACGTGTTCAAACGCGGATTCCATCGTGGTAAAGTAAACCGTAAGGATTTTATGTTGCTGAACAAATTGGGACTTCCCATTGCCGGACAAATGGGGATGGAGACGGCTTCTTTTAGTTTGAGTGCCATTATGGTAGGATGGCTGGGTAGTACGGAGTTGGCGGCTCACCAAGTTATGATTGCCGTATCTCAGGTCTGTTTCATGATGTATTACGGAATGGGCGCGGCCGTTTCTGTACGTATCAGTAATTTTTACGGTCAGAAAGACATTACATCGGTAAAGCAAATAGCCAATAATGGATTCCACCTGATGTTATGCCTGTTGGTGCTAACCTGCATTCCTATTTTTTGTCTGCGCCATTATATCGGAGGATGGTTTACCGACGATGCAGCCGTCAGTGTAATGGTTGTCCAGTTGATAATTCCCTTCCTTATCTACCAGTTCGGTGATGGATTGCAAATCAATTTTGCAAATGCTTTGCGAGGTATCGCTGATGTACGCCCGATGATGTGGTGCTCGTTTATTGCCTATTTTATCATATCATTGCCTGCGGGCTATCTGTTTGCCTTTGTCTGCGGGTGGGGAATTACCGGAATCTGGATGGCTTTTCCCTTCGGTTTAACCTCGGCAGGCATTATGTATTACCTGCGTTTCAGGTATAAAACAAAGAAAGGAGTCTGAGTTATGCTTTCTACTTCCTCGAAAATCGCTTGTGGATATATATTGCTCATAGCCCTGCTTTTGGGCGCTATCGTGTATATCTATCGCCAGATGAATTTGCTGATAGAGCCTGCCGGTGTGGAAGAAAGCATCAACAACCGCAGGCATACTACCCACCATCTGATCAGCAAGCTGTATGAGGCAGAAATCATAGGGCAGACGCTTCACGTGGGACGAATTTATGAGTATCCGCGTTACAAAAAAGCGATGAAGGAAGTAGGCATTGCTCTTGATAGCCTTCAGGCACAGTTGACCGACACGTTGCAACAAGCCCGTTTGGATACGGTGCGTACGCTGCTTCACAATAAAGAGCAGAATATGAGGCTGGTGCTGGAGGCATTGCGTCAAAGTCCGCCCGACGAACTTTACCGGCAGCAATTGGATAGTCTGATTGCTCAGCAAGACTCTATATTGAAAAATGCAACTCATTTAAGAAGAAAGGTTATCACTCACCAAAACACTTACACGATTCATCATCGGCGGAAGCCTTTTTTCAAACGTGTAAAAGATGTGTTTGCTCCGGGAAAGGCGGATTCAACTTTGGTGAATAACGTGATAGAGGAAGTTTATACCGATACGATAGACGAAGTGTTTAACCCGATAGACACCATCGCTAACATGCTGACCGGAATACACGATAAGGTGTTCCAGACTCGGCAGGAGCAACAACGCATGTTGACCAATCGCACAAACCGTTTGCATATTGCCGGTACTAATTTGAGCAAACGAGTAAACCAGTTGCTCGAAAGTATTGAGCAGGATGAATTGTCTGCTGCCTACCACCGTTTGCAGCAAGATCGGTCAATTCGTCAACAGGCAGCTCAAACAATGGGCATTATAGCTACACTGGCCGTTATTTTGGTATTGGTGTTTTTTATCATTATCTGGCGCGACCTGACACGCAGTAACCATTATCGCCGTGAGCTGGAAAAATCGAAACTATATGCCGAAAACCTGCTTGTAGCCCGCGAGAAGTTAATGTTGACCATAACTCATGATATCAAAGCTCCGGCAGGGTCTATCATAGGATATATAGACTTGCTTGTCCGGCTTGTGAAAGACAAGCGCCAGTTGTTCTATTTGTCGAACATGAAAAGCTCGGCTAAGCATCTGCTTGATTTGGTAACTTCGCTGCTTGATTATCACCGCTTGGAAGCGGGAAAAATGGACTTACACTCCGTCGTGTTTAATCCTCATGAATTGTTTGGAGACATTTATAACAGCTTTTTGCCGCTTGTAGAGAAAAAAGGTTTGGAATTAAACCTGAAAGAAAATCTTCCGGCATCGCTGAATGTAGAAGGTGACCCTTTCCGTATTCGGCAGATAGCCGAAAACCTGCTTTCTAATGCTTTGAAGTTTACAGCAGCGGGCAGCATAACGCTGACTTTCGGTTATCGGACCGGATGTCTTGTTTTTAGCGTAGCCGATACCGGATGCGGAATGAACCGTCAGGAACAAGAACGCATATTCCAAGAATTTACCCGGTTAAGCAGTGCGCAAGGGCAAGAAGGCTTTGGGCTGGGATTGTCTATTACTAATAAGTTAGTAGACCTGTTGAAAGGAAACATAGAGGTGGAAAGTTCACCCGGCGAGGGCAGTACCTTTAAAATATCCATTCCGTTGCCGCTTTCGGATAACGCTCCCCTATCAGAGCCGAAAGCATTTGTTCCTATCCGTGCAAGTAGAGCGCTCCGGATTCTTTTGATAGATGATGATAGAATCCAGATGAATCTTACAGAAGCCTTATTAAATAATGTGCTTGCGGCTCGTGATTCGGGGAATAAACCGGAGATATACTGTTGTGAACAGCCCGCAGAGGTTTTCGATTTATTGCATGAACACGTTTTCGATGTCATATTTACAGATATTCAAATGCCGGCAATGAACGGATTTGAGTTGTTGCGTAGCTTGCGCTACATGAATATACCTCAGGCAAAAAATGTTCCGGTGGTAGCTATTACGGCGCGTGGCGATTTGACTGAAGCCGATTTCCGGGAGAAAGGTTTTTCTGGCATGTTACAGAAACCGTTTAATCGCTCCGATTTGCAGCAGGTGCTGACGGAGGTTCTTTCGGGAATAACATTGGCTGAAAAACAGGCTGCAACTTCGGCTGCGGATGAAATCTCCTCCGATGCTTCTCAACCTGCGGAAAAAACTCCGTTTAATTTTTCATCTTTGACAGCCTTTTCTGAAGATGATGCTGATGCTGCCGGTGAAATCCTTCGGACATTTGTTCTGGAGACAATGAAAAATGTAAATCAGATGAAAAAGGCTATTGAAGAAAAGAATATGGAAATGCTTTGCGGGATAGCCCACAAAATGTTGCCTACTTTTGTAATGATTGATGCGAAAGAGGCTATTCCTTCCCTCCGGTGGCTGGAAAGCAAGCGGGGAGAAACTGATTTCCAAGAGAAAGCCGGGGAAGAAGCTCGCAAGGTGATAGACGTAGCGGAAAAGATTATTGCTTGCGGCAAAGACCTCGAAAAACGATACCGTTAGCGCTTTTTAGCTTCCCGGAAAGCTAAGAATAATGTATAAAGACAACCTCTTCGTTGGAGGAAAAAGAAGAAAAAAACAAACAAAATAAAAAAATATTCTTGTTTTGTTTGGTAGTTCAAAAAAAGTCCTTACCTTTGCACCGCAATTCAGAAGAAAAGCAAACAAAAATCGGAATGTAGCGCAGTTGGTAGCGCACTACGTTCGGGACGTAGGGGTCGGGCGTTCGAGTCGCCTCATTCCGACAGCAAAGAGCGATAAGAGAAGACTTCTTTTATCGCTCTCTCTGTATTTTGCTCCTATACGGTCCTTTCAAGCGAGTCTGGCTGCGCTTGTGTACTGATTATCCTTTTTATATTTTTTAGCTTGACTGTTTGGTAATTGTGAGATTAAACACTATTTTTGCAACCTCTTTAGTCATAAATTGGAAAATAGTAATAATTAAATAAATAAGTTCGGAAATGAATATTTCATTGCAAAACGTAGACAAGGTAAGCGCGCTGCTTACTGTTCAGATTGAGAAAGCTGATTATCAGGAAAGAGTTGATAAGACTTTGAAGACAATCCGTCAAAGAGCAAATATGCCCGGCTTCCGTAAAGGTATGGTTCCGATGGGGCTGATTAAAAGACAATACGGAACTTCTGTATTGGTGGAAGAAGTTGACAAACTGATGCAAGAAAAAGTGGGCGAATACATTCGTGATAACAAAGTAAACATGCTGGGTACTCCGCTGCCTAAAGAAAGCAATGCCAACTTTGAAACAGACGAAAATTTTGAATTCTCTTTCGATATCGCTTTGGCTCCGGAATTTGAATTAGAATTATCGAATGCCGATACGGTGGATTATTACGATATTGAAGTGACAGACGCTATGGTTGACCAGCAGGTAAAAATGTATACGCAGCGTACGGCTAAATATGACAAGGTGGAAGAATATCAGGAAAACGATATGCTGAAAGGTTTGCTGGCTGAGTTGGATGAAAATGGCAACACGAAAGAAGGTGGCGTTCAGGTAGAAGGTGCTGTAATGATGCCTACTTATATGAAGAACGATGACCAAAAAGCTATTTTCAACGGTGCGAAAGTAAACACGGTGCTGGTATTCAATCCTTCGGTTGCTTTTGATAACAATGATGCAGAATTGGCTTCTTTATTGAAACTGAAGAAAGAAGAAGTAGCAGAACATAAAGGTAACTTTAGCTTCCAGATTGAAGAAATCACTCGCATGATTCCGGGTGACTTGACTCAAGAACTGTTCGATCAGGTATTGGGCGAAGGCAAGGCTCACAATGAAGAAGAATTCCGCGCTCAGATTAAAGAAGCGATTGCAAAACAATTCGAATCAGACAGCGATTATAAATTCTTGCTGGATGTTCGTACTTACACAATGGGTAAAGTGGGCAAGTTGGAATTTGCAGATGGCTTGATGAAACGAATCATGCTGGAAAACAACAAAGAAAAAGGTGAAGAGTTTGTAAATGAAAATTACGAAAAGAGCCTTGAAGAGCTGACTTGGCATTTGATTAAAGAAAAACTGGTGGCTGCAAATAATATTAAAGTAGAGCAGGCTGACATCAACAACATGGCTAAGGAAGCAACTCGTGCACAGTTCGCACAGTATGGTATGATTAATGTGCCCGATGAATTGTTGGAAAACTATTCAAAAGAAATGTTGAAGAAGCGTGAAAGTGTAGAAGCATTGGTTAACCGCGTGATTGAATCGAAGTTGGCTGAGGCTGTGAAGACTCAAGTAACGTTGAATCATAAAGCTATTTCGGTTGAAGATTTCAACAAGATGTTTCAATAAAAAGTAAATCGTTTTATTAACGATTTCCGACTGAAAAATTATTCTTAGGCACGGCTTGCTTGGATTTCTTGGTTTTTATTGAAGAAAGACCTTGTAACTTCTTGTAATCCGTGCCTAAAAACCATAAAAGCATTATAAGAATGGACGATTTTAGAAAATATGCTACCAAGCATTTGGGAATGAATAGCATGGTGCTTGATGACGTTATCAAGTCGCAAGCGGGCTATTTGAATCCTTATATATTGGAAGAACGTCAGTTAAATGTAACTCAGTTAGACGTGTTTTCCCGATTGATGATGGATCGTATTATTTTTCTTGGTACGCAGATTGATGACTATACAGCAAATACGCTGCAAGCACAGTTGCTGTACTTGGATTCGGTCGATGCAGGAAAAGATATCTCTATTTACATTAACTCACCGGGTGGGTCGGTATATGCCGGGCTGGGTATTTATGATACGATGCAGTTTATTACCAGCGATGTTGCTACGATATGTACGGGCATGGCTGCTTCGATGGCCGCCGTCTTGTTGGTTGCCGGAAAAGAAGGAAAGCGCTCTGCGCTTACTCATTCGCGCGTAATGATTCATCAGCCGATGGGAGGCGCTCAAGGTCAGGCTTCTGATATTGAGATTACAGCCCGTGAGATTCAGAAACTGAAAAAAGAACTTTATACGATCATTGCAGACCATTCGCATACGGATTTTGACAAAGTGTGGGCCGATTCTGACCGCGATTATTGGATGACGGCTCAAGAAGCGAAAGAGTATGGCATGATTGACGAGGTGCTTTCTCGCAAGCCGGCGGTATAATTTCTTTGTAGAGATTTTTTGCATTTGATATAAATAAATGTATAAGCAAATTGGAAGATAAAAAAACATCGAAAAACAAACGGCGTTGCAGTTTTTGCGGTCGGTCGGAAGATGAAGTAGGCTTTTTGATAACAGGAGTAAATGGATGTATCTGTGACACTTGCTCTGAACAGGCATACGAAATCGTTCAAGAAGCCTTGCACCAGCATGGAAATAGCTCTGCCGGAAACTTGAATTTAAAAGAACTGCCTAAACCTAAAGATATTAAAGAGTTTTTAGATCAATACGTTATAGGGCAGGATGATGCCAAACGTTATTTATCGGTAGCGGTGTATAACCATTACAAACGGTTGCTTCAGCCTAAAGATGAAAACGACGTGGAGATAGAAAAGTCGAATATCATTATGGTAGGTAGTACGGGTACGGGAAAAACCCTCTTGGCACGTACGATTGCCAAGATGCTTCACGTTCCTTTTACTATCGTTGACGCTACCGTATTAACCGAAGCCGGTTATGTAGGAGAAGATATCGAAAGCATTCTGACACGTTTGCTTCAGGTTGCAGATTATAATGTAGAGGAAGCGGAGCGCGGCATTGTTTTCATCGATGAAATCGACAAAATAGCCCGCAAGGGAGATAACCCTTCTATTACGCGCGACGTGAGTGGCGAAGGTGTACAGCAGGGATTGCTGAAGCTGTTGGAAGGTTCTGTTGTAAATGTGCCTCCACAGGGTGGACGTAAGCATCCGGAACAAAAGCTGATTCCGGTCAATACGAAGAATATCCTGTTTATTTGTGGAGGAGCATTTGATGGCATTGAACGTAAGATAGCCCAACGCTTGAATGCAAACGTAGTGGGATATAGTGCTGTTAAAGAAACGGTAAAAATAGATAGAGGCAACTTAATGCAGTATATCGCGCCTCAGGATTTGAAGTCGTTCGGTCTGATTCCTGAAATCATAGGACGTCTGCCGGTATTGACTTATCTGAATCCTTTAGACCGGACGGCCTTGCGTAATATCCTTACCGAGCCTAAAAACTCAATCATAAAACAATATGTCAAACTGTTCGAGATGGACGATGTAACGTTGGAGTTTGAACCCGAAGTCTTTGATTATATTGTAGATAAAGCGATAGAGTATAAATTAGGCGCGCGTGGCTTACGTTCCATAGTAGAAACGATAATGAACGATACCATGTTTGAGATACCTTCTCAAAATGTGCATAAGTTTGTTGTAACGTTAGATTACGCCAAAGAGCAGATGAACAAAGCTAATTTGTCGCGTTTGCAAATGGCATAATCAGAAAAAATCATTGAAAAAAAGACTTCTTCGGTAAAATATTCTCCGAAATATTTGTGTAATATGGAAAGATGTTTATAACTTTGTTACAAGAGTAATAAAGATGTTCACTTAAAAACAAAGGGAAATATGACGGAAAATATCAACTTAACCGAACAACTGAAGAAACATTTCGGCTTTGATACTTTTAAAGGAAATCAAGAAGCCATTATTCGTAATCTGTTAGCAGGAAAGGACACGTTTGTCCTTATGCCTACGGGCGGTGGAAAGTCGTTATGTTATCAGTTGCCTTCTTTGTTAATGGAAGGAACGGCTATCGTTATATCTCCGCTTATCGCTTTGATGAAAAATCAAGTGGATGCGATGCGTAACTTCAGTGAAGAAGACGGCGTTGCGCATTTTATAAACTCTTCGCTTTCCAAATCGGCTATTGAACAAGTCAAATCGGATATTCTGGCGGGAAAGACAAAGTTGCTTTATGTAGCTCCTGAATCATTGACTAAAGATGAGAATATCGCTTTTCTAAAGAATGTAAAAATCTCGTTTTATGCAGTTGATGAAGCACATTGTATATCGGAATGGGGGCACGACTTCCGTCCTGAATACCGTCGGATTCGTCCGATTATAAATGAAATCGGAACAGCTCCGGTTATAGCTTTGACAGCTACGGCTACGCCGAAAGTAAAGATGGATATTCAGAAGAATCTCGGAATGATGGAAGCAACGGAATTTCGTTCTTCTTTTAACCGTCCGAATTTGTATTACGAAGTACGGGCAAAGACGGTAAATGTAGACCGGGATATTATTAAATTCATCAAGCAAAACGAAGGAAAGTCCGGCATAATTTATTGTTTGAGCCGGAAAAAGGTAGAAGAATTGACAGAAATCCTTTTGGCAAACGATATCAAGGCACGTGCATATCATGCGGGGATGGACTCTGCTACACGTAATGCCAATCAGGATGCGTTTCTGAAAGAAGATATTGATGTCATCGTTGCTACGATTGCTTTCGGTATGGGAATTGACAAGCCGGATGTCCGTTTTGTTATTCATTATGATATACCTAAAAGTCTGGAAGGGTATTATCAAGAGACCGGACGCGCAGGACGTGATGGAGGAGAGGGGCTGTGTATAACCTTCTATTCGAATAAAGACTTGCAAAAGCTGGAGAAATTTATGCAAGGTAAACCTATTTCAGAACAAGAAATAGGCAAGCAGTTGTTGCTCGAAACGGCTGCTTACGCCGAGTCTTCAGTGTGTCGTAGAAAAACTTTGTTACACTATTTCGGAGAAGAATATACGGAGGATAATTGTGGTAATTGTGATAATTGTTTAAATCCGAAAAAACAAGTGGAGGCTCAAGATGCATTATGTGCGGTGATTGAAACAATCATTGCTGTTAAAGAGAATTTTAAGCAAGATTATATTATAGATATATTATTGGGTAAAGAAACATCGGAAGTCTTGGCTCATAAGCATGAAGAACTTGAAGTCTTTGGCTCTGGAATGGGAGAAGACGAACGGTTGTGGAATGCGGTTATCCGTCAGGCTCTCATAGCCGGGTATCTTGATAAAGATGTAGAAAATTACGGGCTGTTGAAAGTGACCTCTGCCGGACATAAGTTCTTGAAAAAACCAACTTCTTTCAAGATTGTAGAAGACATTGACTTCGATGAAGAAGAAGTAGAGGAAACACCGATGAGAGGTGGCGCTTCATGTGCTGTCGACCCGGTTCTTTACTCAATGTTGAAAGATTTGCGTAAGAAAATGTCCAAACGTCTGGATGTTCCTCCTTATGTTATTTTTCAAGACCCTTCGTTGGAGGCAATGGCTACTATTTATCCGATTACGCTCGAAGAACTTCAGAACATTCCGGGCGTGGGAGCAGGTAAGGCGAAACGGTACGGTCAGGAATTTTGCGAGTTGATACGTAAGCATTGCGAAGAAAATGAAATCGACCGTCCGGAAGATTTGCGCGTAAGAACGGTAGCCAATAAGTCGAAGTTGAAAGTATCCATTATTCAAAGTATTGACCGCAAGGTGGCTTTAGATGACATTGCTTTAGCTAAGGGTATCGAGTTTAGTGACCTGTTAGATGAAATAGAAGCGATTGTCTATTCGGGTACAAAATTGAATATTGATTATTTCTTGGATGAAATAATGGACGAAGACCACATGCAGGATATCTATGACTATTTTAAAGAGTCGACGACCGATAAAATAGAAGACGCCATGGAAGAGTTAGGTGATGAATACACTGAAGAAGAAATACGTTTAGTGCGTATCAAATTTATTTCGGAAATGGCAAACTAAATGGTCTTTCAGTCTGTAAAGCATATTTGTAAAAAAGTATTAAGCCAACTGATTCGATTGGAATCGGTTGGCTTTTTTTGAAAATAGAGTTGACTTAAGGCTTATTTTTACTCTATATCTTCAAATTTGTCTAAAATTATACTTTTTTGATTTTGATATTTCATGAAATTATTCTTTCTTTGTGTCGCAAAAGTATATACTATTATTATGGAATGTGAGATTATTAAAGCTGTATTGATGTCAACTATTGTTTTGTCATGAAAATGCAACAGACACGAACAATTCCATATAATAATGTTATAAAGAGAATCCATGTAAATACTTTTGTATTTGTGTGGGAAAGAATAAATGTTTAGATGTGTTGGGCTGGTTACTTTTATTCGGTGTTTTGTTAACCGGGGTATAGAACTAACCATTCCTTATTTTTTTGTATTGAGTATTGTATTATACCTAAATATTAAAAGTGTGAGTTAAGTATTTTTTTATAGACCAAAACAATTAATTTTTATTTTTATGGAAACTAATAACAAAAAAAAACAGGGATTTAAAGGAATTGAAGCTGCTGGTTTAGTTATTATCGCATGCTTTGTTGTTGCTTTGTGTATTTACAAATTTGTGTTGGGTGATCCTTCAAACTTTATGAACAATGACCCGAACAACCATCCGCTTCCGGGCAACATGCTGGGTACTATCTATAAAGGTGGTGTTGTCGTGCCTATTATTCAGACTTTGCTGTTGACTGTAATTGCATTGAGCGTTGAACGTTATTTTACTATCCGTGCTGCTTTCGGCCGTGGTAAATTGGTTAAATTCGTAGCTCAAATCAAAGAAGCTTTGGCAAAAAATGATATGCAGGCTGCTCAAGCATTGTGCGACAAACAACGTGGATCTGTAGCAAATGTAGTAGGTGCAACTTTGCAGACTTACCGTGAAATGGAACAAAACACTGAAATGGATAAAGACCAGAAGGTATTGGCTATCCAGAAGTCATTGGAAGAAGCTACTGCATTGGAAATGCCGATGTTGCAGCAGAACTTGCCGATCATTGGTACTATTACTACACTGGGTACTCTTTGCGGTTTGCTTGGTACCGTTATCGGTATGATTCGTTCATTCGCCGCTTTGTCTGCTGGTGGTGGTACTGACTCAGTTGCGTTGTCAACCGGTATCTCTGAAGCCTTGATCAACACTGCATTCGGTATCTTGACTGGTGCGTTGGCAGTAATTTCTTATAACTACTTTACTAATAAGATCGATAAATTGACTTACAGCCTTGACGAAGTAGGCTTCTCTATCGTACAGACATTCAACGCTACCCATAAATAATCCGAAGGGACTAACGGTAGGTCTCTCGTGTAGACGAAAATAGTATAACTAATTTTTAAATAGTTAATTATGGGTAAAGTTCAAGTTAAAAAGAAGTCCATGTTTATCGACATGACTGCCATGAGTGACGTGACCGTGCTGTTGCTTACTTTCTTTATGTTGACAGGTAACTTCATTAAGAAAGAACCGGTACAGGTTGTTACTCCGGGTTCGGTTTCTGAAATCAAGATTCCGGAAACGAACATTTTGCAGATTCTTGTCGAACCGAGTGGCAAGATTTTCATGAGTCTTGACAAACAGCAAGATATGGCTGCAACATTGGAAGCCGTAGGAAAGGAATATGGTTTGACATTTACTCCTGAAGAGATTAAAAAGTTCTCTGTATTCCAGACGTTCGGTGTACCGATGAAGAATATGAAACAATTTCTTGCACTTCCAGGCGAAGAGCAGGATAAAATATTGAAGAATTACGGAATTCCTTGTGACAGTGTGGATAATCAGTTCAAGTCTTGGATACGTAATGCACGCATAACAAACCGTGATTTGCGTATCGCCATCAAAGCTGATCAAAGTACTCCTTATTCTGTTATTAAGAACGTGATGAGTTCTCTTCAGGATTTGAAGGAAAACAGATACAATCTGATTACTTCATTGAAAAAAATGTCTGACGAATAAAATTAAAGGAGAAGTTAAAAATGGCTGAAATACAAGATAATGGTGGAGGCAAAAAAGGGAAAGGCTCGAAGCAGAAAAAGATGACTGTCCGCGTTGACTTTACGCCGATGGTGGACATGAACATGCTTCTGATTACTTTCTTTATGCTGTGTACCTCTTTGAGCAAGCCTCAGACGATGGAAATCAGTATGCCTACCAATGATGAAAATATTACGGAGGATCAGCAGAATAAGGTAAAAGCTTCGCAGGCTCTTACGTTACTGCTCGATGCGAATAATAAGCTTTATTATTACGAAGGCGAGCCTAATTATGAAGATTATACTTCTTTGAAAGAAACTGATTACACGGCTGACGGCATACGTAAGGTGTTGCTTCGCAAAAACTACGATGCTGTGAAGAAAGTGGAAGAGTTGAAAGTAAAGAAGGCTAATTTGGAAATTACTGAAGAAGAGTATAAAAAACAAGTTTCTGAAGTAAAAAGCGCGAAAAATACGCCGACAGTTATTATTAAAGCGACAGACAAGTCTACTTACAAGAATCTGATTGATGCATTGGATGAGATGCAGATTTGCAGTATCGGTAAGTACGTGATTGTTGATATTACAGACGGTGACCAATTCTTGATTGATAACTATAATTCAAAAGGTCAGCTGAGTAGTAATGCTGTAAGTTGAAATGTGTAACACCTTAAAAAGAAAAATATGGCAAAAATAGATTTGATTTCTTTGGAATGGTGTGAACTCATTTTCAAAGATAAAAATAAAGCGTATGGCGCATATAAAATGCGTCGTGATTTTGGTAGACGTCAGTTGGCTGCTATCATAATTGTGATTGTAGTCGCAGCTGTCGGATTCTCTCTTCCGCGATTGATAAAGATGGCTATTCCTGAAAAAGAAGAGGTTATGACGGAAGTTACTCAACTTTCTCAATTGGAAGAGCCGGAAGTGAAGCAAGAAGAACTGGTAAAGCCGGTTGAACAAATTGCTCCTCCTCCCCAGTTGAAGAGTACCATTAAGTTTACTGCTCCGGTTATCAAGAAAGATGAAGAAGTAGCAGACGAAGATGAATTGAAGAGTCAGGATGAATTGACTGAATCTAAAGTGCAGATTTCTATTGCCGATGTAAAAGGTAACGACGAATTGAACGGTAAGGATATTGCCGATTTGCAAGAAGTTATTACTCAGGCTCCTGAAGAAAAAGAAGAGCCTTACACGATGGTAGAACAGATGCCGCAATTCCCGGGCGGACCGGCAGAGTTGTTGAAATACATTGCTAAGAACTTACATTATCCTGCTATTGCTGCAGAAAATGGTATTCAAGGTCGTGTTATTTTGCGATTTGTCGTTTCTGCTGAAGGTAATGTAGAAAATGTACAAGTATTGCGTTCTTTGGACCCGTATTGTGATAAAGAAGCAATCCGAGTAGTTCAATCATTGCCGAAGTGGATTCCGGGTAAACAGAACGGACGTAACGTTCCTGTTTATTACACTTGTCCGATTGTATTTAAATTGCAATAAATTAAGTATACGTGTATGAAGAGAGGTGCGCTTTTGTTGGCTTTATTTGTCGTTTTTTTAGCTTCTTCTTGTCATGACGCTCAAAAAAAGAGCAGTAAAGGTAGTGAAGAAACCTTGTATTCGGGTAATATAACGATTGCGGTGGATGAGTCTTTCAAACCTATCATGGAAGAAGAATTACAAGTCTATCGGGCGTTAACACCTGAAGCTGTAGTAACTCCTATCTATTGCAGTGAAGTAGAAGCTATTAATCTCCTGTTGAAAGACAGTGTGCGTCTGGTTATTGCTAACAGGCGTTTGACTGATGAAGAAATAGCCTCTTTTCATGCACGTAAATTCTTTCCCGAATCAATTCGTATGGCCGTTAGTGGCGTTGCTTTGATTGTCAATCGGGAAAATCCGGATTCTTTGATTACGGTAGAACAATTTCGTAATGTCTTGACAGGGAAAATAAAGACATGGAAAGAACTGAATCCACAGTCTGAGTTAGGAAATTTGCAAGTAGTCTTTGATAATCCAAACTCAGGAACGATTCATTATGCCATCGATTCGATTTGTCGAGGGGTACAGATGGCTTCCGATTTGAAGGCTCTGAAAACAAATGAAGATGTTATAAAATTTGTATCTGAAACACCGGAGGCAATCGGAGTAATTGGTGCTAATTGGATAGGGAATGATGCCGATACGACCCGTCTTTCTTTTAATGAGTCTGTTAGGGTGATGGCTGTAAGTAAAATGTTGAGAGCAACAAAAGAAAATAGTTTCAAGCCTTATCAAGCCTATCTTGCGTTAAGAAGTTATCCGTTGACACATGATGTATTTATCCTGATTAATGATCCGCGTGGGGCATTGCCTACAGGGTTGATGACTTTCTTGACGAGTGATAAAGGACAACGTATTATTTTGAAATCCGGTATCGTACCAGCAACTCAGCCTGTTCGCTTAGTGAATGTAAAAGATGAATTTTAACAAATTGAGATAGATAATGAAGAATAGAAGTTTAGGTTTTATATGTTGTTGTTTTTTGTTCTCTGCTTCAATGTGGGGACAGGAACCTCTTTCTTCTGACCTGAACCAGCAGGTAACCCAAATCGCTAAAATGATTAAGGATAATCCGAAAGGTGCTGAAGAAGGATTTGATGGTTTGTTAAAGGGAAAGAATAAAAAGAATATTCCTTTGTTATTATCGATTGGAAAAGCATATTTGGATGCTGGAAATGCAGATATGGCTAAGGAATATGCTGAACGTGCCCGTAAAGCTGATTCTAAATCTGCATCTGTATATATGTTCTTAGGAGATATAGCATTGGCTGGTAAAGATGCAGGAGCAGCGTGTGGTAATTATGAACAGGCAATATTCTTTGACGAAGATTGTTACGAAGCTTATTATAAATATGCACGTGCGTATGCAGGGGTGAATCCTCAGCTTTCTGTCGACATGTTGATGAAGCTGAAAGAGAGACATCCGGAAGAATTGAATGTCGATCGTGAATTGGCTAATGCTTATTATCTGATGGGTAATTACAGCAAGGCTAAGAGCGCATACGATGATTTCATGCAGAAAGGAACTCCTAACGTACAGGATTACGGACGTTATGCAATGTTGCTTTATTTGAATAAAGATTATCAGCATTCATTGGATATGGCTGGAAAAGGTTTGGCAATGGAAGCTGACAACCATTTGTTGAAACGTTTGATGATGTACGGTTTGTATGAATTAAAGTCATACCCGGCTGGTTTGCAGGCTGCTAATGAGTTCTTCAAAGATCCGAATAATCCGGATTTTGTGTATTTGGATTATTTGTATCGTGCCCGTTTGTATCTCGCAAACGGAAATAACGACGAGGCTATTGCTGAATTTGAAAAAGCATTGAAGGCTGATGAGAAGAAAGAACATCCGGAAGTGGCAAAAGAAATGTCTGATGCCTACGGAAAGATGCTGAAATATCCTGATGCGATTCGTATGTACCAAGTATACATGGATATGCTGGGTGACAAGAAAGAAGTTAGCGACTTATTCTTATTCGGTCGTTTGTACTATCAGGCAGCAGGTGCTTTAGCTCCGACAAATACGGCAGATTCTACTGCAGTAGCAGCGGCTCCTGTTGATACGGTAATGATTAAGAAACAGCAGAATGAATATCTGACACAAGCCGATACGATATTTGCAGAAGTGTCACAACGTGTTCCTGATAACTACTTGGGATATTTCTGGAGAGCTCGTACCAATGCAATGTTAGACCCGGAAACTACTTTGGGTTTGGCTAAGCCTTATTATGAAGCTGCTTTGACACAGTTGGAAAAAAATCCGAATGCTTCAAAATCTTTGTTGATTGAATGTGAAAGTTATTTGGGTTATTACTACTTCTTGAAGGAAGAGTACGAACAATCTAAAGTTTATTGGACTAAGATTTTGGAAATAGATCCGGAAAACGCTACTGCAAAACAAGCGATGGAAGGACTTCAATAAGCAGAAAAAGCATAATAATCCTTTAATTAATTGCCAACAGTTCTTGAGGAATCAAGGGCTGTTGGTATTTTTTTGCTTGTATTTTTAATGTATAGCTTACCTTATCTCACCGATATTCTCTTCTTTACAACCTCTCTCTAAGGTTTTTTTCGTTTTTCATGTCTTTTTATTTAATATAAAATCGTAACTTTGCCGACACTTTGTAAAGCAAATACGTGCATGATATCGGTAGAAGAATTAAAAGTGGAGTTTGGCGTTACACCTCTCTTTGAGGACGTTTCTTTTGTTATCAATAAGAAAGACCGCATCGCTTTGGTGGGAAAGAATGGAGCCGGTAAATCTACGATGTTGAAGATTTTGGCAGGATTGCAGCGTCCCACCTCAGGTACGGTGGCCGTACAGCGCGGGGTAACGATTGGCTATTTGCCTCAGGTGATGATTCTTAGTGATACGCGGACGGTGATGGCGGAAGCGGAAATGGCTTTCGAACACATCTTTGAGATGCAGGAGCGTTTAGATAAGATGAATCAGGAGTTGGCAGACCGTACGGATTATGATTCTGAAAGTTATCATGAACTGATAGAAAAGTTTACGCATGAAAACGACCGTTTCCTAATGATGGGAGGAACAAATTACAAAGCGGAAATAGAAAGAACACTTGTTGGCTTAGGATTCAACCGTTCCGATTTCGATCGTCCCACATCAGAGTTTAGCGGAGGATGGCGTATGCGTATTGAGTTGGCAAAGATTCTGTTACGGCGTCCTGATGTGCTGTTGCTGGATGAGCCTACTAACCATTTGGATATTGAAAGTATCCAGTGGTTGGAAAATTTTTTGAAAGTGAGTCCCGGAGCAGTCGTGTTGGTAAGTCACGACCGTGCGTTTATCAATAATGTGACCAATCGCACCATCGAAATTTCTTGTGGACATATCTATGATTACAAAGTAGCTTACAATGAATTTGTGACACTTCGCAAAGAACGCCGTGAACAGCAACTTCGCGCTTACGAAAATCAGCAGAAAGAAATTAAAGAGACCGAAGACTTTATCGAACGTTTTCGTTATAAGGCAACCAAAGCCGTTCAGGTGCAGAGCCGCATCAAGCAGTTGGCAAAAATTGTTCCCATAAAGATTGATGAAGAAGATACTTCTGCACTTCGGCTGAAGTTTCCCCCTGCCGTTCGTTCGGGTAATTATCCTTTGATATGCGAGGGAGTGAAAAAATCATACGGCTCGCATGTGGTATTCCATGATGTCACGCTTACGATTCATCGCGGAGAAAAGGTTGCTTTTGTAGGTAAAAATGGCGAAGGAAAATCTACATTAGTAAAATGTATCATGGACGAAATTCCTTACGAAGGGAAATTGGTGATAGGACATAACGTTCAGATAGGTTATTTCGCTCAGAATCAAGCGCAGTTGCTTGATGAAAACCTGACCGTGTTTGATACCATCGACCGTGTGGCGAAAGGAGATATTCGCTTGAAGATACGCGATATTTTGGGGGCATTTATGTTTGGAGGCGAGGCTTCCGAGAAAAAAGTTAAAGTGCTTTCCGGAGGTGAACGCAGTAGGTTGGCTATGATTAAACTTCTGCTTGAGCCGGTCAACTTTTTGATTTTAGACGAGCCGACCAATCATCTTGATATGCGTTCGAAAGATGTGTTGAAGGATGCAATTCGCGATTTCGATGGAACGGTGATTGTTGTTTCCCACGACCGTGAGTTTCTTGACGGCTTGGTGACCAAAGTATACGAGTTTGGCGGAGGAGTTGTGAAAGAACACCTCGGTGGCATTTACGATTTCCTTCAGAAGAAACAAATGGAAAGTTTAGACGAGCTTCAGTTGTCCCAGTCTCCCTCGACGGCAAAAACAGAGGTTCCGGCAGCAGTAAGCGAGAATAAACTTTCATACGAAGCTCAAAAAGAGTTGAATAAGAAAATCCGCAAGTTAGAGAAACAGATTGCCGATTGTGAAAAAGAAATCGAAGATTTGGAGGGTAAGAAAACCGAAATTGAAACCCGGATGGCAACTCCCGAAGGTGCGGCAGATATGAAACTTTACGAGCAGTATCAACAGTTGAAAGAACAGATTTCGGAGGTGGAAGACCGTTGGGAAGCTGTGTCGCTGGAGTTGGAGGAGATAAAAGAATAAAGAAACACTTTTTTTAATAACGCTATATGAATAAAAAGAATTATGTAATTCTTGCAGCCGTTGCGCTGGCTGCAATGACAGGTTGTGCCGGCCAGAAGGAAGCGAAAAGCACTTCCGGCATTGATCTTGCCAATATGGATACTACGGTATCTGCCGGTACTGATTTTTTCCGTTATGCTTGTGGTGGGTGGAATGACGCTCATCCGCTTACAGCCGAATATTCTCGCTACGGAACATTCGACATGTTGTTTGAAAATAGCCAAAAGCAGTTGCGCGATTTGATTGAAGGGCTTGCTGCTCAGCAGAATAACCAGTCGGGAACACCCGCTCAGAAAATCGGCGATTTGTATAACTTGGCAATGGACAGCGTAACGCTGAACAAGCAGGGTGTGGAACCTGTAAAACCTCGTCTGGATGAAATTGCTGCAATGACCGATAAGAGCCAGATTGTTCCGATGATGACCAAGTTGCTTTACGACGGTATCGGTACATATTTCAGAAATTATGTATATGCCGACCCGAAGAACAGTGCGCTGAATATCTTCCAAATGGGACAGGGCGGCATTAACTTGGGCGAAAAAGAATATTATTTGGATAATGACAGCATTACTCAGAACATCCGCGAACAGTATAAGAACTACATTGCCAAGCTGTTTACACTGGCAGGATTTTCCGAAACTGAAGCCCGGCAGAAGATGGCAGATGTGATGGAAATAGAAACAGCCATTGCAAAAGTTTCATTTAGTGCAGCTCAGCTTCGCAACCCGGAAGCAAACTATCATAAGATGTCTTACGATGAGGTGAAGAAAACATTCCCCGGCATTGATTGGGATGCTTTTATGAAAGGTTTGGGACTGGAAAACGTTACTGAAGTGAATGTAGAACAAATCGAACCGATAAAGGAAGTAGATAAACTTATCAATACGCTTCCGCTGTCGAAACACATTGCGTATTTGCAGTATAACCTGTTGGACGCTGCCGCAAGCTATCTGAGCGATGATTTCATAGCTGCCCGTTTCGATTTCTACGGAAAGGTATTGTCCGGACGTCAGGTAAATCAGCCGCGCTGGAAACGTGCTGTAAACTCGGTTGACGGCATGTTGGGTGAACTGGTAGGACAGATGTACGTTGAGAAATACTTCCCCGCAGCAGCGAAAGAGCGTATGGTGAAGCTGGTAAGCAACTTGCAGGTGGCTTTGGGCGAACGTATCGACGCACAGGAATGGATGAGCGACAGCACGAAGGTGAAAGCACACGAAAAGCTGGATGCTTTCCATGTAAAAGTGGGTTATCCGGACAAATGGAAAGATTACTCTGACTTGAAGGTGGAAAAAGATTCTTATTGGGCAAACGTATGCCGTACCGCTGCTTGGAATGTGAAAGATATGTATAGCCGTTTGGGTAAACCGGTAGACCGTGAAGAATGGTTGATGACTCCGCAAACCGTAAACGCTTACTATAATCCTTCTACAAATGAAATCTGCTTCCCCGCAGCCATTCTTCAGCCTCCTTTCTTCAACATGGATGCCGACGATGCAGCCAACTACGGAGCGATTGGCGTGGTTATCGGTCATGAGATGACTCACGGATTCGACGATCAGGGTCGCCAGTTCGATAAAGAAGGTAACTTGAAAGACTGGTGGGCAGAAGGTGACGCCGATCGTTTCCAAGAACGTGCGCAAGTGATGGTCGACTTCTTTAATGGCATTGAAGTGCTTCCGGGACTGTATGCTAATGGACAACTGACGTTGGGTGAAAACCTTGCCGACCACGGAGGTTTGAACGTAGCGTTCTTGGCATTCCAGAATGCAACGAAAGATGCTCCGCTTGGAGTGGTAGACGGATTTACTCCCGAACAGCGTTTCTTCCTTGCTTACGCTACACTGTGGGCAGGAAACATCCGCGACGAACAAATTCGCGTGTACACCAAGTCCGACCCTCACTCACTGGGCAAATGGCGTGTAAACGGAGCGTTGCCTCACATTCAGGCGTGGTATGACGCTTTCAATATTACGCCGGACGACTCGATGTACATTGCTCCCGAAAAGCGTGTGAATATATGGTAATATTGCTATAACGCAGTTTTACGTTAAGAGCTTGTTTGAATTTTGCTCGGCTTTAAAAACAACTTATTGGAAAATTAAAACAGGCTCTAATATACTTGCGCCCCGAAAGTTTTTTACCGACTTTCGGGGCGCATTTGTTTTGTTTTAGGTTGAAAAAACGTACTTTTGTCTGTGTTAGGCTTTTAAAAACAAGAAGATATGGCTGCCAAGAAAGAAACATATACCGAAGCGATGAAGCGTTTGGAAGAAATTGTAAACCGCATCGAAAGTAACGAGTTGGATATTGACCGGCTGGGAGAGAACCTGCGCGAAGCTCAGAAACTGATAAAATACTGCCGTGACAAACTTTATAAAGCCGATGCGGAAATAAAAAAGATGTTGGAGCCCGAAGGGGCGGAAGAAAGCAAAGCATAACGGAGGAGTGAATAATCGGCTCTTCTGAAAAAGATGGAAATAAAGTTGGATTTTGTAAAGATAAAACGTATTTTTGTCCAAACATGTAAGCAGAACTGAAATTATTAAAACAATATAACAATGAAAGAAATTGATTGGGCTAATCTGTCGTTCGGATATATGAAGACAGATTATAACGTACGTTGCTATTATCGCGACGGAAAATGGGGAGAATTGGAACTTTGTTCGGAAGAAACTTTGAATATTCACATGGCAGCTACTTGCCTTCATTACGGTCAGGAGGCATTCGAAGGCTTGAAGGCATATCGCGGCAAAGACGGTAAAATCCGCGTATTCCGTCCGCAAGCCAATGCAGAACGCTTGCAAAGCACTTGCCGCGGAATCCTGATGCCCGAACTGCCTACCGAACTGTTCTGTGAGGCTGTGCGCAAAGTGGTAAAGGCAAACGAACGTTTCATTCCGCCTTACGAAAGCGGTGCTTCATTATACATCCGTCCGTTGCTCATCGGTACGGGCGCACAGGTAGGTGTTCATCCGGCGAGCGAATACCTGTTTGTTATCTTCGTTACTCCGGTAGGCCCGTACTTTAAAGGCGGTTTCGCTACCAATCCTTACGTAATCATCCGTGAGTTCGACCGTGCCGCTCCGCTCGGAACAGGTACTTATAAAGTAGGCGGTAACTATGCGGCCAGCCTGCGCGCCAATAAGAAAGCTCACGACTTGGGTTACTCTTGCGAATTCTACCTCGATGCCAAAGAGAAGAAATACATCGACGAGTGTGGCGCAGCCAACTTCTTCGGTATCAAGAATAACACGTACGTTACACCGTTGTCTACTTCCATCCTTCCGTCTATTACCAACCGCAGCCTGATGCAGTTGGCAGAAGACATGGGCATGAAAGTTGAACGCCGTCCCATTCCGGAAGAAGAACTGTCTACTTTCGAAGAAGCAGGAGCTTGCGGAACAGCAGCCGTTATCAGCCCCATTGAGCGCATCGACGATTTGGAGAACCATAAATCCTACGTCATTGCGAAAGACGGCAAACCGGGACCCATCAGCGAAAAGCTGTATCACAAGCTGCGTGCTATCCAGTACGGCGATGAAGCCGACCCGTACGGATGGGTAATGATGGTGGAATAACCGTAAAGGCATTATTGTTTAACTTTAAAATATATTACTATGAGGAAAAAGTATTCAGAGTTGAGAGAGGAAGCCAGTAAGTCGTTAGACGGCAAATGGATGATGGCAGCGTTGGCTACATTGATTTATATAGCCATTGCAGCCGGGGTTTCCAGCATTCCTTTTATAGGAACGGCTTTGGCGTTTTTGATTGGTTATCCGTTGGTATACGGATACTACATACTGTTGCTTGACGGCTTTCGTGGGGCAGAGAAGCTCGAATTGGGCACTTTGTTCGAGGGCTTTAAGGATTATGGGCGGATATTCGGTACAATGTTCCTGATGTTTATTTATCTGTTTCTGTGGACATTGTTGCTCGTTATTCCGGGTATTATAAAAGGTTATTCTTATGCCCTGACTCCTTACATTCTGAGAGATGAACCTCAGTTGAAGTTCAACGGGGCGATAGAAAAAAGTATGCGCATGATGGAAGGACATAAAATGGATCTGTTTATCCTTGATTTGACTTTCATCGGATGGGGACTTTTATGTATCATTACCTTTGGTTTGGCATACTTTTGGGTAGCTCCTTATTTCCAAACCGCCCGCATCGCTTTTTATGAGATGCTGAAGGCAGAGCAGGCAGAAGAAGAACCTGCAACCGAGATGTAATCTTACAGTTACTCTGTATATTTTCAAGAGAGGTCAGACTCGTCGGCAGACGGTCTGACCTCTCTTTTTGTTTGCCTGTTCAAAACTTTAATTGGCTGATGTGATTCAATAAGGATAGCTTTCATTGGGTACATCTGAGAGAACCAAAAAACGCTTCGGCTAGCGTTGGTTGTTCCATGCGGATGCGTTACTCAATTCTTCCCATAGAGTTTGCTTGTTTTTCGGGTAGCGTTTTCAACCTTTCCCTCCTCCCGTGTGGATGGTTGTTACGCCGGATAAAACCATTATCGTGGAAAGAAAATCCAGTAATCCTGCCATTTTGTGTTATCCCCATTTGATGTTTGTACATCTTGATAAATATGTTATCTGTTGTTTATCAATGTGTTATCTGTTGCATGATGTGCATTGCAGAAAAATGAATAAAATCGCTGATGATGTTAATTTTGCACTCAAATAACATATTTTGATATATGATAAAAAAGTATTTCTTAAAATTCATATTGCCGGGAGTTATTTTAATGCTGACATCCTCTTTGTCAGCTCAGAAGCTGGCTGTGAAAACCAATTTGCTTTATGATGCTACGGCAACCCTCAATGCCGGATTTGAAACAGGACTTAGCCCTAAATGGACGCTTGACGTATCGGGTAACTACAACGGATGGAACATGAGTAGTTGCGGATGTCGCAAATGGAAACACTGGATGGTGCAACCGGAGGCACGTTACTGGTTCTGTGAGCGTTTCAACGGTCACTTTCTGGCAATGCACGCACTGGGAGGACA
This sequence comes from Bacteroides caecicola, assembly GCF_023337095.1. NCBI lineage: Bacteria > Pseudomonadati > Bacteroidota > Bacteroidia > Bacteroidales > Bacteroidaceae > Bacteroides > Bacteroides caecicola. Next base: position 215,110 of record NZ_JAMBLM010000001.1, read on the forward strand.
ATATAATATGGCAAAGGTGCATTTACCCTTCGGGCTTTATCCGGGACTCCGTAAGAACCGTTACGAAGGCTGGTTTGCCGGAGCGGGTGTGGGCTACGGTTACCAGTGGGTGCTTAACAAACGCTGGAATTTCGAGGCGGAAATCGGAGTGGGGTACGTTTATACGGACTACAAAACCTATCGTTGCTCGCAATGTCCCAAGCGGACGGATAGGGGACACAAGAACTATCTGGGCCCTACAAAGGCGGCCCTGACACTGGTTTATGTCATTAATTGATTTATCTAAAGAATAAGAAATACCTATGACAAATAGAATAATATTATCCGGAATTTTATGGGTAACGGCATTGGTTGCTGCCGCGCAGGTTTCTTATCTTGACCGTGTAGCGGTAGAAACAAAGGCGGTTAGGAAGGTTGATGATAAAGTTACGGTAGATTTGCTGTGGCAGTTTAACGGACTGAAGGTGAACACGCAAAATCAGGCAGAGTTCATACCCGTATTGGTGGCTGCCGACGGTACGGCTGAAACGGAGCTTCCTCACGTTTTTGTAGAAGGGCGCGTGCGCAGATGGGTAAACGAACGCCGTGAACTGTCTAAAGATTGGTCGCCGCGAAACGGAGAAGTGGTACGTCGGCATAAAGGGAAATACATGCCCTTAAATTATCATGCCGAAATACCGTGGGAGGCTTGGATGCACGGTGCAAACATTGAGGTACGCGAGCGCGTGACGGGCTGTGCGAATTGTCTGAACGGATATGCTGCGACTGTCATTGCTCCGTCTGTATTACCTTATCGCACCCCTGATGCTTCTCAATTCCGGTTTGCCTCTTTGGTTACGCCGGCAGAAGAAGAACTGAAAATGCGCTCCATTACTTTCCGTGGGCGATTCCAGTTCCGCCTTGACAAATATGATATTGACCCAGCCTACAAAGACAATTACAAAAAGCTGGAAGAAGCACGCGCGAAGATTGACGAGGTGGCTTCTAATCCCGATTTGAACATTGTCAGTATCGAAGTGGCAGGATATACTTCGCCCGAAGCTACCGTAGCCTATAATGAACGTTTGGCACGTAATCGGTCTACAAGCCTTGTCAACTACATGAAGAAACGTTTCCCCCAAGTGCCTTCTCAAAAGTGGTTTGCCTCTTGGCCTAACGAAGACTGGGACGAGCTACGCGAGGCTGTCGAGAAAGATACCTTACTGCCCGGACGCGAACAGATACTGGATGTTATCAGCAAATATCCGGATAATCTTGACCTACGCGAACAGAAGTTGAAGGAGCTGCGTCCTGCTACCATTTATGAAACGCTTTACCGCAAGCATTATCCGTATCTGCGCCATAACGATTATATCATTCGTTTTGCTGTGCGTCCGTTTACGGTTGAGGAAGCAAGGGTACAGCTCTTAAAACAGCCGGAGCGTTTGAGCGCCGCCGAAATCTATCGTGTGGCAATGAGTTATCCCGAAAACTCTCCGGAAAGGATTCAGGCATTACAGACCGCTGTTCGCCTTTATCCTTCGGATGATATAGCTTTACAGAATCTTGCTGTGGCATACCTGCAAGCCGGAGATCCGCTTGAGGTCTTGTCGTTGCTCGACGGCAGGGCGCATACGGCATCTTTGCAGAATATCGTTGGCGTTGCGCTTATCCATGCCAAACGGTATGAAGAAGCAGGTTTGTGGTTTGAAAAAGCGGCTGCAGCAGGTGCTTCAGAAGCGCGTACAAACTTGCAGTTACTGAACGAATGGATATCACATACCCGATGAAGTATAACAGCGTACAATATTGCATACGTATGGTCATGGCGGCATGGGCTGTTTTGTCTGTGGCGGCTTGCAGTGACAGAAACACCCCTGAGCCTGCGATATCGGGGGCGGACTTGATAATCTGTTTCACGGGTGTGGAACATGCAGACCCAATGTCCGGAACTTTCACGCGCATGTCCGACGGCGAAGACATTTCCATAGAATACCGTCAGATTAGCATAGAGTTGACCGATGCACACGGAGTCCGTACCTTTTCTACCACAGAAGGTACGCTCCCGTCATCTGATGAGCTGACACCTCCGGATAACCTCTCGCTTGAGGAATTGCTCGATGGTTGGAATTCGGGTATGGGTAAAGGATTTAGGATTACAGAGGTGGATAATCCCCAAAAGTTGAGTGTATCCATCAATGGAGGGACAGACGAGTTCATGAAGCTCACTCCCGAACTGGTAAATGCAGAACTTGCCGTACCTCTTTATGCCGAAGTCACCCATTTTACTTATACCGCAGAAAGAGACGGACATCCTGTATGTGTATTGGTAATAACGCCGCAACACCGCATGGCGCGACTTGAATTTGCCGGAGTGAAAATAGAAGGTGCAAATTCGTCTTATACCGATGTGGTCTTGCAGGGAGCGTTTCTGAATAACGTCTTGCCGGCTGAGCAGGCAGCAGTTCCCTTGCATTTTGACGAGTGGAACGAAAGATTGCTAACCGGTTTGTCTATGCCGGGTGGTACACCCGAAACGCCCGTTGTTTTGCCCGACTCAAAAGGTTTTGCATTTAATATCTTTCCCACTTATGCACAGACTTCCGACGGATGGAACACGGAAGTAGTGGAACGGTGGAAACAAAAAAGTGGTACCGTAAGCCGCTGGGTACCTTCTTTAACTCTTGTGTTCAATGCCAGACGGAAGGATACCGGAAAAGAGCAGTTGCTTTACGCCGTGGTGACTAAGTATACCGAAAGTAATGGCGAACTGATTGATATGTTCGAGCCGGGATGTATCTATCGTTTTGGAACAGTTACGGTAGATGTGGCAAAAAATCTGCTGGAGGGAGTTGAACCGGTTTCATCCGGAGGTTCGCGCAGTGCCGCGTTATCCGGAGCAGGCTTACAGATACGTAGGCAGTAGCGGCGCAAACAGATTGTTACATAAGCCAATTAAATACAAACTTAAAAAAACAATTATGAAATTGAAATCAAGCAAATTTATCACATTAGGAGTGGCGACACTGCTGCTGGGTGCATGTCAGAAGAATGAAGTGCAGCTCCAAGACGATAATAGCCTATCGGGTGCAGGAACCCGGATGATGGTATATTTCGGTAATCCGATGAGCGGTGCTTCACGTGGCGATGTCTTAACAGATAAGACCCCCGGAGATAAAGGTGAGAATGTTATGGAAGTAACGTACAATAAAGTAGAGTTTACATTAATTGACAAAGACGGGGGACGTGAACGCACGATAACGTTGCAAAACGGTGAGGCGGACAAAGCGAAATTACCCTTAGGCTCTACGGTTGCTGATGCAGATGCGTTAACTGGCCAGATTAACGGAAAAGAGGGAGTAGTATTCGAGGATGTTATTGATCCCAAGAAACTCACCGTGTCTATCAATGACGGAAAAGCTGCACCTATGGTGCTGACCGCTGAGCGTGTTACTTCCGGCTATGCTGAACCCCTTTACGCCGAAACTACTGATTTCTCTAAAATAAGTACTGACGGTTCAAAGATAACTGTGGTGCTAAGTCCGGAACACCGCATGGCGCGTTTGGAATTTAGTGATATAAGTTTTAAAAACTATGATTGCGGTAGTGACTACGAAGCCGAAGTAATATCAAGAAAGGAAGAGGGGAGTCCTGAATATACCGGATTGGCAAGTCATTGCGATGGTGATTTCTATTTAACTTATACCAACCTTACTCTGAAAGGAATATTTCTGAATAACTTGTTGCTTGAAGAGGGACGGGAAGTGCCGGTGCATTACGATGGATGGACAGAGGAGAGCGGAAACAACTCGGTTGACCCCGGAAAGGTGAAAGCCGCAACGCCGATATATGTGAATAAATCCTATGAGTATAAATACGAAACAGGAGAAAATGGAACGAAAGATTCGTCTTACAACCTGAAGAACAATGCACAATACACATTCAGCAATGCTGAAACGTATGGTGCCGACGGATTGAAAATATCATTCAATGAACCGAACCTCCCGGGTTATATTCCGTATTGGGATGAGAACAAGAGTGAATGGGCAAGTACTCAGCAAGATAAGGGCAAAGCATATACCTTTAACATCTTCCCCAATTACAAAGAAACGGATGAAAGCTATAAGAAATGGGATGCCGACGTACAGGCACGCTATTCGAAGGATGCGGATAAAGTCAGCCGATGGGTTCCCAATCTGACTTTTGTGTTCTACGATGCTGCTTATGCCAAGAATTGGGACGAAGCGTCGTCTAATGAAGACGAAGACAACCACATACTTCCCGAAGGTAAAGAGGTAGGACATCAGGTCTTTGCCGTGGTAACCAAATATGTCAACATTGCTGACGGAAAAAAGATTGATAAATTCGAACCCGGCTATATTTATCGTTTTACAGGAATGACGATTGATACAAAGAAACATATCGGTACGGATGTAGACGGTCCTCAGAAAGTCGGACTGATCGCCTATGTGAGGGTATTGAAGTGGTCGATAGTAGATGGAGAGGCGCACTTTGCAGAATAAGTGCACCAAGTCCTGATAAGTGATTTTTCATAAAGCTGATAAAAACAAGCCGAAACCGCACAATGAACAAATTTATCTTTGAGCTATGGACAAAGTACCTTCCGGTCGTTATTGGACTTCTTCTGACGGTGTCTGTCACAAGTTGCGTATATGACGATAAGGCGGCAGACTGCGACAACGTGATACTTCGGTTTATATATTATGCCGACGGAGAAGAGAATGTTATTCAGGACTACCTGTATGGCATTGATGTCTATATTTTCGACGGGAAGGGCAAACTGGTGGCCAAAGCTCATCTGACAGAACAAGAGATAAGAGCCGGCACACCATTGGAATTGGACTTGCCTGACGGAACTTATCATGCCGTGGCTTTCGGTAATGACTTTGACAATACGTCGCTTGAGAATATCCTCACTCCCGTCGACCTTGAACGTATCTCGATGTATAATCCGAATAGCGAGAAGCAGACAAACGACCGCAATTATTTCGGGAAGCATACTTTCGAGGTAACTTCGAGTGAGGAGTATTTCCGTCCGGTAGTGGAAGAGACTGTGGAAATGAAAAGTGCACACACCGAGCTGCGTATAGGAGTAAAAGGATTGCCCGGACCGAAGAATCCGGATCAGATGCCTTATTACATCGAACTGTCGGGGGCTGTTCCCGGTATGGATACCAATGGAAATCCCACGGGTAGCGGAACGAACGAGTATCGGCCTGTATTGCGATGGAACCCGGATACGGGAACTTATGTTGCCGAACTTTCTTTCTTCCGCCGAAACGGGCATGGTGAAGACGGGCGAAATCCCGAAGCCGAGCTTGAGCAGACCACGCGGAATATCTATGTCCGGGTATATGCTGCAGACGGCACACCGATGACGGAACCCATTTCGCTGTGGGAATTTCTGCAAAAGAATCTGTCCGGAAAGGAAATTCGTGAAGTGGGTGCGCTGCAAGAGCAGCAACTCGATATGCGGATAGAGTTCTCTTCACCTGATAAAGAGAATCCCGGACTGATTACCTACGTGGTACTTCTTCGGTGGAGTATTACGGATGGGAGTATAGGATTTGGAGATGATTGAGAGAGTATAAGATGTATTAGGAAAGCTCGCGGGGTCGGCAATTCGTTTGCCGGCCTCGCTTTTTTATTTGCATTTGCTCCAAACTTTAATCAGTAGTTGCGATACCGAGGGGGATAGTCCGCAGGCACAAGCGCTTAAATATTTGTTAAGCGATGAGTAGTTTAGACGTAGAAAAGAGTAGTAACGCACCCTGCTGTTTGTAAAGATTGTAAACTCGTTTTTGTCCGTTCCGCCGAAAATCTGTAATTTTGTCCGCAAACAATTAAAAGATAATGGGAAAAGGTAAATTAGCAAAGTTTGCAGATATGGCTTCATATCCGCATGTGTTTGAGTATCCGTATTCGGTGGTTGATGATGTTCCGTTCGATATGAAAGGAAACTGGAACAGGGATTTCTTTAAAAACGATAATCCGATTGTGCTGGAGTTAGGATGCGGAAGAGGGGAGTACACCGTGGGATTGGCGCGCCGCTATGCCGACAAGAACTTTATCGGAGTAGACATCAAAGGGGCGCGTATGTGGACGGGGGCTACCGAAGCCTTGAACGAGGGATTGAAGAACGCCGCTTTTCTGCGTACGAACATCGAGATTATCGACCGTTTTTTCGCGCCGGGCGAGGTAAGCGAGATTTGGCTCACGTTCTCCGACCCGCAGATGAAGAAGGCTACCAAGCGGCTTACCTCTACTTATTTCATGGAGCGTTACCGCCGTTTCCTTGTACCCGGCGGGGTGATTCACCTGAAGACCGACAGTAATTTCATGTTTACCTATACCAAATACATGATTGAGGCGAACCGCCTGCCGGTAGAGTTTATTACCGATGACCTTTATCATTCGGGCATGGACGATGACATTCTGAGTATCCGTACTTATTACGAACAACAGTGGCTTGACCGTGGCTTGAATATCAAATACATTAAGTTCCGCCTGCCGCACGAAGGAGTGTTGCAAGAACCCGATGTGGAAATCGAACTTGACGATTACCGCAGCTATAACCGCAGCAAGCGGAGCGGACTGAAAACAAGTAAATAGTAATTTATATCTGTTAGATATGACTCTTTATCCGAAATTGATTCTTGACGCACTGGCAACCGTGCGTTATCCGGGAAACGGAAAGAATATCGTTGAGGCGGAAATGGTTGCCGATAATCTCCGCATCGACGGGATGAAAGTAAGTTTCTCGATTATCTTCGAAAAGCCTACCGACCCTTTCATGAAATCGGTTGTTAAGTCGGCTGAGGCGGCAATCCATGCTTACGTATCGAAAGACGTGGAAGTGACGATTGCTACCGAGAGTAAGCAGGCGGCGCGTCCCGAACCGGGAAAGATGCTTCCGCAGGTGAAAAACGTCATTGCCGTATCGTCCGGAAAAGGTGGTGTGGGCAAGTCTACCGTGGCGGCAAACCTCGCCGTTGCCTTGTCGAAATTGGGTTATAAGGTGGGACTGCTGGATGCCGATATTTTCGGTCCTTCTGTTCCGAAAATGTTTCAGGTGGAAGATGCGCGTCCGTATGCCGAAACCATCGACGGACGCGATTTGATTATCCCCATCGAGAAATACGGAATCAAGTTGCTGTCCATCGGTTTCTTTGTCGACCCCGACCAAGCTACGCTGTGGCGCGGAGGCATGGCAAGCAATGCGCTGAAACAGTTGGTGGGCGACGCTAACTGGGGCGATTTGGATTACTTCATCCTCGATACTCCTCCGGGAACGAGTGACATCCACCTCACGCTGCTCCAGACGCTCGCCATTACGGGAGCGGTAATCGTCAGCACCCCGCAGGAAGTGGCGTTGGCGGATGCACGTAAGGGAATAAACATGTATACCAACGATAAAGTAAATGTTCCCATCCTCGGCTTGGTGGAAAACATGGCGTGGTTTACTCCTGCCGAACTGCCGGAAAATAAATACTATCTGTTCGGGAAGGAAGGAACGAAACGCTTGGCAGAAGAACTGAATGTTCCGCTTTTAGGTCAGATTCCTATCGTGCAAAGCATTTGCGAGAACGGCGACAAGGGTACTCCCGCTGCGCTCGACGAAAACTCGGTAACGGGCAGCGCGTTTATCGACTTGGCACGTAACGTGGTGGCGCAAACCGAAAAGCGCAATGCCGAGTTAGCTCCTACCGAGGTGGTGCATACGCATAAGTGATACTCCTTTTAAACGCAGATTAACGCGGATTTTCGCGGATTGTTTCTTTTAATAAGCATAACAATCTGCGAAAATCCGCGTTAATTTGTGTTTAGCCTTATCAGAATAAACTCCATGAAACGGTAAGCCCCGCCATTACGATGGCTACCATACTCATCAGTTTGATAAGAATGTTCAAACTCGGTCCGGACGTATCCTTAAACGGGTCGCCTACCGTGTCGCCCACTACCGTGGCGCGGTGAACCTCGCTGCCTTTTCCTCCGAAGTTTCCTTCTTCTACGTATTTCTTCGCATTGTCCCATGCACCTCCGGCGTTTGCCATGAAGATAGCCAGCACGAAGCCCGACGACAGTCCGCCGATAAGCAGCCCGATGACTCCCGGAACACCGAATACCAGTCCCGTAGCCACCGGAGCGATGATGGCGAGTAACGACGGGAATACCATCTCATGCTGTGCCCCCTTCGTTGAAATCTGTACGCAGCGGGCATAGTCGGGTTCGGCTTTTCCTTCCAAGATGCCTTTTATCTCGCGGAACTGGCGACGCACTTCCTCCACCATGCGGGCAGCCGCACGGCCTACCGCGTTCATGGTCAGTCCGCAGAACAGAAACGCCATCATGCTGCCTATGAACATGCCCGACAATACTTTGGGATTCATCAGCGTGACATCGTAATACAGCATGAAGTCGGTAAAACTTGCTTCGTGGATGGCAATGCTGAGGTTGTTCGGCAATTCGAGCACGGTAGTGCCCAGACGCTCCAGCCCGATGCGGATTTCTTCGATATACGAAGCCAAAAGTGCCAGTCCCGTCAGGGCAGCCGAACCGATGGCAAACCCTTTTCCTGTAGCCGCTGTGGTATTTCCTAACGAGTCGAGCGCATCGGTACGCTTGCGCACCTCCTCACCCAGTCCGCTCATCTCGGCATTACCCCCCGCGTTGTCGGCTATCGGTCCGTAAGCATCGGTAGCAAGCGTGATGCCCAGCGTAGAGAGCATCCCTACCGAAGCAATTCCGATACCGTAAAGCCCCATCGCCACGTTCGAAAAGTCGAAGCCCGAAGCCAGCCAGTAAGAAAGAATGATACCTGCTACGACAGCGATAACCGGGATGGTGGTCGAAATCATTCCCAATCCGATACCGGAAATAATCACCGTGGCAGGACCGGTTTTTCCACTCTCCGACAGCTTTTGGGTAGGTTTGTATGATTGCGATGTATAATATTCGGTAGAGCGTCCGATGATGACACCCACTGCCAGCCCGATAATCACAGACAGTGAGAGGTTTACCCAATTATTGATATCCAGCAGCCACAGGATGACGAACGTGGCGGCAACAATCAGTGCCGAACTCAAGTTCGTACCTACCGACAGCGATTTCAGCAACTCTTTCATGCCGGCATCCTCGCGCGTACGTACGGCAAAGATACCGATGATGGAAAGCAAGATACCCACGGCGGCAATCAGCATCGGCGCAATTACAGCCTTGAACTGCATTTCCGTATCGCCCGTACCGATAAAGGCAGCGGCACCAAGTGCGGCGGTAGCCAGTATCGACCCGCAGTACGATTCATACAGGTCGGCACCCATGCCGGCAACGTCGCCTACATTGTCTCCCACGTTATCGGCTATCGTAGCCGGATTGCGCGGGTCGTCTTCCGGTATTCCGGCCTCTACCTTGCCCACAAGGTCGGCGCCCACGTCGGCAGCCTTCGTATAAATTCCTCCGCCCACGCGGGCAAACAAAGCCTGTGTCGAGGCACCCATACCGAAAGTCAGCATGGTAGTGGTAATCATGCAAAGTTTGGCGGTAGGATTCATGGCATCGGCAGGAATACACCATTCCAGTAACAAATACCAGAACGAAATGTCGAACAGCCCCAGTCCTACCACTACTAATCCCATCACCGCCCCGCTGCGGAACGCCACGCGCAATCCCTTGTTCAGCGATTTCTGAGCGGCATGAGCCGTGCGTGCCGAAGCATACGTAGCCGTTTTCATGCCTAAATAGCCCGATAGTCCGGAGAAAAATCCACCCGTAAGAAAAGCAATCGGTACCCAGTGATTCTGTAAGTTAAATCCGTAAGCCATGATAGAAAATAGAATGACCAGTCCGATGAAAACCATCGTAACCACCTTGTACTGTTGTTTCAAGTACGACATGGCTCCCCGTCTTACGTGCGAAGCGATTTTAGCCATGATAGGGGTTCCTTCGCTCTCCCGCATCATTTGTTTGTAGAAGTACCATGCAAGCAGCAGTGCCAAGATAGAAGAAGTAGGTACTATCCAAAAAAGAAATGTTTCCATAAGTAGTATTGATTTTAAAAAGCTGTTTCAAAGATAAGAAAACCAGTGGGAAAACAGATGGCGGGAGATGAAAAGAATGTTTAAAAGCCGGCGGATGCCTGTTTAATTATATTAATGTATGTGGGCGGAAATCAGGGCGGGGAGGTTGGTGCGCCGAAAGACAGTGAAAGCGCAGGATGACAAAACCGCTTTGTCGGCTTTCTATTCGTTTTTTTCGGGCTTATGTTTTATGACCCACCTTGCCGGGTCGTATAACCCGCCACGGTGAGTTATATAACCCACCAAGCTGAGTTATACGACCCGGCAGGGTGGGTTATAAATATTGTTTCGTACAAACCTGAAATTCTTTTGATAAAAACGGAAAAACAAACCCAATAAGTTTTAAATGAAACAATAGCCTGTCTGTTCGGGGCATGAGGCAAACATTCGGCAAGTATGAAATAAGTTTACAGGAAAATCTTGTTGCCGTTTTTCGCCGATGAAGGTTGGAAACAGGTATTTTCCCCTCAAATTTTGCTTTAATATTTTAGTTTCAAGGCACGAATCCTGATGGTAGACTTTGTATTGCCGTATGTTCGACTATATTGTGTTTTGATTGAATTTTAGCTTATTTCCTATCATTTTGCTTTGTATATATGTGTTTTTGTTATACTTTTATTTGTATTTTCGTAAACTTCTGTATATCCCCTCTCAAAAAAATATAGATTTTATCATTTAGTTTATAAATAATTATTATATTTGCACCGTAGTTGTTTAATAGATATCTTATACGGTAAGGAGAAATAAGCATATTAAAATAATTCTCTCAACAAATGTCTATTAAAGATAAATTAATCGTAATTGATTGAAATATAGGGACATACTTATATTTCAAAGCCCCAGAGGTATGCCCTTTTCTTAAATCTGTATCTACTTTTTCTATGAGCAAACTGGAGGGAAAAGTGTGGTACGCCATGCGTGCCACTTACCGAAGGGAGTTGGATGCCAAAAAACTTTTGGAAGAACAGTCCATCCAAGCCTTTGTTCCCATGCGTTACGAGCTCCGTATAAAAGGAAAACACAAAAAACGCGAAATTGTTCCGGTAATTCACAATTTAATTTTTGTTTATGCGTATCCGTCTGAAATTCAGAGCGTAAAAAAAACAATTCCATACCTCCAATATATGATGGATTTTCGCGAAGGAAACAAAATTATCGTGCCGGAAGAACAAATGCGTCGGTTTATTGCTGTTACGGGTACGTATGACGAACAGCTGATGTTTTTCAAACCTGAAGAACTTAATTTGTCGAAAGGTACAAAAGTGCGGGTTCGCGGTGGTGATTTCGAAGGACAGGAAGGAATCTTTCTGAAGGTGAAAGGTGCGCGAGACAAGCGTGTGGTTATCGCCATTCAGGGCGTGATTGCCGTTGCATTGGCGACCATCTCTCCCGATTTGATAGAAGTCATATCTGAATAACGTATAAATTCATAGAATAATCTGGCATGTTGGGTTTGAAGACTACACATATCGGCTTTCTCAGCCGTTATGTAATTTGGATTGTGGATAGCCTGCTATCCGTATTCTCTACTTATTTTTGTTTTTTGTTTTTCCACTATTTGCTGGAACTTGAAATCGCTACCCGCCAATCGTTGCAGTTATTGTTGTTGGCGATAGTGGTCAGTTTCTTGCTTACGTGGATGTGTCAGACGTATAGGGGTATTATACGCCATGCCACGCTTGCCGAACTGATGCGGATCGTTTACGCGATGCTGCTGAAGGCGGGCTTTTGGTTATGTGTGGCTTATGGCACGCAAGAATATGTGGGGCTGTTTATTTATTCGCAGGTTATAGCTGATTTTATTTGTTCGGTCTTTTTGCTGATGTTCAGCCGTACGTTGATTGTCAGCTTTTATTATAATCTGTTACGGAAAATAGGCAATACGGCTCCTAACACATTGGTTTATGGCACTTCGGAGGCGGCTATCAGTCTGGCTAATTACTTGCGGAACGATAAAGAAAATGCTTACCATGTCATCGGGTTTATTACGCGGGACAAGCAGATGAAAGGTTCGCGCATCTTGGGGTGTTCGGTTTATTACATCCGGAAACAGGAAGAGTTGAGTCATTTGCTCGAAACGAACCATATAAAGTATATCCTGTTTACGAACAATGCCGACCTTCATGCCGACGAAGACTTGCTGTCGTACAGCATCGAGAAACAGATTACCCTGCGCATCGCTCCGCTGATGGAAGGCGAAGACGGGTTGTCGAAGCGTATTCAGTTGCGCGAGGTGCAAATTGAAGATTTATTAGGACGTGATGAAATAAAAATCAATTTAAGCAATATCCGCAAAGAGTTGTCTACCCGTACGATTATGGTTACGGGAGCTGCCGGAAGTATCGGTAGCGAGCTTTGCCGGCAACTGTGTAAATTCAATCCCAAACAGTTGGTTCTGTTCGATTTTTCGGAGACGGCTACTTATCAGATTGATATGGAGTTACGGAAGAAGTTCCCGAATAATCGGATTCTTTCTGTTATCGGTGATGTCAGAAACAAGCAGCGGGTAGAGTCGCAGGTGAAACAGTATCGTCCCGATATTATTTTCCATGCCGCTGCTTACAAGCACGTGCCTTTGATGGAGGAATATCCTTGTGAAGCGGTGAGGGCTAATGTTTTAGGCACGCAGAATGTGGCAGATGTTGCTGTTGATTGCGGAGTGGAGAAGTTTATTATGATTTCTACCGACAAGGCGGTTCATCCCAGTAGTGTAATGGGGGCTACCAAACACATTGCGGAGATGTATGTGCAGAGTTTGGGAAATAAAATCAAATCGGGCGGGCTTAAAGGTAAAACTTGCTTTATTACCACTCGTTTCGGAAATGTGCTGGGCAGTAACGGCAGTGTAATTCCATTGTTCCGCCAACAGATATTGGAGGGCGGTCCGGTTACGGTAACCCATCCCGACATAATCCGCTATTTCATGACCATTCCCGAAGCATGTAGATTGGTGCTCGAAGCTGCTTTCTTGGGTACAGGAAACGACATTTTTATTTTCGACATGGGTAAGCCGGTGAAGATAGCCGACCTTGCTCGCCAGATGATTCGGCTTTCGGGCTTACATCCCGATGAGGATATTAAAATAGAATATACCGGATTGCGTCCGGGAGAAAAATTATACGAAGAACTGCTGTATAAAAAAGAGGATACGACATCTACCGACAATTCGAAAATATTCCGGGCAAAGAGTATTGAGGTAGATTACGACAAGATGAAAGAGCGCATCGGTAAGCTCATTGAAATAGCTTGTACCGACAACAAGGAGGAAACCGTGCGTATGATGAAAACGATAGCGCCCGACTACGTCAGCCAGCACTCGGTTTACGAAAAATTAGATACGATTTAATCCATATATGTTTAATTTTAAACTGTATTTATCATGAAAATGAAAAAGAGAGTTTATCTCGCATTGATGATGCCTTTTCTTTGTTTCGTAGGAGGGGCAGCTCAAGAGGTAACAGAAGGAGTCCCGGTGGATGAAAACCCAAACCTCGTGTTATGGGAAGATTCCTTAGTGGATAACAAGCCTGTATTGAACCCGACCAAATTCTGGGACAACTGGTTCATTACGGTAAACGTGGGAACGTTTTATAACTTGGTAGACAACGGGGGAAGTGCTAAAGCCGGAAAGATGTTTCAACCTGCTGCCGGCTTGTCTGTAGGTAAGTGGATATCGCCGTGGGGTGGTTTCCGTTTGATGGGTATGTGGGGCAGAGGCGCCGGACATACTAATCCGCAGTATGTAGGAGACAACTACTACCACTGGAATATCATTAACGGATATGGTGATGCTTTGTTTAACTTGCACAACTTGTTTGGCGGTTACAAGGAAAACCGTAAGTTCCAGTTGATGGCTTTGGCCGGTATCGGCGTTGAACACGTTGAAAGTTTTGATGTGAAAGGAACGAATATCACGACGGAAAAGAATAACCTGTTAGGTTTCCGTACCGGTTTGCTGGCTTCTTTCCGTTTGAACAAGGCGTTGGCGTTCAACCTCGAAGCCTCTATCAACATGTTAGACGACTCGTATGACGGACAAGTGTATGATAATAAATGGGACATGCACCTCAACTTCTTGGCCGGTCTTGTTTACCGTTTCAAGAATCATGACGGAACACGTCAGTTTACATACGCACGCCGTAACGAGGAAAAATACGCTATCTTGAACGACGAAATCAACCGTCTGCGCAGAGAGGTTGAAGCAATGAAGAAAGCACCGGCTGTAAACGTGGTAGAAAAAGTAGTGAAGAGTAATCAGACAACTGTCTTGATTTCGTTCGACGCAAATTCAACCAAGATTAACCGCTTGCAGGAAGTCAACGTTTATACGGCAGCCGAAGCTATCAAGAAGATTGAAAACGGTGATTTGTACATTACTCCGGCATCTAACATTACGGATACCGATCTGTTTAACGGACGTGCTAATGCCGTTCGCGATGCTTTGATGAACGAATACAACATCCCGGCAGGACATATCTTCATCGAGCAAGACAGAAAACTGGTTGATTCGCTTGACCCGTCAAAGAACTGCGTAGTTGTTTATATTGTCAAATAATTTTATAAGCTAATAAGATGAAAAAACTAATTATATTGGGTTTGGCTGCTGCGCTTGCTTTGCCTTCATTTGCTCAGGCGGAGAAGAAAGTAGACATAGCATCGATTAAGGCAGACTCTGTTACTGTATTAAAGCCTTATAAGGCAAAAGATAACTGGTTCTTCGGTGTATATGCCGGTACGAACTTCTCATTTGGCGAAAATACTCGTTTTAACAAGGGTAAGATGTTTGGACCGAGTTTCGGACTTTCAGTAGGTAAATGGTTCTCACCGGCTGTCGGCGCGCGTTTGCGTTGGGCTATCCTCCAGCAGCACCACATGGTGAATACTGAAATGGAAGCTGCATATCCTAACCTTGACCCTGTTTACAAACATGGTATGACTTCGGTATTCTTCGATGGTTTGTTTAACTTCAATAACATCTTCAGCCGTTACCGTGAAGATTCACGCTTTAATGTAATCGGTGTGCTCGGTATTGGTTTCAACTCTGCTTTCGGCTTTTCTGATAACTCGGCTGACTGGACTAACACGGGTTATGAAATAGATACCGACGGCGGTACTTACTTGGCTATCCACGCCGGTTTGATGTTGAACTACAAGCTGAACAACGCTATCGACCTGAACCTCGAAGCTACTTATAACGCTACCGACGATGCTTATAACGGTGTGCGTTATGACCGTAAGTACGATGGTTATATGTATATCGTAGCCGGTATGACTTGGCACTTCAAAGATCAGTACGGCGACCGTCGTTTCCGTTACGTAACGATGACTGACCAAGCTAAGATTGATGAGTTGAACCGTCAGATTAACGACCAGCGTGCACAGCTCGTTCCGCCTCCTCCTGTAACGAAGGTAGAAGAAAAGGTGGTAGAAAACGAAGTGCTTAACATGACTGTATCGTTCATCATCGATAAGTATAACATCACCGACTTGCAGAAAGACAACGTGAAGGCAGCTGCTAAATATCTGGAAGACCATCCGGATGTGAACTTGATTATCACCGGTTATGCCGATGTTCAGACTGCTTACCCGGCATACAACTTGCGTTTGTCTAAACGTCGTGCCGAAGCTGTTTATAACATGATGGTTGATGAATTCAACGTTGATCCGTCTCGTATCCGTGTAGACTATAAGGGTGATACCATCCAGCCGTACCAGAAGAAGAACGAATGGAACCGTGTTGTAGTATTCATCACCGAACCGCGTAACAAGTAATAAATAGTATTCTTAATCATGAAGCGTATCCTTTTGTCATTGGCTCACATGAGCGGCAAAGAGGAAGAGTTTATCCGCGAAGCGTTCGACTCCAACTGGGTAGTTCCGTTGGGGCCGAACGTGGATGGATTTGAGCGCGACCTTGAAGCATGGATTGGAAAGAAAGCAGGGCGTGAGGTTCATGTCGTGGCTTTGAGTTCGGGAACAGCTGCCATTCATCTGGCGTTGGTCATGTTGGGCGTAGGGCCCGGCGATGAAGTGATCTGTCAGAGCTTTACCTTTGCGGCTTCTGCCAACCCGGTCTGTTATCAGGGCGCCACGCCTGTTTTCGTCGACAGCGAACCGGATACGTGGAATATAGACCCTCAGTTGCTGGAAACAGCGATTGAGGATCGTTTGCGCAAAACAGGGAAGTTGCCGAAAGCCATTATCCCCGTTCATCTGTACGGTACGCCCGCCCGCATGAACGAAGTGATGGACGTTGCCAACCGCTACGGAATCCCCGTGGTAGAAGATGCTGCCGAGGCAATCGGCTCGGAATACGGCGGACGCTATTGCGGCACGTTCGGGCAGTATGGCGCACTTTCGTTTAACGGCAACAAGATGATAACCACCAGCGGTGGCGGTGCCTTGATTTGCCCCGACGAAGCATCGGCAGCCCGCGTAAAGTTTTACGCTACACAGGCTCGCGAAGCCTTCCCCTACTACCAGCACGAGAAAATCGGTTACAATTACCGACTGAGTAATATATCGGCTGGCATCGGACGCGGACAGATGTTTGTACTCGACGAACACATCGCCCGTCGGCGTGCGATACACGGTCTTTACGTGGAAAAGTTAAAAAACACACCGGGCATAACGGTGATGCAACCACGGTCTACGGTAGATTTATGTCCTAATTATTGGTTGAGTACCATCTTGGTAGAACCGGAACAGGCAGGCTTTACGTATCAAGACCTTTCGGCGCGTCTCGCTGAGGCGGGCATCGAAAGCCGTCCGCTATGGAAGCCCATGCACCTGCAACCCGTGTTCCGCAATGCTCCCGCCTACGTAAACGGGGTATCGGAATCACGATTCCAGCAAGGTCTTTGCCTTCCGTCAGGCCCGTTGGTAACCGACGATGATGTGGATAAAATCGTGGAAATAATAAAAAAATGATAAATTATTAATGTTTAATCCTTCTAAGTTCCGGGGGAACTTTTAAGTTCACACGGAGCTTTCGGAACAAGAAAAGTTTTGATAATCAGGTTTTATTAAGCGATTATTTATTGCTGATAAGTAACAGAAAGTAAATCTGTTACCCTCTCCATTTAAGCTGTAAGACGCATTCGCGAACAAAGTTCCCCCGGAACTGTTTGCGAACGAATCAAGACGCAATCCTGAACTAAATTCTTACGGGATTTAGATTAAGATAATGGAGATAAAAACAATGAAAAAAGCGTATGTAAAACCTACAATGGAAAGTGAAGCATTTGTAGCGAGTGAATATATTGCGGTATGTACAGGAGCTACTTATGACGCATGGTGCAACCACAGTGGCTATATATTCCATGATTATAACGGCAATGGAATGATAGATAGGGGTGATGATTATATTTATCCAAATGATGCTTGTGGTGAACACTATCGTTCGGAAGAAATGCCTGAATTTAATGCTTTAGCTTTTAATGGAGATCAAGTGGAATGGAAAGGTGGATTATTCTTTGGAACTTATGTAGTGAAAGATTCTCAAAAAGATAAAGGTACTCCCGGTTTTGTTTATAAAAAAGAACATTTCTCTACGAAGTTTAGTACAGATCCTCATTACGTTTCTTGATAAATATTATCAAAATTCACTTTTCATGTTCCGAACCAAAGGAAGATTAAACAGAAATAACAAAAACAGAGAAATCGAATTTATTAATGTTTAATCGTCTAAGTTCGCGAAGAACTTGGGCTTTCTTTACTGACAAAGAGACTCTATACGTTCTTGGAAACTTTATATACGAATAAAATACTGTAAAGTATAATGTTCTAATAATCAACTCTATCTTGATAGAATGCGAGTATAAGTTCTTCGCGAACTTTGCTCCACTCTATCCGATAGATGCGATTATAACTCTTTTTCGGGGTTTAGACAAACTTTCAAAAGAAGATATAGAACATGAAAAAAGCGTATGTAAAGCCGAGCATGGAAAGTGAAATGTTTCTCCCAAATACTTACATTGCTGCTTGTGAAATCCTTTCTACATGGAGAGTAAAATGTAATGTTCCTGCCGGTATTGGATATTACGAAACTAATGGCATACCGGGATATCAACGTGGTAGTTGGAAAGAGGAGGGAGATGAAGAGATTGCGAGTGGCAAAGGATGTGGAATTTGGCATACGGGAGTAGAACAAGAACCTGTTGCTAATGCAATGTGGCAAGAAAGATGGAGCGGCAGATACTATTCTGTATATCATTGGACTCAAGGAAGTAGCGGTTGGGGACATTCTAATCACCACTTTACGAAAGTAGAAGATGCAGAATGGGAACATGAAAAGAACCATAGCTAAATCTTAACTTTTCCAAGCAAACAAAAATAGAGTTTCACATAAGTCAGTAAAGATAAAAACGAGAAATCAACTTAAAATTATTAACCATTTAGTACGTTAATTTTATAAGAACTTTACGTTTGAGTCTTTATTGACGAGAATTTTGATAAAACGTAAGTTCTGTCCGAATGAAGCCTTGCAAAGTTCGGATAGAACTTAACGAATTATCAAGCTGATATAACTTTTAGAGATGTACATCGGCATGATTAGCTAATCACAAATAGTTGTAACATGAAGGAAAAGAAGAACTTTGTGAGAAAAGTTCTATCCGGACTTTAAAGCCAATCAAAAAGTACATCCTTTCTAAATAATTATTTCAGACCGTCAACGCGGATAAGAGCCTAAGGCACTCATAAAGCGAGCGTACGAAAATTATTTAGGATATGGAAAAGAAAAGAGCGTATGTGAAACCAAGTTTGGAAAGTGAAGCATTTGTTCCCAATACCTATGTAGCTGCGTGCGGAGATGAAAACAAAGTATATTTGTTTACATGCGATGGAGGCGGAGGAGCATATGGTGGTGTTTGGCATGATGATAATGGGATTCCGGGATTGCAAACTAGCTCTTCAGGACATTGGTGGCAAGGAAATTATGTTCCTGCTGATACACGAATAAGTAGAGGCACTGACTCATATCATGCTTGTTATGAAACACATAGGGCAAGTGTGATGGATGATTTTATTACAGACTGTTATTTCAAAAAACCAAGACAAAGTGATAGCGATGCAATTCCTGTAACTGTATGGAGAGGACCTTGGGGTAATAATACTCATTGTACAACTCAATTGGATATTAATTCTTGGAAAACAGAAAAATCATAAAAGCAAAAAACATTCGGCTTCACTTCGAGTAAGCGAAGCCGAATTATCAAAATTCAACAAGAGAAACACAAACGTAAACCTTCTTATTCCATTAACGTGCTGATGAATAAAAAGCAAGAATATGGAAAAGAAAGCGTATGTGAAACCAAGTTTGGAAAGTGAAACGTTTGTTCCGCAAACATACATTGCCGCATGTGGAGATAGCGGTGTTACTTATCTTTTTGAGTGTAATGCAGGTACAAAACTTTGGGGTGATAGAAATTATCGTTATAAAGTATGGACAGATAGCGGACAAGTTTTAGCCAGTGAGCGGAAAGGCTTATATGGACCTTGTGGAGAAACACATGAAGCTGATTCAGATGATGAATTTTTATGGGGGTATATGGATAATGTGAATACCCCGTGGAATGAAAATATTCGTGTTCGTATTTGGAGAGGTCCTAATAATGATAATGTTCATTGCACAACAAAGCTCAATGAGCATGAGTGGGAGACAGGAAAATCCTAATATAAAATGAATATCTACCATTAGCCAATGTAGGGGCGTATCGCATACGCCCGAAAGCATCAACGTATATAATCCGCGTATTCAGGGCGTATGCCATACGCCCCTACAAGCTATTTGGCAAAGTATAGTTATTTATGTTAAATACTTGATACTGTGTAATTTTTGCTCCGCCTGCATACCCCTGAAAATGCTACGGTTAGAAATAAAATTTCATCCCGATAGCTTCCCTATTTCTATTCGGAAGACTTATCCGTTTATCGAATAGAATTTTTCGGGGCGGAAGAAGATGAAGTAAAGTTTTGAATACCTGTTATTTGTCAATGTAGGGGCGTATGGCATACGTCCGAAAACAGCCACGTGGATAAACTCGCGCATTCAGGGCGTATGCGATACGCCCCTACAAGGCAAATGCAGATGTTTATAGGCGCTTTAAAATTTAACTCAGCTGTATCAATGTTACTGATATAAGTTCTTTTATTGGCGAATATTTGAATCTGAAGAATATTTCCTTTCTTTGTAGAAAAGGAATGATATATGCTTATTTCGACTATAACACTATATAACTGGAAGAACTTTCAGCACTGTGAAGCTCACCTTGCCGACCGTTGCTTTATCGTAGGTGCAAATGCTACGGGGAAATCAAACCTGCTCGATGCCATTCGTTTTTTACACGATGTGGTGAAGCAAGGAGGAGGACTGCAAACCGCCGTAGACGACCGGGGCGGGATAACCCGAATCAGATGTTTGTCTGCACGTAAGCGGACGGATGTAGAAATCGGGGTAGAGCTGAAAGAATCGGTAAGCGGAGAGGTTAAATGGAAGTATGTGTTGGGGTTCAGACATACAGGAGGCGGCATCCGCAAAAGTCAGGTAAGCATCGTGACCGAACAGGTCTATTCTGCCGAGGCAGGCGGCTATGTTCTTAACCGTTCGGCAGAGTCGGAAGGCGAAGACGAAGAAACACTGAAATATACGCATCTGGAACAAGCCAACGCCAATCAGAAATTCCGAGAAGTGAAAGACTTCTTCCTGCAAGTAGAATATTTGAATATCATTCCGCAACTGATTCGCGAGTCGGACGGCAGGCAAGGCGGCAAAGACGATTATTACGGACGTGGTTTTCTTGCCCGGTTGTCGGTGCTGAATGAGGCGACACGGAATTCATATTTAAAGAAAATAAACGAGGTAGTACGGTTGGCAGTTCCGCAGTTGAGTGAACTATCGTTCGCAAAAGACGAAAACAATATGCCTCATTTGGAGGCTCGTTACCTGCATTGGCGGGCGCAAGGAAGCAAGCAGCGTGAAACCCAGTTCTCCGACGGAACCCTTCGCCTGATAGGTTTTCTGTTTGCTTTGCTCGACGGCAACGGCGTAGTGCTTCTTGAAGAGCCGGAAATAAATCTTCATCCGGGGATAGTTGCACACATACCCGAATTTATCGCCCGTATGCAGCGTTATAAAAACAGACAAGTATTGATAACCACGCATAGTTACGATATCCTGTCGGACGCGGGAATCGATGAAAATGAAGTGTTGCTGCTGACCGCAACCGATGAGGGAACGCAGGTAACGAACATTTCAAATGAGGAAGATATTTGCAACGTGTTAGGAGCAGGATTCTCCGTGGCCGATGCCTTGATTCCGCGTACCAAGCCTGACGGAATAGATGAGTTGGGGACAATAAATCTGGCAGCGGAATGAAAAACGTATATATCGCAGGCGAAGACCCCGTAACACGTGAGATAATTTACAGGTTGTTGAAATACTGTTAGCCGGATTTCTATGTGATTCAGGAATTGCCGGCTCGCGGGAGTGAAATAAAAAACAAAATAGAATCCTTTAATAAATTGGCAGCCAGTCAGCCGGTTATCTTGCTGACTGATTTGGATACGGACGATTGCGCCCCGTGTACGAAACGCAATCTGCTGAACGGATTGGTTCAACATCCGAACTTCCTGATAAATGTAGCAGTAGATGAGGCGGAAGCATGGTTGATGGCAGACCGTGTGAACTTTGCCGACTATATAGGAGTTCCGGTAACCGATGTACCTCAGGCGTGTTTACAAAAACAGGGTGGTATGAAGCCCTTGATGGAAGTTTCCTGCCCGCTGAAGTCGTCTTATTATCTGACTCACAGTATAGCACCTCATTCGGCAAAAGAAGAAATCCGCAGCCAAGTGGCGGCAACCGGAAAAGGCTGTAAAGGAAAAGAATACAATACTGCCATGCTTCCGTTTATTCGGGAAAAATGGGACATAGACAATGCCCGTCAGCACTCTGACAGCTTGTCGCGGATGATAGACCGCATCAAAAAAATATAATCATTCATACACAAATGCTAAAACTAACCATCGGCAAACTAAACATTCAGTTAAACGGAGTGGATGCCGAGCAGATACCGGACAACACGCTGTTGTTCCGTTCCGACTTTCAGGGAGAAGCCGATTTGACCTATACGATTCGTATCGGCGAAAATCCTCCGGTTGTTTCATCTCCGGTTATTTACCGCGCAAAAGACATCATGGTGTTCGGAAAGCCCGACGGCTTGGAGGCACGGTTGCTTTATATGCCCGACAGCCGTGATTGTTATGCGTATTACGAAGAAATCAGTGAAAAAGAAATTAATATATATGTCAATGGGGCATATCTTAATCATCTGAAAATTGATACGATATTTATCTCCCTGTTGGCACTCGAACGCCATGAGGAGCGGCGCGGGGCGTTTATCCTGCATTGCGCTTACATGAGCTTCGACGGAAAAGCCATTTTGTTCAGCGGTCCGAGCGGCATCGGAAAATCCACACACTCCGGCTTATGGTGCAACGAATATCCCGACCGTACCTGTGTGCTGAACGGAGACAAATGCCTGCTTACGATGGACGACGGTCGGCTGTTTGCCAACGGTTGGCCCGTATGCGGCTCAAGCGGTATCTGCCAAAACGAAAGACGCGAAGTGGCGGCAATCATTCTGTTGCAGCAGTCCATGATTAACCAGTTCATCGAAGAAAAACCGATGCGAAACTTCAAACAACTGCTGGCACAGATTACGGTGAATTACTGGAACAATCAGTACACCGACGATGCAATGAATTTCATTGAAAGCCTTTTGCGGCGGACGGGATGTGCCACGTATGCCTGCAACATCAGCAGCGAGGCAGTTGTCACCTTATATAATAAATTGAAGGAAAAGCAATGGATTTGTTAGACGACGCAACCAAAGTAGAGAAACGTTTGGTAGCGAAGGCTACGATGGCACGTGTACCTATTACTGCATCTTTCGAACTTACCCCCTGTTGTAACTTGCAGTGCGACATGTGTTTCATCAGCATGAAGCACGCCGAGATGAAGGCACACGGCGGATTGAAAGACTTGGATTTCTGGCTCCGGATAGCAGCCGAACTGAAAGAAATGGGGACACTGTTTATCCTGCTTACCGGAGGCGAGCCGTTGCTCTACCCGCATTTCAAGGAACTGTACCGCTCGCTGCGCGAGATGGGATTTATCCTGACGCTGAACACCAACGGAACGTGTATTGACGAAGAAATTGTTCAACTTTTCCAAGAGAACCGCCCGCGGCGTGTCAATGTAACCCTTTACGGAGCCAGCCGGGAAACTTACGAAACGCTCTGTCATCGTGCCGATGGCTTCGACCGCTGCATGAACGGACTTACGCTGTTGACAAAATGCGGTATCGATACAAAGCTGAACGTAAGCATCGTAAAAGAAAACCTGCATGACTTTGAAGAGATATTAGCCATAGGAGACCGTTTCGGCATTCCTTCGGTGGTAAACGGTTATATGTTTCCCTGTTCCCGCTCCATCCGGAAACAGATCGGCGTAATCGAATCGCGCCTCGAAGCGGAAGACGGCGGACGAATCGACGCACTTGCCATGCGTCATACCAAAGGAGCCGGATTTTACGATACGATACCGGTAATGCTGGAAGAATTAGAACAGGTCGTTCCCGATGACCGTCCGTTCCGCCTGACTTGCCGGGCAGGGAGCAGTTCGGCTTGGATTACTTGGCAGGGAGTAATGACCCCGTGTGTGATGATGGAGTATCCGGCTGTCAGTTTAGAACAGTTGTCCGTGCGTCAGGCATGGAACGAAATAGGGAGAATGTGTGGCTTGTTGCTTCCACACGACGACTGCAAAGGATGTAAGTTGCGCAGTCTCTGTCAGGTATGTTATGCCTCGGCAATGCTTGAAAAGCAACATTACGGAACGGTGGATTACTTATGTCGTTTCACAAAAAGTGAACTGAATACATTGAAGATTTTGACAGATGAAAAAAAATAAAGAATTTATAGTACGGAATATTGCAGACGAAACCGTTTTGGTGCCCGTAGGAGAAACCACGCAAGACTTTAACGGCATGATAACGCTGAGCGAGGTCGGAGCATTTATTTGGGAACACATCGAAGAAGCTCCCGATTTCCAGTCGCTGGTTCGGCTTATCTTAAATGAATATGACGTAGATGAACAAACAGCCGCCACCGATGCGGCTGCGTTTTTGAACCAACTGCTCTATATGCAGATGATTGTGCCGAACAATCCCGAAAAGCAGTGGTAACGCATGAGGACAATCGATACGCGAACCTATATCGACATGCTTCGCGGGCTGACGGAAGAGGGTAAAGAAGTCACATTGATCGTGGCAGGCAGCAGCATGTCTCCCTTCCTGATTCATCACCGGGATAGCATCTGTTTCCGCAAACCCGACAGGGAACTTCGGCGCGGCGATATGGTTTTTTACCAGCGGGCCGACGGACAGTATGTCATGCACCGCATTTGCCGCATCCGACAGGGCGATTACTATCTGATAGGCGACGCGCAAACCGAAATCGAAGGGCCGATAAAAAGAAACCAGATATTCGCACTGGTAACCCAAGTAAAGCGCAAAGGCAAATGGATTCGTCCGGGAGACTTCTGGTGGTTCTTTTTTGCCCAAATCTGGATACGAGTCATTCCGTTGAGGCGCTTTATTATTCGGATGTATCCCAAATAAAGATAA
The DNA here is from genome assembly GCF_023337095.1 of Bacteroides caecicola. Lineage (NCBI taxonomy): Bacteria > Pseudomonadati > Bacteroidota > Bacteroidia > Bacteroidales > Bacteroidaceae > Bacteroides > Bacteroides caecicola. The sequence goes on from NZ_JAMBLM010000001.1 coordinate 239,876, forward strand.
AATGGATCAATTAACCGATATAAATCCGGTAGAAAGGCGGTTGGTAGACAAAGCCAATGCCGCATGGATTCCCATCTCAAGTTCTTTCGAACTGACTCCGCTCTGTAACCTGAAATGCGACATGTGCTACGTGCGGATGGAACAAAGTGAAGTGAAGCAGGCCGGCGGATTACGCAGTGCAGATGAATGGCTGCATACAGCGGAAGAGTTGCGGCAGGCGGGTACGCTGTTTCTGTTGCTGACGGGTGGCGAACCCTTGCTTTATCCGGGCTTTGCCGATTTATACCTCCGGCTGAAAGAAATGGGCTTCATCCTCACCCTGAATACCAATGCCACACTGATAACCGAAGAGTGGGCACAACTGTTTCAGCGGCAAAAGCCCCGCCGAATCAACGTTACGCTTTACGGCGGCAGCAATGAAACTTATGAGTCGTTATGTCATGTTTCAAATGGTTTCGATCGTTGTATGAACGGCTTGCGGTTACTGAAGGCTCATGGCATTGATGTTAAATTGAACCTGACTCTGTTGAAAAAGAACCGCAACGACTTTTCCCGCCTGTTGGAAATAGGCCGGACGCTGGATATCCCTGTATCGACAAGCAGCTACATGTCGGTGTTTTGCAGCAAGACCTGTACCTCGCAGTTGGAGATTCCCCGCATACGGATGTCTGCCGACGACGTGGCAAAGATCGATGTAGAATATCTGAAATATAAAAAAGGCGACGATTATCCTGCGTACGCTTGTGAGATGGGAAACTTTCTGAAGCACGACATTCCTACTGCCTCCGAGGGACAAGGGCTTACCTGCCGTGCCGGGAAAAGTTCGTGCTGGATAAACTGGCAAGGCATAATGACACCCTGTGTGGATATGGCGGCTCCGGCGGTATCACTGGCGGAAACGTCGGTAGCTGAGGCTTGGAAAAAGATAACAGACGAACGGAAAAACCTGCCCCTGCATACCGAGTGTGCCGGCTGTGCCCTGCGGCCGGTGTGTGACGTTTGCTACGCCAATGCTTCCAACGAGAAAGCACACTGCGGCAACCTGCACTATTTGTGCGACATCGCCAAAGCTAAAAAAGAATTATTGATACGTGAATCAAACAGATATGAAACTAAATAATTTATTGAAACTTCGTCAGGTAGGCGGAGAATATATGATTATCAATCCGTACAGCGAAGCAGCAGACATGACGCAGGTTATTTCGCTCAACGAAACGGCAGCATGGCTGTGGAAACAGGTCGAAGAAAAAGAGTTTACCACAGACACGCTGGTAAATTTATTGTGTGAAGAATATGAAGTAGACCGTTCTACGGCGGAAAACGATATCCGTGAATTGTGTAACGAATGGCTCCGGAAGGGATTGGCGACAGAATGAGCAGAATACAGGAGTTGTTTTTTTTCTTGCTGAAGCGCGGACTGTGGGGCGATAAGCAAACACCGGATGAGGGCTTGTTTCCGGCAACATCTTCGGAATGGATGCTGCTGTATCGGCTTTCCCGTAAACATACGGTGCAGGGAATTGTATACGATGGCATTTGTACCCTGCCTGTCGGTTGTCAGCCCCCGAAGATGCTGCTTATCCAATGGGCGGTGGAAATAGATAAGTGGGAGCGTATCAATCACCACCAGCAACAGATGCTTTGCCGTATACAGATGCTGTTTAACCAAGCTCCCGCCATCCCGTTTGAGTTAATAAAAGGATTGGCTATCAGTTGTTATTATCCTAATCCTTTACATCGGGTTTGTGGAGATTTAGACCTTTATTTTTGCGGAAAAGAAGGGGTGGAAGCAGCCAATAAGCGTATCGAACAGACGGGAGTTTGCGTTGAGTTGGGCAACTCAGACGACTCATCGTATACTGTAAACGGTACTTATGTAGAGCAACATCCCCGATTGATAGAACTGCATAACCCGTTCATCCAAAAAGAGTTGCAGCAATGGGAGAAACAGGTTTTCGGAACCGGTGCACCGGAGCAGCGTCCGGTGTATTTCGGCATACCGATATGTGTACCGACTCCTGTGGCTCATCAGATGCTGGTTTCTACCCACATATTGAAGCATCTGTTAAATGAAGGTATCGGGTTACGCCAACTTTGCGATGCAGCGATTCTGCTGAAAGCGCAAGCATCGGTTCTCGATAAAGAAGAATTGGAGAAAAGATGCCACCAGTTCGGCATATATCGTTGGTCGAAGCTGCTGTATGCGTTGTTGGTAAAATACATCGGACTTCCCGCAGAATATCTGCCTTTCCCTACCGACGAAAATCCTGACACATTGATGGAGGAAGTTTGGGAAAGCGGCAACTTCGGATTTTACGATGAACGAAAGGCGGCACGTCCCGACGGAAAATGGAAGAACAAATGGTATACGGTAAAACAAATCAGCCGCAAAGCAAAACTGTTTTTCCTGTATGCTCCCGGTGAAACCTTTTGGTGGCCGGTATCATTGTCGGGTGTCCGGCTGAAAGAATTGATTCAAGGGAAATGAGGGAGTTGATAAAAAAGCTGTTACGTAAATTAACGAAAGAAAATATACATTCCGTTTACCATTTGGGGCGGAAAGCCATGCGCTGGGTGATGCAAGTCACAGCAGGCTATCATTGGTTAATTACCTTTTCCATTTTTTCGGGCATTTTTGGCGTGGGCATGTCGTTGTTCAACGTATGGCTCTCGAAATGGATTATTGATATCGTAACCGGTGCACGCGAAGGAAACGTTTGGATAGCTGCCGGACTGGTGGTTTTCTTTTTCTTTTTCGGTATGGCGGTGAAGCTGATTTCGCCGTGGATTTTCGGAAAAATCAGAATGCGCATCGGCATACGGATGCAGAACTCACTGTCGGATGCCTTAATGATGTGTTCGTGGAAAAGCGGACAAAAGTGGCATACGGGCGATTTGTTGACTCGTATCAACAGCGATGCTTCGGAAGTGTTGAGCATGGGCATGGGGATATTGCCTAACTTAATCGTTACCACGGCACAGCTGATCGGTTCGTTTATTTTCTTGTGGGCGCTTGAGCCTCGGCTGGCTTGGTTCATTTTAGGAGCTACGCCGCTGGTACTTTTGTCGAAAATCTATTTCCGGAAAGTGCGCGAGCTGAGTAAGGCACAAAAAGAAATGAGTAGCGAGATGGGCTCGGTAATGGAAGAAAACCTTTCGCAGCGTGTATTGGTCCGTTCGTTGGGTGCCACGGATTACCGTAAGCAGAAACTCCATCAGACCCAAGAAAAACTGTTTAATCTGGGGATGGAACAAATCAAGTTCTCCACCTATTCGCAGGGAGTGATGGGATTTGTGTTTGGCGGCGGTTACTTGTGTGCGTTTTTGTGGGGAATCTACCAGTTACATACCCATCAGATAACATTCGGTACGATGACCGCTTTCCTTCAGTTGGTAGGACAGGTGCAAGGCCCGTTCTTGGGACTGATAGCCATACCGCCTGCGTTGGTGCGCGGATGGACTTCGGTAGAACGTCTGATGGCATTGTTTGAAGATGTAGAACCCGATGAAAATCCGAAATATTTGGATAGTCCGTTAGCTCTGACGTTTAACCAAGTTACTTTCTCTTACGAAGAAGGTCAGCCGATATTGAAAAATTTTTCGGCAGAATTCCGTCCCGGAACCTCTACTGCCGTAGCCGGGCCTACCGGAACTGGAAAAACAACAATGATCCGGCTGATGTTGGCACTGCTGTCGCCCGACTCTGGAAATCTGACTCTTACGACTGCGGGAAATACTACCTATAACGTGAACCAAGACATGCGGATAAACTTCATGTACGTACCGCAAGGAAACACCCTTCTTAGCGGTACAATTCGCGAGAACTTGTTGTTGGGAAATCCCGCAGCGCAAACATCTGATTTAGAACATGTACTGCGTATCGCTTGTGCCGACTACGTATTCGATTTGCCACAGGGAATAGATACCCGCATCGGCGAACACGGTTACGGGCTTTCGGAAGGTCAGGCACAGCGTTTGGCGATAGCCCGCGCATTGCTTCGTCCGGGAAATATTTGGCTGTTTGATGAGGCTTCTTCAGCATTGGATACAGCCACTACCGCCCGATTGATGGATAACTTGTTGCGTGAAGGCGCAGAAAAAACCTTAATCTTTATAACCCACGACCCACGCCTGATGGAACGTTGCGACCGGGTAATTAATCTGAATGAATGTAATTTAAACGATAATCGAACAGAACAAATAAAAAATTAGCTAATTGAACTTATGAACAAAATGATTCGAATCTTTTGCCTGTTGGCAATTCTTTTCTTCGGTTCGTGTGCTGGCAGAAAAAATTTAGTTTATCTGCAAGACATGGAAGAACTGAAAGAATATCCGGTTTATCAGAAATACGAAGCCGTTATTCATCGTGATGACCGTTTGAGTATTACAGTAAGCTGTAAGAATCCCGAACTTACTTTGCCGTTTAATATCCCCGGAAGCAGTGACTATAGTGTGGGGCTCGACGGAAACGTAACGGCGGTAATGCCTGCCACTCCGGGTACAGACAATACCAACAAAGGATATTTAGTAGACGTGAATGGCGAAATCGATTTTCCCGTACTCGGTAAATTGAAAGTAGAAGGATTGACACGCAACCAGTTGACCGAAATGATTAAGCAACGTTTGATTAATGAAGATCTGATAAAAGACCCCATTGTGACGGTAAACTTTCAGAACTTCAAAATAACGGTGCTTGGTGAAGTGGGCAGTCCGGGAACTTACGACATCAAAGGAGAACGAATCACTCTGCTGGAAGCGATAGCCAAAGCCGGAGATATTACAGATGAAGGACGTGTAGACCGTGTTGCCGTAATTCGCGAGTATGGTAACAAGCGTCGTATTCAGTTCCATGACCTTCGTTCAAGAGAGATTTTTAACTCTCCAAGCTACTATTTGCAGCAAAACGACATCGTATATGTAGAACCTTCTTCAGCCAAAGCGAGAGACAACGCTCAGCGTACATTCAGTATGTTCAGTATGGTATTGTCTTTCATTACAACCATAACTTCTATCGTTGTATTGGCAATACAGTAGGTGACTAACTCTTAATTTATTCTCGTTATGATACAAATGAGCGAACAGAAAGACCTGTCAGGCAATGATAAAACCCAAAGCAGCAGCGGATTTAATATCAATCCGTTAGATATGCTGATGTATTTGTTAGCCCGTTGGTATTGGTTTGTGCTGTCTATAGCCGTATTCGGAGGCTATGCATGGTATCAATATGCCAAAACGCCTTATCAATACTCCAGCTCGGCAACGGTTATGATAAAAAATGCAGGTCATAATAATTATAATTACGGATTAGACCGTTTTCAGATGAACAGTTACACTAACGTGGCGAATGAAATTTTGCAATTTCAATCTTATAAACTGATGCGCGACGTGGTGAGCCGGTTACATGCTGAAGTTTGCTACACTGTGATGGACGGTTTGCGAGAAATCGAATTGTACACACAAGCTCCGGTAAATCTGTCTTTTCTTGAAGCGGAAGAACATGAAGATTTCAGTGTAGACGTAATTCCTATTGATGACAAAACCGTCCGGCTATCGAATTTTATAGGCAATACGGTTAACAGTCAGTCAATGAATGCAACTTTGAACGATACCATTCAAACACCGATAGGAAAGTTGTTGATAACGCCTACGCTTTATTATGCCAATAAATGGTACGGTTCGACCATCACCGTACATAAGATGAGCGTAGATAACATGGCAAGTATCTTCAGTTCTAATTTATCGATTACGCAAGCAGAAAACGATGCTTCCATCCTTTATCTTAGCCTGCGCGATCAGTCTCCGGTGCGAGTAGATGATGTGTTGAATACGTTGATTACGATCTATAATGAAGAAACTGTAAAAGATAAAAATCAGATAGCCATCAATACATCGAAGTTTATTAATGACCGGTTGATTATCATCGAGAAAGAATTGGGTGGTGTGGAATCTGAAATCGAGTCGTATAAGCGTCAGCACGAATTGATTGATGTATCATCGGCAGCCAGTATGTCGGTAGCCGACAAACAGCAATATGGAAATCAGATTACCGAATTGGAGTTGCAAAAGCAAATGGCTAATTACGTGAAGAGCTATCTTACCGACCCTTCGAAGATTACGGGACTGCTTCCTTCGAATACAGGTATTGCCGATATGAATATTGAAACCCAAATCACCCAGTATAATACAAACAAGCTGAAACGTGATAAGTTGATAAAAAACAGTAGCAATAAAAATCCGGTGGTACAAGAGTTGAACAATTCACTGATGGCACTGCGACAAAACATCATCCGCGATATCGACAATGTGATTGTAGGAATTGATGCCAAGTTGCGTGAAGCCAGAAGTCGTGCGGGAGAAGCTGAAAGCCGTGTGGCAAATATTCCGACACAGCAACGTCAGATGTTGTCTATCGAGCGTCAGCAACGTATCAAAGAAGAATTGTATTTGTATCTGTTGAATAAACGTGAGGAAAATGCTTTGAGTCAGGCTACCACTGAAACCGATGCCCGTGTGCTTGACCCTGCCGGTGGAAGTGATATGCCGATTTCTCCGAACGGGAAAAACATGATTATGGCAGGAGTGATGAAGGGATTGGCATTGCCGGCTGTAATATTGATAGCACTCATGTTCTTCGATACGAAGATACGTACGCGGAAAGATATCGAAGACGGAGTCAGTGTACCGTTCCTCGGTGAGATACCGGAAGCAAAAAATCGTGGGAAGAACCATATTATCGTGCGCGATCAAGGGCGTGACATCGTTTCGGAAGCCTTCCGTATCGTGCGGACGAACATGGACTTCATGCACATCAAAAACAAACAAATGCAGGTTATTACCTTCAGCTCGTTCGGTCCCGGAGCCGGTAAGACTTTTGTTTGTACCAATTTGGCAGCCAGTTTTGCTCAAACTCAGAAAAAGGTAATACTGATAGACCTTGATATACGTAAGGGAACATTGAGTCGTCATCTTCACCATCAAGAAAGTGGTATGACAACTTACCTCGCCGGAAATGCAAAGATAGATGACATCATTAAGCCCAGTGAGTTTGCGCCGAATCTGGATGTGATATCTGCCGGTCCGAATGCGCCTAACCCTGCCGAATTGTTATTGAGCGAAAATTTGGAAACGCTCATTGCCGAGTTGCGTAAACGCTATGATTATATTATTGTAGATAACGTGCCGGTAGGTATTATTGCCGATGCCGCCATCACCAACCGAATAGCCGATTTAACCATATTCGTTATCCGTGCAGGTAAATTTGACCGACGCATGTTGCCGGACTTGGAAAAGTTGTACCGCAGCAAGCAATTAAATAACATGTCATTGATACTGAACGGTGCGTCTGTTAAAAATAATGGCTACGGTTATGGCTACGGCTACGGTTATGGCTATGGTTACGGCTACGAAGAAAAAAGATCGAAGTTTAAATTCTGGAAAAAACGCAGTTAATCAGTTATGTTTTTCAGTTTCAAGAAAAAACATTCATTATTGGAATCCGGCATACTGAAAGGAATGACCGACATCCACTCCCATATACTTCCGGGAGTGGATGACGGTTCTCCTTCTACGGCTTCCAGCTTAGATTTATTGAATTGGTTTGAACGTTTGGGCATTGTTCAAGTATGGTTGACTCCGCACGTTATGTCAGACCTTACGCAAAATACACCTGAGCGATTGACCACCTGTTTTGAACAGTTTAAACAACAGTATAAAGGAACGATAAAACTCCATCAGGCCGGAGAATACATGATGGACGCAGCCTTCCTGCAAAAGTTAGAAACGGGAGTCTTGCAATTGGGTAAGAAGCATCTGTTAGTAGAAACTTCATATATGCTTCCTCCTGCCGGACTGCATGACATATTGGAACAAGTACGTCATGCAGGCTATTTCCCCCTGATAGCCCATCCGGAACGTTATACTTACATGGATAAAAAGGACTATCAGAAACTACATGAAGAAGGATATGAATTTCAGTTGAATCTGATGTCGCTGAGCGGTTATTACAATCCGGGCGCAAAAGCTGCAAGCGAATGGCTACTCAAAAAAGGCATGTACACCTACGTTGGGAGCGACTTGCATCATCTGGAGCGTTACCAGCCCATGTTGGAAACCATGAAGCTGACCAGCGAGCAACTTGAATCCCTGAGTATACTGATTGCCAATAATGAGTATATTTAAAAAGACCATTCTGCTGTTATTGTTGCTTCCTACCGTGTTGTTGGTCATTATACCTCACAGCACGGCGTCTGTAGCTTCCTATCTAACTCCGGTAACTTTAGCAGTTATTCCGATAACTTTGTTGAATGCCTTTTTAACGGTATGGGAATTTCATAAACACAGTCGGTGGACATGGCTGTTTGCCATAGCTTTTCTTGTCAGCGGTTGGCAGGTTAGCGAAACGATTGGATTCGGAATTTCAAGTCGGAAAGTACATTCGGAAATGTTTCCTATACGCATCGTAAGCTGGAATGTAAGAGACTTTCAACTAAAATCAGAAACCCTATTGAAAGCAAGTAACGTACTGTTGGCAGAAAAGCCCGACATACTCTGTTTTCAAGAACGACCGCACACCAACCTGTTGGCATGGGATACAATCAAAGCCGCTTTTCCTGATTATCCCTATACTGCGATAAACAGTAGAGAAGACGAAGTCTTAAATTTAGCAATCCTGAGCCGCTGGCCTGTTTCCGGATTAAAAGAATTTTATTTCCCGGAAAGTTACAACAAAATCATACAAGCAGACATACACATAGGCAAACAAACAATACGTTTGTTTAACGTACATCTGCAAACCACAGGCGTAACGCCCGGCATGGAAAGAAAAAGCGTGATTCAAATCATGCAAAAACACGCATTAAAGCGTAATAAGCAAGCCCAACTTTTACACGAAGCCATTCAGTCAAGTCCCTATCCGGTTCTTGTTTGTGGCGATTTTAACGACGTACCCTCTTCGTTCGCATATACACAAGTCAGTCAAGGCTTGCGCGACTGCTTTAAAGAAGCCGGTTACGGATGGGGAAACACCTACCAGTCGTTAGGCAACCTGTTTCGGATTGATTATATGCTCTGCTCCAAGCAATCCGTTGTAACAGACTACAACCTGATAAGTAATTCATGGAGCGACCATAAAATCCAGTGCGCTACCATCTATTATCCATCTAACTAAAACAGAAAAGATACATGTTCGATTTTATACCTCTATCCGATTATACAATGTATTTCAACTATACCATACTTGTTATGGTATTAGTCGCCTTCTGGCAGTGTAATACGGGTATCAGTCTCCAGAAAAATACAGCCACCTTGAATGCCATGTGGGGAATCCTATTCACCATTCTGCTTATTCTGTATATGGGGTTAAGGCCGATATCCGGTGTGTTCGGTGATACGGTTAATTACGCAAAAGGATTTTATGAGATACAACATTCTGTAAAACCGTTTGTGTGGCAATGGGAAGGAGAGTGGTTGTTTTATAATTTGATGGGATGGTTTGCAAAAAACAGTGACATACATACCTTCTTTTTATTTTGTACATCTGTATATATTGGATGCCTTTGGTTAGCTATGCAGCGCATCTTTAAGAATTACTACTATATTCCTTTTTTGGTCATACTCGGAATGTTTACCTTTTGGAGCTATGGGGTAAATGGTATTCGTAACGGGATGGGAGCATCTTTGGTTATTCTTGCAATGACTTATGTCAATCGTATTCCTATGATGTTAACTCTTTGTATAATAGCAACGGGAATACATAAATCTTGCTACTTGATGATTGCGGCCGGAGCATTGGCATGGTTTGTAAAAAACAGTTATCTCTATTTGGTAGGTTGGATAGCGTGTGTAGGAGCATCGTATGCGGTAGGTGGACGCATTCAAAGTTTTTTGGCTAATTTCATTTCTATCGGTGATGACCGTTTTTCCGGTTATTTGACAGGTAGTAATATGGTGGGCGAGGTTATACAAATGAGTATGACATTCCGTTGGGATTTTCTTCTGTACAGTGCGATGGGCGTATTTGTAGGGTATTATTTTATTTTCCGTCGTAACTTTAAAGATGAATATTACCAGTGGATTTATAATACATTTTTAGTGACCAATGCCTTTTGGGTATTGGTGATCCGTGCGGCATACAGTAATCGTTTTGCTCAAATATCATGGTTTATCATGCCGATAGTATTGATTTATCCGTTTATGAAGCAACGGTTTTGGCAGAACCATGAACGAATATTGGGAGCGGCATTATTGGCGTTTTATGCATTTGCTTTTTATTTTAATATATTAAAAGGATAGATAAAATGGAGAATAAATGGGATATAGAAATTAAACCTAAGAAAAAACTGTTAGATGTCGATATTAAAGGTATTTGGAAATATCGGGATTTGTATAGAATGTATGTAAAGCGCGATATCGTTACGGTGTACAAACAGACTATATTAGGTCCTTTATGGTTTTTGATTCAGCCAATATTCACCACAATTATGTATATGTTTGTTTTCGGTGGATTGGCAGGTATTTCTACCGATGGAGCACCGCAACCGCTGTTTTATATGTCGGGCATTTTGCTTTGGAATTATTTTAATTCTGCTTTTATGGTTTCTTCCAATGTATTTACGACCAATGCAAGTGTGTTTGGAAAGGTATATTTTCCTCGATTGGTAGTACCTTTATCCGGTATAACATCCAATCTGATAAAGTTTGGAATTCAGTTAGTTCTGTTTATTCTTATGTATCTTTATTATTGGGCTCAGGGAGCCGATTTGCATATAAACTGGACGTTGATACTTTTTCCCTTTCTTGTTTTTCTAATAGCTTTTCATGCCATGTCTTGGGGATTGATTATATCGGCTCTGACTACAAAATATCGCGATTTGACTCAATTGGTTACATTTGGCATTCAGTTGTTTATGTATGCTACCCCTGTAATCTATCCTTTAAGTGCGGCACCGGAAAAGTATCGCGATTTGATATCCTTGAATCCGTTGACTCCCATATTTGAAGCTTTTAAATATAGTTGTATGGGGTGCGGTTCCTTAGATTGGGGAGGGTTGCTATACAGTACGGTGTTTATGTGTATTACCCTTTTCCTTTCGGTAGTTATTTTCAGTAGAGTAGAACGTAATTTTATGGATACAGTATAAAGAGTATAAAATGAGTGAAATAGCTATACAATTCGATCGTGTTGGTAAGTTGTATCAATTAGGGTTAGTTGGTACAGGAACACTTTCGCACGATTTAAACCGTTGGTGGAAAACGGTGGTTCTTCATAAAGAAGACCCTTATCTGAAAATAGGTGAAACAAACGACCGTTCAAAAAAAGGAAAGTCTGAATTTGTGTGGGCTTTGCGCGACATTACATTCGATGTTAATCAAGGGGACGTAGTTGGCATTATAGGGAAAAATGGGGCAGGTAAATCAACTTTATTGAAATTATTGTCTCGTGTAACTTCTCCTACGGTAGGTGCTATTCGTGCGAAAGGTCGCATCGCTTCTTTATTGGAAGTAGGGACGGGATTCCATCCAGAGCTTACAGGACGTGAAAATATTTATATGAACGGTTCCATCATGGGGATGACCCGCCATGAAATAAAGCGTAAGTTAGATGAGATAGTAGATTTTGCCGGAGTGGAACGCTACTTAGATACTCCTGTAAAGCGATATTCCAGCGGTATGACTGTTCGTTTAGGTTTTGCTGTTGCAGCTTTTCTTGAACCTGAAATTCTTGTAGTAGATGAAGTGCTTGCTGTGGGAGATGCTGAGTTTCAGAAAAAGGCTATCGGTAAAATGCAGGATGTTTCCAAAGGGCAAGGACGTACAGTATTGTTTGTAAGCCATAATATGGCAGCAGTACGAAGTTTATGCAATAAAGGTGTTATATTAAAAAACGGTTGTATTGACTATATTGGTTATAATATTAATGATACTATCAATCGCTATTTGAGAATGAGTCAATCATTCCATAAACAAACAAACAAAATTATTAATAATATAGAATGGCATAAATCCGGATTTCTAGTCAATGAAATTCTATTTAATAATACAGATAATAGTTTTTCTATTTTAGAATCTGGTAAAAACACCTTAAATATAATTGTTATTGGAGAATCTGACGAAAACTTATTAGCCGACCTTATGGTCATCATAAAAAATAAAGACGAAGTTCCAATGGCTGCGTTAGCAGAAGGGCACTGTAAAGGAATACTTACTGCAATAAACAAAGGAAAATTCACCATTAAAAAGCAAATAATACTACCTAAATATTTAGGCAGTGGAGATTACATCATTGATATCCATATGCACCGACCTATGGTCGAATGGTATATGAGAGCTCCCCATTGTACAGAACTTCATATAGACGGTTACCAAGAAGGGTTCGGAAGAGCTCTCAGATGTAATGAGGAAGGTTTTATAGGATTAGAATCAATTAATATTTAATCATAGGAAATATAGAACATCACATATTACATGAATAAGACATTCATGCCAGCCCACAATAAAAACTATTAATAAATGAAGGTCTACATAAAAAATCGCAAACGGAGGAAAGAAGATTACATGTGCTTCATGCAATCATTTGTAGAAGCTGCTATCTCATGTGGCATAAAAACAAAAAAACAATATTATTTCCCAAATAAAAAAATTGAAAACAAAATTATCCATTGTGCTGATACAATACTTACCTTAATAAACAAATATCTTCCATTCCTTATTCGAAAAAAGAAAGCCATAATAATTACTGCTGCGGGTGATACCATTTTTAAAGAATCATTTCCTTATTTCTATAATTCGGAAATTATACCCATGTTATGGGATGTATGGCCGGCAAGATGGGAAGGTATATCTTATAATCTTCAATATCTGCAATGCAAGTTGTGTTTTGTTACAGTAAGAAGCGTAGCCGAAAGAATAAAAAAAGAAATAGGTATTAATGCCTATTGGATTCCAGAGGGCATTTGTATAACAGATTATCAAAAAGGAGTCCCCTTAGCAATAAGAAAAAATGATATTCTTGAATTGGGGAGGCAACATGTTTTCTATCACAACATACTCGAAAGATTAGAACGTGAAAATCAAATTCACGGTTATGCTAGAAACTCATATTATCCTAACGGAAATTATAAGACACTAGCATTTCCAAAAGCAAATGAATTAATAGAAGCATTACCAACATTTAAAATAATTGTTTCTTTTCCTCGGACAATAACACATCCAGAACAAGCTGGAAAAATGGAAACATTAACCCAACGATATTGGGAAGGTATGTTGAGTGGATGCCTGATTATAGGAAAAGCTCCACAAGAACTTATTGACCTAATTGGTTATAATCCTGTTGTTGATATTAACCTTAATGAATCGGAAGGTACATTAAAAAAACAAATAATAGCCATCTTGCAAAACATATCTGCTTATCAAAATTTGGTTGACAAAAATTACGAAACAGCTTTACAATATGCTTCTTGGGACCAAAGAATGGAACAGATAAAGCGAATTCTTACACAGCATGGATATACTTTAAATTAAAACAAAAGATGAAAGTGCTATATATAACAGGAAGTTGTCTTACTAAGAACACTTCTGCCAACATGAGCCATAATGGATATGTACAAGGTTTATTAGAAAATGACGCAGAAGTTACAATTTTGATGGCAAATGATAGTTGGGGAAAAACTGACAACAAATTGCGCAAATGGGAAAATGCAAAATATATAGAATTTAACTCTGTTTCATTTATTGATAAAATAAAGAGTAGATATATAAGAATAACCCAAAATACTGTAAGTGATTCACAAGCAACCTCACCTAAATTGAACAAAACAAAACGTTCGATTAAAAATCATATTCGCAAATTACTTAAAAAGACTTTCTATACACTATATAAGCCAGACCCTATATATCCTTTAGAAAAGACATGGCTTAAACATGCCAGCAGATACCAATCAAAAGACGAATATGATTTAGTAATCTCCAATTCTTCTCCTGCTGCCAGCCACAAGTTAGCTGCTCTTTTAATTGAAGAAAAAAGAATAAAATACAAACGCTGGATACAGATTTGGGAAGATCCTTGGTTTCATGATTTATATGGTAATCATCCACTCTATATACAAGATGAAGAACACCAACTTTTAAAAAAAGCCGAAGATGTATATTATGTAAGTCCCCTCACCCTTCATTATCAGAAAATATATTTTCCAGATTGTGCTCATAAAATGAAATTTATTCCACTGCCTTATTTCAAGTATGAGAAAGGCATTTGCATAAACCAACAAAACATTTCATTTGGATACTTTGGCGATTACTATTCACAGACAAGGAATTTACGCCCTTTTTATGAGGCTCTAAATGAATCTGGATATAAGGGATATATCTATGGAGACAACAATCTGCAATTACCTTCAACTGATCAAATCATTGTTTCAAATAGAGTTACATTAGAAAAACTTGAACAGATTCAATCGAAAACTTCAGTTTTAGTTCATTTGTGTAATCTAAGAGGTGGACAAATTCCTGGAAAAATATATCATTATTCAGCTACAGAAAAACCTATTCTGTTTATTCTTGATGGAACCGAAGAAGAACAAAAAATAATCCAAGACTTCTTTTCCCAATACCATCGATATTATTTCTGTAAGAACAATAAAGAATCTATTTTAAAAGCCATTATAGATATACATCAACATTACAGCCAATATAGAGGTGTTATTGTCGATGCTTTTAGTCCAAAAGCAATTGTCCGAAGTATACTTCAATAATATCGTTTTAATAATGAAGAAAATAATGCTTGTTTTTGGGACACGCCCTGAAGCCATAAAAATGTGTCCTTTGGTAAATGAATTAAAAAGTCGGAAAAATATGCAAGTTTCTGTTTGTGTCACAGGTCAACATAGACAAATGCTCGATCAAGTATTGGAAGCCTTTCAAGTTATTCCTGATTATGATTTATCCATAATGAAGACTCAACAATCACTTTTTGATATTACAATAAATATTCTACAAAAAATTAGAGAAGTACTTATAAAAGAAAAACCGGAAATCGTTCTTGTTCATGGAGATACTTCTACAACTTTTGTTACAGCATTAGCTTGCTACTATCTACAAATTCCCATAGGACACGTAGAAGCTGGATTACGGACACACAATATCTATTCACCTTATCCTGAAGAATTCAACAGACAAGCCGTAAGTATTATAAGCCAATACAATTTTGCTCCAACTGAACAATCAAGAAAAAATCTTATAGCAGAAGGGAAAAATCCCAAAAGCATTTTCGTAACAGGAAATACAGCTATTGATGCACTAAACACAACTATAAAAGAAAATTATATTCATCCAGAACTTATATGGGCTTCCGATTCCAAACTTATTTTAATTACAGCACACAGACGTGAAAATCTTGGTGAGCCAATGAAACATATGTTTCGTGCGATTCGCAGAGTTATGGACGAACATCCTGATATAAAAGCTATTTATCCTATACATATGAATCCTTTAATTCGAGAGATGGCCAATAGCATATTAGGAGATGACGATAGAATTCATATTATAGAACCATTGGATGTGATTGACTTTCATAATTTCATGAATAAAAGTTATCTGATTCTAACAGATTCTGGAGGTATTCAAGAAGAAGCTCCTTCATTAGGCAAGCCGGTATTAGTTATGAGAGATACGACAGAACGTCCTGAAGGCGTTCTGGCAGGAACACTAAAACTGATAGGAACAGAGGAAGAAAATATTTACAAACATTTTACACTGCTGCTTGATAATGAATCTGAATATAAAAAAATGAGTCATGCTTCAAATCCATATGGTGATGGAATGGCTTGTAAAAGAATAGCAGACATATTATGTGGTTATTGTACCAATGGATGTCAATTATGAAAAAAAAAGTAACAATCATCACAGAGAATCTTTATGGAGGTGGAGTACAACGCATTCTTCAGATAATTTGTAATCATTTCGATTATGAACGATATAATCTAACAGTTTATTCGGTAATGGAAGATATACCTCGTCCTCCATTTTATCCCTCACAAATTCACTACAAATACATATTTAATGCTCTTAAACAAGAATATAATATTGTGAAGCGTATATGGATAAAAATCAAAAATAAATGGAAATTATTCGTATACTACCATTGTACACCTAAAATGTTTTATCAATTATTTATCAATGAAAAAACAGATGTTGCTATCGCTTTTATTGAGGGATATGCCACCCGAATAGTAGCAGGATTTCCTAAAGATACAAAACGGATTGCATGGTTACATACTGATTTAGAAAATAATCCATGGACTAATGTTGCTTTCAGGAATATGAATGATGAACAAAAATCATACAACAATATGGACTGTATCGTATGTGTTTCAAATGTAGTTCAAAACATTCTTGAAAAAAAATATATAATTAAAACAAAAACCCAAATTATATATAACCCTATTGATAGAGAAAGGATTATCAAATTAGCTAATAAAAAAAACGAAACTCCATATTACTTTTCTATAAAAAGTAATCGTATAATCAGCATCGGAGCATTGATTAATATAAAAGGATATGAAAGATTAATTAAGATAGCTAAAAGGCTTGTTATAGATAATTATCAGTTTGAATTGTTGATTCTTGGGAAAGGACCTCAAAAAATATATCTTGAAAATTTAATTAAAGAAAATAACCTAACGACCCACGTTCAATTAATAGGTTATCAAAATAATCCCTATCCATTTCTACAAGCTGCTGACATTTATGTATGTTCATCATATGCAGAAGGCTATAATACGGCTATTACAGAAGCTCTTATTTTAGGAAAAGCTGTAGTATCAACAGAATGTTCTGGAGTAAAAGAACAATTAGGCGAAAATAATGATTATGGGATTTGTACTCAAAATAGCGAGGAAGATTTATATGAGGGCATTAAGAAAATGTTAAATCCTAATACTTTGTCATACTATACTAGAAAAGCTCAAGAAAGAGGACAAATATTTACATTAGAAAAGAGTATGAGTAAAATATATAATCTTATTGAAGATTAAAGAGTAACAAAAAAACTGTTTATCATAGTTTTATTACAAAATAACGATTAGCCAACCCAAAGAATGATTTCAATTATTATTCCTGTATATAACGTAGCTAATTATCTTTCTCAATGCCTTAATTCCGTCATTGCACAAAAATATAAGAATTGGGAATGCATATTAATTGATGATGGCAGTACGGACGATAGTGGACATATATGTGATAATTACAGTCAAATAGATAATCGGATAACGACCATTCATCAAACAAATCAAGGGGTGTCAGCCGCACGAAACACAGGTATCAAATATGCCAATAGGCAATACATAACCTTTGTTGATAGTGATGACTGGATAGATGAAAATTATTTAGATACTCTTCTTAAAGGATTAGAAACTCAAACTGAGCTTGTCGCATCCGGACTTATACAAGAATTTTCCGATACTACAAGACAAATATTTGCTCCTAAAAAGGATTATACTTTTCAACTGGATGAAGAACACACAAGGATTTTTGTTGAAATGAACAGATTATCTTTATTTTATGGTCCTGTAGCCAAATTATATAAATATGCAATCATAAAAAAGCATCATATCCTTTTTCCAGAAAACTGTTCTTATGGAGAAGATCTCATTTTTAATTACCGGTATTTAGGTTGTATAAAGGAAATCACTTGTATATCAGCAGCCAACTACCATTATCGGATTATAGGTTCGGGAACATTATCCAGTCGTTTCCGTCCAGACCAATTTGATACAGATTATTCACAATGGAAAATACTTCGCATATTTTATCAACAACAGCAAATGTGGAATAAAATATCACAAGAATATCTTTATCAGAAACTATGGGGAATTGTATATGACGGAATATTTGGACAACAAAATATTCAAAAAAATATTATTGATAAAATTATAAATATACCAGAGCATAATGAATTAATGCATTGGGAACATACGTTTTCTTGTGCAAAATGGATAAAAAAATTATTCCAATATAAATGCTCATATTTATTATATTTAATTATAAAAGGAACAAGGAAATGAATTTGCTTCTATACCCTCATGGGGGCAGTGGTAACCACGGATGTGAAGCCATCGTACGATCAACAATTCAGTTGTTCAGCCAATACAAAACCATCTTGTTTTCAATCCGTCCGGAACAAGACTACAAAGTCGGACTAGGAAAAATCTGCTTAATAGAAAAAGAAAGCAGTCCAATTCGCAAGATAAGTTTTTCTTATTTAAAAGCATTTTTATGTTATTATGTATTACACGACAAGGATGCTTTTGAAAAAATACATTTTAAACCGATTATTTCTTCGATAACAAAAGATAATTTGCTATTATCTATCGGAGGTGACAACTATTGTTATGGGATACCATCTTACATCTATCTCATAAATAAAATTTGTAAAAGGAAGCAATGTAAGACTATTTTATGGGGATGTTCTATCGAACCAGAATCAATAAAAGAAGATATGCTTGATGATTTAAAAAGCTATACCCATATTTTCGCACGTGAAAGCATTACCTATCAAGCTCTTTATGAAAAAGGAATCAGACAAGTCTCTCTTATTCCAGATCCGGCATTTACGTTAAGTTGCAAGAATTTGCCTTTGCCACAGGAATTTACCGAATTCAATACGGTAGGAATCAATCTAAGCCCATTAATTATGAATAATGAAAAGATTAATGGGATTACGCTCAAAAATTATATCGCTTTAATACGCTATATATTAGAACATACAGATATGCAAATCGCATTGATTCCACATGTAGTATGGGAACAAAACGATGACAGAAAACCTTTAGCATCACTCTATCAAGAATTTAAAGACACGGGACGGGTAGTATTTATAGCTGATCATAATGCCGAAGAGCTAAAAGGTTTTATTGCGCGTTGCCGTTTTCTCGTAGCAGCACGTACACATGCTTCTATTGCTGGCTATTCTACTCAAGTACCGACTTTAGTTATAGGCTATTCAGTAAAAGCACGCGGAATAGCTCGCGATTTATTTGGTAACGAAGAACATTATGTATTACCAGTACAATCATTGCAAAAAGAAGATGAATTGGTAAAAAAATTCCAATGGCTACAGGTACATGAGAAAGAAATAAGACAACATTATCAAGCATTCATGCCCCAATATATAGGCAAATTGAATGAATTGAAAACAAAATTAAATGAGCTCCTATGATTCAACTCATTGATAAACAAAGTTGTGTTGGATGTGGAAATTGTGTAATAGTCTGCCCTAAAAATTGCGTCACAATGCAAACAGATGAAGAGGGCTTCTTATATCCTGTTATTACTAGCAAAAATTGCATAGACTGCCATTTATGCGAAAAGTCTTGCCCCGTATTACAAGAAATTACTTATATTACACATACCACTCATAATTGGTCAGGAGCTTATCACCTACAGGAAGATATTTGTTTAAATAGTTCTTCAGGAGGTGTCTTTTATGAATTAGCCAGATACGTTCTACAAAAAGAAAAAGGATATGTATGGGGAGCTGCCTTTGTGTCCCCTTATAAAGTGGAACATATTTCCATAAGCCAAGTATGTGATTTATGGAAATTACAAAAATCCAAATATGTTCAATCAGATATAACCCATGCATTTTCTCTTGTTAAAGAGCAATTAAAACAATCGAAAAAGGTACTTTTTTCCGGTACTTCCTGTCAAATTAAAGCTCTTTATCTTTATTTAAAACACGTATATGAAAATCTGATTACTGTGGAAGTAGTATGTCATGGAGTTCCCAGCCCATTAATTTTGGAGAAGTATATGAAATCTCATGATATCATTCAGATAGATTTTCGCAAAAAAGACAGAGGTTGGTATAATTATGAACTCTGTTTTACATATGCCAATCAACGAAAAAAACAGATAAGAGCAGCCAATAATCTTTACATGAAGGGATTTTTACAAGATCTTTACAACCGTCCTTCATGTACAGCCTGTCCTGCCAAGTCTGGAAGAAGTCAGGCGGATATAACCTTAGGAGATTTGTGGGGAGTCGAACGTTTTGCTTCCGATTTATATTATAACAAAGGGGTTTCACTCGTCGGATTACATAGTTTCAAAGCCGAACAAATATGGAAAGAAATAAAATCTTCTTATGTTACTCGACAGATAGATTATCAACAAGCCTTAGTTGGAAATCCGTGTTTGGAAAAAAGTATTCCTGCAGCTCCTCAGCGCAATGAATTCTTTCAACTGTTTCAAACAAAAGGAATTCAAAAGGCACTTTTGGTATATGCAGGTGAAAAATTGTCATTTTCACAAAGAATAAAGAAAATCCTTTTAAATATATGGAATACAGGTTGGAATATAGCTTTAGGAATACGTGAACAAGTATATCAGATAATTGATTTTTTCTATGCAATATTTCATCCTGCTCCTAAAGTAATAAGTATTCAGGAAACATTAAAAGTAATTATAGAAACGCATTGCTCTGTGAGTAGATTCGGAGATGGCGAATTAAAATTTATAGAAGGAACAGAAACATGGTTTCAGAAAAAAGAAAGGGCACTACAAGAAGGATTAATCCGTGTTCTTCACAACGAACAACCTAATTTAATGGTCTGCATTCCTCCTATCTTTAGTTCTCTCAAGCCATTGACACAACATGACCGTACTTATTGGCAATCACATATAGCCCGAACTCGCAAAACATGGTATCAGTATCTTAATCGGAAAACTACCTACTACAATGCCTTTATCAGCCGATGCTATATGCCTTTTCAAGATAAAAGCTATGCTCGTCAATATTTTGATTTATGGAAGCAAGTTTGGGCAAACAAAGATTTACTTATTATTGAAGGAGAGAAGACCCGTTTAGGAATAGGAAATGATCTTTTCGGTAATGTACATAGCATCAAAAGAATCCTTTGTCCCAACACACAAGCTTTTCAATACTATCAGCAACTGTTAAACGAAGTATTAAAGTATGATACTCATCATTTAGTGTTATTAGCAGTAGGACCCACTGCTACAGTATTAGCTGCCGACCTGTCTACACGAGGATATCAGGCCATTGATATTGGTCACATAGATATTGAATATGAATGGAGCCGTATGCGTGTCACACATAAAGTGCCGGTAGAAAATAAATTTGTTAATGAAGCAGGGGCAGGCAAAGGAGTTGGTGAATCAAATGATGAAAAATATTTATCTGAAATAGTATGCCATTTTTAAGTATTATAGTTCCAGTATATAATGTGGAGTCTTATTTACATGATTCTTTAAATTCATTGTTAAATCAAACATTTCCAGATTATGAGGTGATTTGTGTAAACGATGGTTCAACAGATAACTCGCTAAATATTTTAGAAGAATTCAGTAAAAAGGATACTAGGATAAAAGTTATATCACAAGAAAATAAAGGATTAAGTGCCACCAGAAATATTGGCATTAGAAATTCAACAGGAAAATACATATCCTTTTTAGATTCTGATGATTTTCTAAAGCCTGATGCATACGCTAAAATATATAGCGTCATATTAGAAAACGATGTAGATACTATTATATCTGGATATGAACTATATCCAGAGAAGAGACAAGTAGTCCCACAAATTAAGAGTGGATATATTGATAATTATAAAGAACTCTTTTCTTCTACCCTCAAAGTTCAGTCATCTAATGATTTTTGTTTTTCATGGAGATTTATAATAAAAAGAGAGTTACTGATTAAAAACAATATTTATTTTAACGAATTAGTAAGACTAGGTGAAGATATGATATTCAATATTGAAGTAATATGCAACAGTAGTACAATATATGTTACTAGTTTTACAGATTATTGTTATAGATATAATCCTGATAGTTTAATGCACTCCAAGCAATATAAACCTTTTTTAAATCAATCAATCGATTTGTTTTGCAAGATAAAATATGATCAGATATATAAATATAAATTAGATAATTTTACGCCATACAGCTTTGATCTAGCAAAATATACATTGTTGATATACTTGCCAATGTTAAGAAATAATTTAGATGCAAAAAAAAATCTGGAAACATATCAAAATGATTTGCTTGAAATATTATCATTATCATGCATAAGAAAGGCTTTTAAAATCATAGGATGGAAAAATATATATTATAATTACAAAGAATATCTTTTATATACACTATATAAATTCCGTCTCGTAAGAATATTGACAATAGCTCACAAAATCCACTAAATGTATAATCATAAAAGTTAGCTTAAAATGAAGAGAATTAATTGGATAGACGAACTAAAAGGATTTATATTGATTTTAGTTTGTTTAGGACATACACATATAAGCATTCCGTTCATGGGGGGGGACGTATTAACAATTTGTCAAGCTTTTCGTATGTCTACTTTTTTTTTCTTATCAGGGATTTTATTCAGTACACGCCGATATACCACTATAAACTCTTACATAATGAGTAAAACAAAGGTTTTGTTAATACCTTATGTTTTATTAGCTTTATTATTTTCCTTTTTGGATCCAAGACTATATGACCTATCCTTAATGGAAAGACAAAGCTATCTAAATCCTTATTGCCTTGCTTTAGACATTCATTCCAATTCGGATTTTCTTATTATGGAGCTTATAAGTATCTTTTATCATGGAGTCCCTATTACAGGAGGTCCTTTATGGTTTGTTCTGACACTCTTCTTTGTAAGTGTCTTGTTTTTTATCATTCATCACATGTTGAAAGGCAATGCCAAAGGAATTATAATATACGCTGTATTCTGCTTGATTACAGGATGGTTATTGAATCTGTACAACCTAATTCTTCCTTTTGGTTTTTCAACCGTATTCACAGCTTCTTTCTTTTTTGCTTTTGGCTATTTGGCAAAAAGAATAATAAAGTATATGACTGGAATGAGCAAGATAAAATTAGGAACAATTATCATATTCCTTTCTCCAATTTATCTTTATGCAATTAATTTAAATGGAGCAATAAGTCTAATGAACAATGAAGTAGGAAATAATTTCTTTGGTTATATTACCAGTACTGTTACTGGTATTTTTGTTATTGTCAGTATATTCATCCTTTTCGATAAGTTGGTATGCAAGTGTGTACTGCAAGGAATATTGAAAAATATAGCTCGCAACGCATTGATTGTATTACCTGTACACTACTGGGCGATTAAGTGTTGCGGAATATTTCTTCATCCCATTTCAAACGAAGATTATTTTCCATGGCTGGTTACATTGATTATGATAATAGTTACCGCTCTTGCTATTCCTTTATTCAGAACTAGATTTTATAAATTACTAGGTAAAGAAAAAATTTCTTTTAAAGAAAGTCTATCAATTAAATAACTATGAACTTATTTAAACTTTTTCCGGCTCGGTAGGCGGTTTGAAAAAATCCTACCGCATGAATCGATAATTTCTATGGGTAGAACCGGACAATTCTACCGCATGAAATAAATCATGCTAACGGTAGCATTTTTCGGGGGAGTGCCGCCGGAGAATTTCTTCATTGCGCTTGGAGCGGAAAAAGTTTAAATAGGTTCATCAAGAACTACATCTTCAATTCATTATTACAATGGAATATAGCTACCAAAACAATTTAGTTTCACTTGTCACTCCCGGTTGGAATGGAAAACTGTTTGTGCATCGGTTATTAGATTCTATTATTGCCCAAACTTACCGTCCTATTGAATATATTTACGTAGATGATGGATCTACAGACGGAACAGCGGAAATAGTACAATCGTATAGTAAAAGATTTGAAGCGTCAGGGATTGATTTTAAATTCATCCAACAGGAGAATGGAGGAATCAGTGAAGCATTAATGACAGGATTCCAATATGTAACAGGTAAATATTTATCTTGTCCGGAATATGATGACATTTTATTGCCCACCTCCATAGAAAAGCGAATCCAATATCTGCAAAACCACCCTGATTGTGCCGTTGTCAGTGCTGATGCATGGGTTGTAACAGAAAACAATATAGAAGAACGAAAAAATAAAATTTCACATAACAACCCCAACCGATTCGACCGAAACCATTTTTATCAGGCTCTGATGTCAAATAGCATATTCAATGCAGCTTGTAATATGCTACGAATGGATTTGTTTGATCAAACGCATACTGATAGGAAAATTTTCTCTTCACGTATTGCGCCTAATCAACAAATATTGCTTCCGCTTTATTATCATTACAACAGAGGATTTATAGAAGAACCTCTTTCAATTTTCTTGATTAGACAAGGTAGTGTCAGTCATCCCGAAAAAACGTTAGAAACAGAATTAAACAGGGATATTGAATATCGAGATATTCTATTTAATACATTGGAAAGTATTGATATGCCTGAAGATTTACTAGAATTGTATAAAAGAAGAGTCGAAATCAATGTACAAAAAGACTTTGTTTTGTTTGGTTACATATATAATGATTTAGCTTTACTGGAAAGTGCCCTTTGTTATCTGGAAAATCACCATGAAGCAACTCCAGAGCATTATTTGTACAGAAAAAGATTGAAAAGTAAAATCTTTCAATTTAAGCGTTATATTAAACAAAAATTGAAATGAATTTGACTTGTAAAGATTCAATATAAGTAGGTGTTCACAATTTATATGTAAGTAAGAATATATTGTGCGAGATATACCTACAAATGAAACTTTAAGAAAAAACTGTTTTGAATTAAATCAAGAATAATGTTATAGCCTTGTATAAAATTAGCCGTTAGTAATGGGAAGATACCCGTCCCGGTTTCGCACAATACAAATGAAGAGATACCAAAGGTCATACAGGCAATTTATAGAGTAGGCGGAGAGCTGTTTTTCGATGAAGATACCTTCATAAAACGGCGGTGTCGGACGAATGATTTTGCAGTAAAAACGGATTTGGGTTAAATAGTAAATAGCCAGTGGTTATACTATGTGTAGCATCGGTTTGTGCAGGGGATAAGCTGCTATGCGGCAGACCGGATTGAACTGAGAAAACTCATCTCAAATCGTCACATGATAAAATCTAAAATAATCTCTTGATAAAGGTATGAAACCTCGTATTTTCATAGCCATTCACTACCTTGAACTTGGCGGGGCAGAAATAAGTCTGATAGGTTTACTCAATGCAATAGATACTTCTCGGTATGATGTAGACTTGTTTGTGTACAGTCATCGTGGAGAGTTAATGAAAATGATTCCAGCAGGAATTCATTTACTTCCGGAGGTTAAAGAATATGCACAGATTGAGAAGCCTATCAAAGAAGTCTTAAAGCAAGGCGGTTGGAAGATTGCGTTGGCAAGACTGTGGGCAAAGTTTCAATTCTCGCGTTATGTAAAACGCTGTCGTCCTAAAGAAGGATCGGCCATATTTCAATACGTGTTTAATGCGGTGACCCCTTTACTTCCTGATTTATATAAATATGGAGAATATGATTTGGCTATCAGTTTCTTAACTCCTCATAATATTGTAGCAGAAAAAGTTCATGCCAAAAAGAAGATAGCTTGGATTCATACGGATTATACTCGAATCAGTGTTGATGTAAATAAAGAACTCCCTGTTTGGGATAAGTTTGATAAAATAGCGTCCATTTCACAAGATGTTACAAAGACTTTCTCGCAAATATTCCCTTCTTTATCAGATAAGATGATAGAAATAAATAATATTCTGTCTCCATCGTTAGTGAGAAAGCGTGCTGAAGAGTTTCCCGTTATCTTTTCTAAAGATGTAAGTCGGGTCAATTTGCTTTCAGTAGGGCGCTATACGTTTGCTAAGAATTATGATAATGTGCCGGATATTTGTAAACGCATAAGGGAAACAGGATGCAATGTCTATTGGTATATTATTGGATATGGAGGGGATGAGGCTTTGATACGTTCGAAAATTAAAGAGGCGGAAATGGAAGAATATGTAATTCTTTTAGGAAAAAAGGAAAATCCTTATCCCTATATGAAAGCATGTGATATTTATGTACAACCATCGCGGTTTGAAGGGAATTCGGTAACGGTTCGCGAGGCGCAGATACTATGTAAACCTGTAATTGTTACTGATTATCCGACAGCTCAAAGTCAAATTCAGCAAGGCGTTGATGGAGTCATTGTGCCACTTGATAACATGGAATGTGCCCGAGGTATTGTAGAAGTGATAAAAAATAGAGATTTGCAGAATAACTTGATTGCTTATTTACAGACACATGACTACGGGAATGAGCGAGAAGTTGAAAAAATATATCAATTAATAAATTCATGAATGTTTTGAAAAATAGAGTATATGAGTTAGATATACTTAGGGTGTTAGCTTGTCTTATGGTAATCTGTATGCACGCACCGTATCCCAAAGAAGGGGCGAATGGATTGTTTCTTTCTACATTAAGTTATTTTACAGCGCCTTGTATAGGACTGTTCTTCATGGTATCTGGTGCATTACTTTTACCGGTACAAACAGATACGAAGACTTTTTTAGGTAAACGTTTATCAAAAGTTGTTGTTCCTACGTTGGTTTGGACTGTAGTCTATGTAGGCTATAATATAATAATGGGAAAGGATGAAAATTGGATCCAAACTATTGCTTCTATTCCCTTTTCAGCTCAGGGACATGGAGTGTTGTGGTTTATGTATACCTTGATAGGATTATACCTTCTTGCTCCTGTTATGAGCCGTTGGTTAGAGAAAGCCAGTAAGCGTGAAGTAGAGTTCTATTTATTGCTTTGGCTTATCAGCTTATGTTATCCTATTCTTAAATTGTTCTTGAAAATACAAGATGGAGCAGAAAATATCCTATATTACTTTTCCGGTTATGCAGGTTATTTCTTATTGGGTTACTATATGCGTAAATATCCTCAAGTACTTGCTTTCAAAAGATTGCTCCCCTTGTTGATTATCTCATTGGCAGCTCCTGTGTTATGTAAGGTCTTTCATTTGAACGTAAATTTTTACAGTTTGTTTTGGTATCTTTCCGTTTTTGTTGTAATAATGTGTGCCGTATGGTTTCAAGGTATATTCAGTTATGGTAAACGCCATTTATCATCTTGGATGTTGGGGAGATTAGAGTTGATATCCAATCTTTCATTTGGTATCTATTTAAGTCATATCTTTATTATGCGATATATTTTATGGAAATGGGATGTTATCGTTTCTATAAACTCTTATGGACTTCAAACCTTGATTGTTGTTATACTTACTTTTATAATTTCTCTACTATTTTCTTGGCTTATGGCATATTTGCCTAAAGGAGATTATATCATTGGATATAAAATAAAAAGATGATACCTAAAGTAATACATTATTGTTGGTTTGGGGGAAAAGGAAAACCCGAAGCAGTCCGGCGGATGATACGAACTTGGAAGTTATATTGCCCCGACTATCAGTTAAAGGAATGGAACGAAACAAACTTCGACATTCATATTAACCGATATTGTAGGGAGGCATACGAACGGCGGAAATGGGCTTTTGTGAGTGATGTTGCCCGTATGTATGCTTTATATAATGAGGGAGGGATTTATATGGATACAGATGTTGAAGTAGTCCGTTCGCTTGACAGCTTATTAGATAATCCTGCTTTTTTAGGTTTTGAAGGAACAAAGTGGATTGCAACCAGTATTTTGGGAACAGAGCCTAAGAATCCGGTGATTCGTTCTTTTATGGATTCTTATAATAGTCGTTCTTTTGTTCGGGAAGATGGTAGTTTAGACCAAACTACCAATGTGGAAGAGTGGACCAAACTGTTAGTCGATAAGTTCGGATTACAGTTAAACGGAAAAAAACAATGCGCTGCCGGATTTAATATTTTTCCTGCTGATTATTTTACGCCGTATGATTATCTAACCGGTAGGCTTCATCGAACCGATAATACTTATACGATTCATTGGTTCGGGCAATCATGGATAAATAATAAGCCGTGGCGGACGAAACTTTCTCAATGGTATCATCGTTTGCGCGGTATAAAAATGGAATAAGGATTGATGAAAACACTTACTATATTTACTCCTGCCTACAATCGGGCACATACCATCGGTAGGACTTACGAAAGTCTTTGCCGTCAGACATGTAAAGATTTTGAGTGGCTGATTGTGGATGATGGCTCTTCGGATAATACACGAGCGTTGGTTGAAGGTTGGATAAAAGAGAATAGAATTCCGATACGATACATTTATCAGCAGAATCAGGGAATGCACGGTGCGCATAACACTGCCTATCGGAATATTGAAACTGAGTTGAATACGTGTATTGACTCTGATGATTACATGCCTGATGATGCGGTAGAGAAAATAATTACTTTTTGGAAACGAAATGGCTCAAATCGGTATGCCGGATTGATTGGTTTAGACCGGACGGAAGACGGAAAGATTATCGGAACAAAATTCCCTGAAGATATGAACTCGACTACGCTTTACGGGTTTTATGCACGGGGCGGAAAAGGGGACAAAAAGTTGGTGTATCGTACAGAAGTTATTCGGCAATATCCCGAATATCCTTTGTTTGATGGAGAACGTTATGTCAGTTTGGGATATAAGTATCAGTTGATAGATCAAGATTATGAATTGCTGACGATGAACGAATCGTTGGTTGTTGTAGAATATCAGGCGGATGGTTCCAGCCGGAATATGTATAAACAGTACTGGAATAATCCGAAAGGATTTGCGTTTATCCGGAAAGCAGATATGAAGTTGATGCCGGGTTGGATACGGAAATTTAGGGCATGTATTCATTACGTATCAAGTTCGTTACGTGCTAAAAATAAATATTTTATATCTGAGTCTCCGTTACCCCTTGCTACTTTGTTGGCAATTATTCCGGGATTTATATTGTATAAGTACACGGAGTATAAAGTTAAGTCTGATAAAAAGTTTAAATTGAAGCATGAGTGAACCGATAAGGATATTGAATTTATTCACCATAATGAACCGAGGTGGTGCGGAAACAATGGTGATGAATTACTATCGGAAGATAGACAAGACGAAGGTACAATTCGATTTTATGGTACATCGTCAGGAGCGTGGAGCATACGATGACGAAATCGAAGCAATGGGAGGGCGAATCTTTCGCATGTGCCCCATTTATCCGCAAAATATTTTTCGGTATAAGCGATTGTTAAGAGAGTTTTTTGATACCCATCCGGAATACAGAATATTGCATTCCCACATGTCCGAATTAGGTTATTTCGCTTTTAAAGAAGCTATTCGTCATCATGTACCTGTCAGGATTTGTCATGCACATAATGCTCCTGTTTTTAAAAGCGAGACATGGAAAGAAAAATTAAAAAGATTGCCGCGTGAGTGCTTGGCAAAAAAGATTCGCGGTTTGTCTACCGATTTTTTTACTTGTAGTGAAGTAGCCGGAGAATGGTTGTTTGGAAGAAAAAACAGATACAACTTACAGTTTATGCCTAATGCGATTGATTCAAAATCGTTTAGTTACAATCTTCAGAAATCTATTGAAGCTAAAAGGTCGTTGGGTTGGGAAAATAAAATAATAATAGGCCATGTTGGTCGATTTTGTCCACAAAAGAATCATAATTTTCTGATAGATATATTTCAGGCGTTTCACCAAATTCATTCGGAGAGTATGCTTATTTTGGTGGGAAGTGGAGATTTGATGGGGCCAATTAAGAAAAAAGTTCGTTCATTAGGATTAGATGAATCAGTTTGTTTTTTAGGAAATCGGGCGGATATGTCATTGTTATATAGTGCTTTCGATTTGTTTTTATTTCCCTCTTTTTACGAAGGACTTCCTGTGTCGTTGGTAGAAGCTCAAGCGGCAGGATTACCTTGTGTGGTTTCAGATACAATTTCTTGTCAGACTAAAATCTTACCTTCTTATGTTAAAGTATCTTTACAGGAATCGCCTGTCACATGGGCAGAACAAATGGATTCCATCTTGTTACGGTGGAAAAGAAAAGATACCTCTTCAGAAATTAAGCAAGCGGGATTTGATATAACTAACAATGCCGAGTGGCTAACTCAGTATTATATAAATCGTTTCAACGGAAATGGATAATCCTTTGGTATCAATTATTGTTCCCGTTTATAATGTGGAGACTTATTTATCTCAGTGTTTAGATTCTTTGCAGAACCAAAGTTATACGAATATAGAGGTAATAGTTATAGACGACGGCAGCAAAGATAATAGTTGGTCGGTACTTCAGAAATATGTGGTCGATAAACGTTTTTGTTGTATCTCTCAAAACAATCAAGGTGTTTCTGAAGCCCGTAATAAGGGATTGGATTTGGTCAAAGGTGAATACATCATGTTTGTCGATGCTGATGATTGGTTGGATTGTAATGCTGTAACTGAATGTGTGAAAGCTATGCAGGAATCAAACTCGGATGTTTGTCTGTTTGATTACATGCGTGAGTTTCAGTATATAAGCGAGCGAAGGTCATTGTTTGAAAACTCACAGAGGTTTGATGAAAAGGCTTGTCAAGATTTGCAATGCCGTATGATTGCTCCGACAGGTACTGAATTGGTTCGTCCGCAGACCTTAGATTCGTTTGGAACTATTTGGGGAAAGTTATATAAACGTTCGGTATTGACGGATATCAAATTTGTTGATTTGAAAGTGATAGGAACGGCGGAAGACACTCTGTTTAATTGCTTTGCTTTTTTGCAAGTAAAGAAGGCTGTTTATTTGCACGAAGCCTTTTATCATTATCGAAAATATAATGCAGGGGCAGAGACGAAAAAATATAAACCGGACTTGTATCAGCGTTGGAATAAATTGTTTGAGTATATGGGTCGGTCTGCCTGTTCTGAGAAAGCTCGTACAGCATTGTCCAACAGGATAGCACTGAGCATAATAGGATTAGGATTGAATGAATGTATGTCCGACCAATCGTTTTCGCAAAAAAAGAAACAGTTACTTCATATTATAGGGCAATCCCATTATAAAGAGGCTTATAGAGAATTAGATTTTACTTATTTTCCTATTCATTGGAAACTGTTTTTCTTTTGCGCCAAACATCGGTTGGCTACACCTTTATTATTGTTGTTAAAAGTTATACATCGAATAATCGGTTAAGTAGAAAGGTATGAAAATCGTATATTGTCTGAATAGTATTCGCGGATTGGGAGGTGTTCAGAAAGTAACGTTGATAAAAGCGAATGCGTTGGCAAAAATTGCGGGGAACGAAGTCTATGTCATCGTTACAGACAACTGGAAAGAACATGTATTGGTAGAAGAAATATCCCCGAAAGTACATTTTATTAATCTGGAAGTGAATTATTATAAAGATGATTATAAATCAAGACTTCATCAGATAAAATCAAATTTGCGGATATTTCGTCATTATTTTCGTTTACAGAAATATATAAACCAGATAAAGCCCGATGTCATTATTTCTGTGGGGCAAGGAGAAAAATACATCATTCCGTGGTTAAGGACTAAGGCTGTAAAAATACGCGAAATTCATTTCAATTCCACTTATCGCCACTATACGTATGGAAAGGATTGGATAGCCAAATTATTAGATTTTGTAGATTATAAATTAAATGCACGAGGGTATGATAAAATAGTTCTCTTGACCAAAGAGGATAAAGAGACCAATTTCCCAGATAATGATAAATTCACGTATGTTCATAATCCATTGACATTGGAGAGGTCATCTTATTCTGTTTGTCGTGAGCATACAGTAGTTGCCGTAGGACGATTGGAATTGCAGAAAGATTTTGCATCATTGATACGGGCGTGGCAGTTTGTTCATAAAGCAGCTCCGGATTGGAAGTTGAATATTTGGGGAGAGGGTTCTCGTAGACCGTATCTAACTCATTGGATAAAAGAATTAAGGCTTGAAGATTGTGTTTTTCTGCAAGGCTATACAAAAGATGTACATGCTAAATTGGAAGAGTCTTCTATTTTTGTGCTTTCTTCTTTATACGAAGGTTTCGGATTAGTACTTTTAGAGGCTATGGCATGTGGGCTGCCCATTGTTTCGTTTGCTTGTCCGTTCGGTCCGCGTGATATTATACAAGATGGGGTGAATGGTTTTTTGGTGGAAGGCAGGAGCGAATTAGATTTGGCAGATCGGATTATTCGTTTAATTCAGTCGCAAGAGTTGCGCGAGCGTATGGGAAAAGCGGCATTGAAGCGAACTAAAGATTTTGATATTTCAAAGATTGTTGAACAATGGATGAATCTGTTCCAAACAGAGTTACAGAAGAGAGAGAAATGAATAACTTAAATCCTACAATAAGTATAATCGTTCCGGTATATAATACAGCACTTTATTTGTCAAAGTGTTTGAACAGTATAGCGGCTCAAACGTTTACCGATTTTGAGGTTCTGATGATAGACGATGGCTCAACCGATGGTTCGGGTGAGATTTGCGATCGGTATAGCCAATCTGACAGTCGGTTTATTGCTATTCATCAATCTAATCAGGGTGTTTCGGCAAGCCGTAACAATGGTTTGAAGCAGGCAAGAGGAAGTTATATCTCTTTTATTGACAGCGATGACTATGTTCATCCTCAAATGTTGGAGTTACTGTATATGACAGTCCGGCAGGGGGATTATGATTTCTCTATGGTTCGTTACTTGTCGGTAAATATTGATCAAGAGATAGAGATTGAAAGAATTATAGAACCTCATTTCCGAGAATTGTCGAGAGAAGAGATTTTGTGCAAATTGTTTGGAAAGTCGGGAGAAGACGTGCAATATATGATTTGTTGTAATAAATTATACGATAAGTGTTTATTAGAGAATATCTATTTTTCAGCATTTAAAGTATCAGAAGATTTATTATTTAATGTAGAAGTGTTTAGTAAAGTCCGTCAAGCTATTGAGGTAGATAGTAAATTATATTATTATACTCAGCGTAATACATCTGCTTCTCACAGCGTTTCAGAAAAACAAATAATAGATAGGATAGATGCTTCATATACATGTTTAAGATACATACCGTCAGGTTCGGCAGAAGAGGCGTGTTGTGTAATGAAATTATACAAAGTTTTATTTAGTTCCCGTTTTTTGGGACGCAGGGAGGTGTATCTGAAAAATGTGGTTAGGCGGATAAAAGAAGTGCATAAGCAGATATATAAGTGTTTTCTTCAGAATAAATATATTTCAACTGTTTATAAAATCTTGTTTATGGGATTTTTTTATTGTCCTTTGTTATATCGATTTTTTGTCGGTTTTAATGAGTTGAGGGCGAAGAGAGTGTAATTTTAGAAGTATGGATATAAAAGTTTCAATTATAATTCCGGTTTATAATGTAGCTCCTTATATAGAGGAATGTTTGCGTTCGGTTGATAATCAGACTTATCAGAATATAGAAGTAATTATCGTAGACGATTGCGGTATGGATAATAGTATGGAGTTGGCTGCTCGCTTTGTGGAGAATTCAAGCCGGAAAGAACAATATATTATTGTTCGACATGAATGTAATAAGGGTTTATCGGTTGCCCGAAATACAGGAATATTGAAATCGACAGGAAATTATCTTTATTTCTTGGATAGTGATGACTATATAAAATCGGATTGTATTGAAAAAATGGTTCAATGCGTACAAAATCATCCTCAGGCAGAAATGGTGTATGCAGGAAACAGCAATTATGATATGGAGTGTAAAAATTTTCCTGAGTTTACGGAAAATTCGAGAAAAATAAAGAATGAGATGCTAACTTATGGATATTATCCGATAGAAGCATGGAATAGGCTCGTTATTAAGAAATTTATATTATCTAATGGCTTGTTCTTTAAGGAAAATATCGTACATGAAGATTTGTTATGGAATTTTTATTTAGCTAAGAATGTGAAAGCTGTATGCTTTTTGTTAGAAAACACTTATTGTTACAGACATAATCCTCATGGAATTATGTCTTCTCGCTTACAAAAACAATGTGATAGTATGGATGTTATCATAAAGGATTGTGCGAAACACATTGACAATAGATGTATTTTTAAGCAGTTGGAATTTATTTTGCATATAACTCATACGAATTATGTAAAGCGATATAAAGCGGAAAGACAGTTTGTATTCATCCGTTATATCGGTGCAATATTATACTTACTTAAAGTATTATTTTTTAGACATGAACAAAAAGTTTAAAAGGTGTTAGGCTGTATATGAATATGCGCAATGGAGAAAATTTTTGAAGAAAAATGTGAGCAGTTGAGGCGCTGTATAGAAAAGCAACTTATTCCTCTGATAAATAATGATTATGTGTTATATGATTTGCCGTATCATGAGAATATTGGCGATTTGTTGATATGGAAAGGAGAATTGGCTTTTTTGTGGCAACTGCCTTACAAACAGTTGGGGCTATGTTCCTTTTTTACTTATAAACATAAGTATTTATCTTCTGAAACTATAATTTTGATGCATGGTGGAGGTAATTTAGGAGATATATGGCGCAAATCCCAGGATTTTAGGTTGCAGATTGTAAAAGAATATCCCAATAATCCTATCATCATATTCCCGCAAACAGTTTGGTATAATGATTTGGATACAATGAAGCGGGATGCAGAAATAATGTCACGACATAAGAATTTGACCATTTGTGCACGGGACAGGAAATCGTTTGAGTTATTGCAAACTTATTTTTCTGCTAACAAAATATTATTAGTTCCTGATATGGCTTTTTGCTTATTGCCTGAATGGATACATAGGTTTCAGTCTAAATGTAATCATAAAGTATTATTTTTGAAACGAAAAGATAAAGAACTGAATAAATCTTATTCTTCTTTGCCTTTGGAGAAAGATGAGGTAAATATCTCTGATTGGCCTACATTTGAGAAGAAACATATTGTTCAAAAATTGGGAAATGGACTCTTGTTTTTATCTTATTATTTCCCCAAAATTTTTAGTAAGGTTTCGGATGGATATTTTCGTTTTATTCTTATGCCTTACTTTATAAAATTGGGATTACGTTTTGTCAGTTCTTATAAATATGTATATACAACAAGGTTGCACGTTGCTATTTCCTGCGTTTTGTTGGGTAAACCATTTACGTTATTAGATAACAGTTATGGTAAGAATCGTAGTTTTTATGATACTTGGTTGGCGGACATAGATGATGTAAAGTTGATGAAGTAATAATATTTAGGAGTTGAAAAATGAATAAGATTGAAGTTATTCAGATAGAAAAAGTTGGAACAAAAATATGCGTTCATTTTAAAGTAGATGGTGATGTAAAACGATATTTTCAGACAGATATATTTGTTTCGGAATATATAAATGATATATCTGCTGTACCTGATAGTATAGCTGTTATTCCATTTGTTTGTAATGTATTGCCTATTATATGGTTAACCGATTCGTTTTTGAACCTTCCTGTTTTGGATCAGTCTTTTTACAATGGGTTAGAACAAATTAAAGAAGGATATTGTAAAATGTATCCGAATATGCTTTTCAGAGGAATCCTTGAGGTTGGTAATATTGTCGATAATAAGATTAATATAGAAAGAAGTAAACGGAATTGTACTGTGTTATTTAGTGGTGGCATTGATGCTTTTTCTACTTTGTTAAACCATATCAATGAACGTCCTATTTTGCTTACAATATGGGGAGCGGATATAAAATTGAATGATACGCAAGGATGGAATAATGTTTATGGGCATACCAGAAAAGTCGCTCAATCTTTGGGATTGGAATATGGATATGTAAAGGCTAATTTCCGAGAATTTATAGCTGTCGATAGATTGAGTGTACTTGTTAAAGAATCGGGTGATGAATGGTGGCATGGATTCCAACATGGCATTGGATTGATTGGATTAGTAGCTCCAATAGCCTACCTTAAAAAGCTGTATTGTGTATATATAGCTTCTAGTTATGCCGTCAATAATGTAACATGTGCTAGTCATCCAACAATTGATAATTATGTGGCTTTTGCGGGTTGTAACACAATACATGATCAATACATGTATACTCGCCAACAAAAGGTAGGTGATATTTGTGCTTATGCAAGGAGAGTGGGACAATATCCTTTATTGAGAGTTTGTTGGGAGAGTAGTGGAGGAAAAAATTGTGGTTATTGTGAGAAATGTTTGCGTAGTGTATATGGATTGATTGTAGAAGGAGAAGAGCCTAATAATTATGGTTTTCATATTGAGCCTGACAAAATACGTTTATCTATAAATAAAATTATTCAGACTTATAAATTCCCGATTCATAATCGTTGTTATTGGAAAGAAATTCAACAACGTTATAGAGGAAATAAAGAGAATATTTTACCTTCTTATCGTCAGGCATGTTTATGGCTTGATGAGTTTGATTTTGAAGTGTTCCATTCTAAAAAATATAAGTTGAAGTATTTTTTCTTTAAATTAAAATCTGTATTGTCTCATTGGGATACATTATCTTATGTGATAAAAACAAGGTTGAGGATTACTTGATTTTGTGACGCTTTTATTAAATAACGATTCATGAAACAAAACTTTATAAATTCATTTTATTATGAAATCATTCGTATTACTAATCACCTGCCTTTTAACGGTATGGTGTGCCGAGGTAAAAGCATCAGTTTTTCATTTAAATCAAACTGTTGATCAAACCGTTACACAGGCGGTGAAAGAGAAAAACTGGAAGTTGAAGGTAGATATGGCTTTCTTGAGCGATGGAAAAACTCAGGCGTTGCCTTCCGATTCGTGTTTTATGATGGTGAATGGGGCAGATGCTACCCTTTGTTTGCCGTATGTGGTGAACGAACAGAGTGATGAAAAGGTGAGTTTGCAAGGAAAAGTAACGGCTTATTCGTTCCGCGATAAGGGAGACCATTATACCGTTAATCTGCATGTTACGTGCGAAGCGAAAAACTATTCGTTTACGATACACGTGTATAAAGAAGATGGATTGGGGTCTATTCTGCTTAACTCGTCGAAATTGAGTTATAGTGCGGAGCTGGTAAAATGACAGCCTATGTATAGACACTGTTTGAAGCGTGTTTTCGATTTCTTGTTTGCATCGGTTGCCTTGTTGATTTTGTTGCCTGTTTTGCTGTTGATAACGGTAGGGCTGCATGTCGCTAACAAGGGGGCCGGTGCATTTTTTTTTCAGGAACGCCCCGGTAGATATGGCAAATTGTTCAAAGTTATTAAGTTTAAGACGATGACTGATGAACGCGATGAGCAAGGACAGCTGTTGCCCGATGCGGAACGTCTGACGAGAATCGGAAAGATAGTACGCTCGCTTTCGATTGATGAATTACCTCAGCTGGTCAATGTGCTGAAGGGAGATATGGCGCTTATCGGGCCTCGGCCTCTGTTGCCCCAATACCTGCCTTTGTACAGTAAAGAGCAGGCACGCCGACACGAGGTACGTCCCGGTATTACAGGTTGGGCACAGGTTCACGGCAGAAATGCCATCAGTTGGACGAAAAAATTTGAGTTGGATGTGTGGTACGTAGATCACTGTTCGTTCCTGCTTGACGTGAAGATTTTTTTCCTGACCATCAAGAAAGTGCTGGTCAGGGAAGGCATTTCGCAGGAAGGACAGGCTACGATGGAATATTTTAACGGTAAGAATTAAGCAAAGATGTTTTTATACGGAGCAAGTGGTCATGCCAAAGTGATTATAGATATTCTGGAGGCTTGTGGCATGACGGTTGAAGGATTGATAGACGACAATCGGGAGAAAAACGAATTGTCGGGCTATCCAGTGTTTCATGAGTGGCAGGCAGACAAGTCGCCGTTGATAATAAGCATCGGCGATAATCGGATACGCCGGATGATAGCCGAACGTGTTGAGGCTGATTTCGGTGTAGCGGTTCATCCGTCGGCAATCGTTTCACGGCGATGTACGTTGGGAGCGGGCACGGTGGTTATGCAGGGAGCGATTATTCAGAGCGATGCAGAGATAGGAAAACATTGCATCATCAATACCGGAGCTTCGGTAGACCATGAGTGCCGGATTGGGGATTTTGTTCATATATCGCCGCATTGTACCCTGTGCGGAAATGTTACCGTGGGCGAAGGAAGCTGGATCGGTGCAGGTTCTGTCATCATTCCCGGTGTGAAGGTAGGGAAATGGAGTGTAATAGGTGCCGGTTCGGTAGTTACGAAAGATATTCCTGATGGTGTATTGGCGGTAGGGAATCGGTGTCGGGTGGTGAAAAGCGGATATAAGTTATGAAGCGGAAAGTGATTCGTATTACAACAATTCCAATGTCTTTGAAAATCTTGTTTCCCGGACAACTGAAGATGTTGGCAGAGGAGTATGAAGTGGTAGCCGTTTCATCTCCCGGCAAAGAGTTAGACGAAGTGGGCAGGAGAGAGGGAGTGCGCACGGTGGCCGTACCGATGGAGCGTCATATCTCGCCTTTTAAAGATTTAGTTTCTCTGTGCCGGCTTATCCGGCTGTTTCGTAAGGAGAAGCCGTGGATGGTACATTCGCATACCCCGAAAGCGGGACTGTTGGCGATGTTGGCGGCATGGATGTGTGGCGTTCCGGTGCGTATCCATACGTTTACCGGACTGGTGTTTCCTACGGCGGTAGGTATGAAGCAACGCCTGCTGATGGCTACCGACCGGTTGACGTGCGCTTGTGCCACGCTGGTTAATCCCGAAGGGAAAGGTGTGAAGCGCGATTTGGAGCGGTATCATATTACTTCAAAGCCTTTGCGCATTATTGGTAACGGGAATGTTAACGGTATCGATTTGTCGTATTTCAGTCGGACGCAGGAGGTTTGTAAAACCGCTGCGACCGTTCGTGAAGAGGGCTGCGTTACGTTCTGTTTCGTTGGTAGAGTAGTGGGAGACAAGGGAATGAATGAGCTGGTCCGGGCTTTTTTGCGTTTGTATGCGCAGCATACTCAGGTGCGGTTGCTGTTGGTCGGTCCTTTCGAAGATGAGTTAGACCCGCTGCAGCCCGATACCAAGCAAATCCTCTTGAACCATCCTGCCATACGTTTTATGGGTTGGCGGAGCGATATCCGTCCTTTCCTTGCCGCATCGGATGTTTTTGTCTTCCCCAGTTACCGCGAGGGCTTTCCCAATGTCGTTTTGCAAGCCGGGGCGATGGGACTGCCTTGTATCGTGACCGATATCAACGGATGTAATGAAATCGTACAGGAAGGAGTGAATGGCTTGATTATTCCACCCCGCGATGAAAACAGTCTTTATGAGGCGATGTATAGGCTGGCAACACATACGGAAGAGCGGGAATCAATGGCTCTACAGGCCCGTCCGATGATAGCGAATCGGTATGAACAGCATGATTTATGGAATAAGTTAAAAGAAATTTATCAAGCTCAAATCAAAAAATAGCTATGTATTTTATTCTCTCCTCGTTGCTTTCATTTGTTTGTAATCCTGTGTTTTATATCATTGTATGTTTGGTTTTGGCATGGTTGGTTAAGAGCCGAATCGTAAAAAAAGTTTTATATGGAGTGAACATTGTTCTTGTTATATTGTTTACTAACCAGCCGTTTTCCCGGTTTGTCAAGGAACAATGGTATAAAGAGTATGACCATCCGCTTCCGGCAGGCAAGGTATATCAGTATGGCATTGTATTGGGCGGATACAGCAACTGGGACTGGGAAAGAAAT
The DNA here is from genome assembly GCF_023337095.1 of Bacteroides caecicola. Lineage (NCBI taxonomy): Bacteria > Pseudomonadati > Bacteroidota > Bacteroidia > Bacteroidales > Bacteroidaceae > Bacteroides > Bacteroides caecicola. Next base: position 279,311 of record NZ_JAMBLM010000001.1, read on the forward strand.
CGAGTAGAATTTAGTGAGATAGCCGACCGCTTATTGGCTGGCATTTATTTATATAAACAAGGAACAGTTAAGAAATTGGTTTTAGCTTCCGATGGTTCGATTATCGAAAATCCTACGGGGCAGGGACCGAAAGGTAATCCGAGAGGGATGATGGCTTTCTTGCGGGCGATGGGTATGCCTGAGCATGATGTGATATTAGAGGTCAAGGCACGTAACACCCGAGAGAATGTTACACGTACGCTGGAGTTGCTGGGCGACAGTCTGCGCACTTCTCCTTCGCTGCTGATAACATCGGCAGTCCACATGCGCCGCTCGTTGTCGGCTTTCCAAGCCGAAGGTTTGCATCCGGACTATTACATTACCGATACGCAGGTGCGGATAGACGGTAAGGGAGACAGCTGGATGCCATCGCTCCAAACCTTGTCTGAGTGGCCGGAACTGTTGCATGAGTGGATTGGGTATTTGGTGTATAAAGTAAAAGGATGGTGAAGTCGTGGTAGAGGCTTTTTTCAACGTTATCCGGCATGATTCGGAGTGTGAAAAAATTCTACCCATAGTGCAGGTAAGTTCTATGGGTAGAACCGGGGAACTTTACCGCATGAAACAAGGAACGCTAACGGTTGCGTTTTCCAGAATATCTGATTAGATTTAATGTGCTGTTAATCAGATTTGTAGGTTTGAACGGATTCATGATATTTTATTTATAATTTTAATGATAAAGATATGTTTAAAGGTAATTTGTTGAAATTCGTTTCGCATGGTGCATGGGCTTTTCTGATACTGGGAGTGACTGCGTGTGTAGATAACGACTACGATTTGACGAAAGACATTGATTACACCGTTACGGTGGGAGGTGACTTGAGTATTCCGGGGAGCAACACGGAAGCCATTACGCTGAAAAAGATTCTGGACATGGATGAAACCAGCATCGTGAAGGCCGATGAGAATGGCTTTTATTCGCTGGTAAAGTCAACGGCTCCGCAGCAAACCGATGTGAAGGTTGACAGTATTTTGTTTAATAACGAGATGTTTGATTCTGAAGGAGCGGAAACATTCCTTGAAATGCCTCAGGGGATGTTTGATGCGTTGCCTGAAAATGAGGCAATAGAGTATCCGGTTCAGCGGGAAGTTACATCGGTTACTGCTGAAAAAACAGACGTTACGGATGAGTTGCTGGCGATTGACAGCGCAGTTACGGAACTGCCAATGGATTTGGAATATCGTTTCCTGCCCGATAACGACTTGCAGAAGATTTATCTGAAAGCCGGATATCAAATTGATTTTCCGGATTACGTAGTAATATCGGAGGCTGAGAACACCGATAAATCGTTGATAGAAGTCCGCAATGGGAAAAGCATTTTCTTCAAAAAAGATTTGATGGTTAATGAAAACGGATTGAATATCCCCGTTATGATTCGCGTATTGGATTTTACCAATATGCCCGAAGGCAGTGGCTTTACTTATCCGAGCAAAATGAAAATAGACATGGAACTTGTTTCGGAGGGACAGATTTATTTCTATAAAAAAGACTTTGTGCAAAATACCAACCGGCATAACATTCATTTCATGAGAACGCCTCGACTGCGTGAGGGAAAGATTATGAACTGTAAGGTTAAGGTTCAGCCGGAGATAAACATCGAGATGGAATCGATACAGATAGATAATCTTCCGGACTTCTTGTCTGATGAAGACGTGGTAGTCGATTTGGTCGATCCCAAGTTTTATGTAACGGTAACCAACTCTGCTCCGGTGGATGTCAACCTTAATGCCACGATAACTGCGCATCGGAAAGACGGCAGTAGTTCCATTCAGGTAGGAGACAAACACGGTGTTCCGGTGGTGATACCGAAGAGTGTTGAAAATTATGTGATTTGTTTCCATAAACAAAACACCGAGGTTGAAGGTGCCGACCAGAGCATTCAGCTTACCGACATGGATGTGTTGATAGAAAAGATTCCTCAATATATCAGCATTGACGATATTGAATCGAACGTGCCCGACCGGTATTACTACGTGCGTCCGGGACGTACCTACTCCGTACTGACCGAAACTCGGATAGATGCTCCGCTGACGTTTGGCGAAAAAACAAATATTGTTTATCGGGATACGTTAGACGGATGGCATGAGGATTTGGATAAATACGACATGAAGGCTGCTACGATAACAATGGATGCCGTAAATGCGATACCGCTGAATATGAAACTGGACGTACAGGCGATTGACGTAAACGGCAATGAAATTCCGGACATCGTTGCTACGGTGGATAAAAGCATTGCCGCAGGCTATATGGAACAACCAACCACTACTACGATAACTATTCAGTTGACTTCACAAAATGGTTCGATATCTAAATTAGACGGTTTGTTGCTAATAGCTAACGCTACGTCTCCCGCCACGAATGAGTCACAACAGTTAAATGAGAATCAAACCTTGACGCTTACCAATGTGCGTGTATCGGTTAAAGGAGGAATAAAAATAGATTTGAATTAAAAGACACTGAAGTTATGATAAAGAAATGTAGTTATTATTGTGGAACAAGTATTCTGTTGTGGTTGGTGTGTGTGTTTGCTGCTGTTGCTCAGCAGCCGCTTCGTTCGGGGTATTTCTTAGACGGTTTTTATTATCGTCATCAGTTGAATCCTGCATTTGCTGCCGAACGTAATTATATCAGTATCCCTGTCCTCGGAAATATCAACGTTGAGGCGCAGGGAAATATCGGAGTCAGTACGTTTTTATATCCGTATCAGGGCGACCGTCTGACTACTTTTCTGAATGAAAGCGTAGGAGCAGATGAGTTTATCGGTAAGCTGAAAGACAGAAACCGTTTTAACGTTAATCTGAACCTGTCGGTGCTTTCTTTCGGATTCCATAAGTGGGGAGGATTCAATACTTTCGATATAAACCTGAAGTCATCTACCGGCTTTTCGTTGCCGTCTCAGTTGTTCGAGTTTATGAAGTTGGGTATGCAGGGCGAGAGTACGGAATATCGCATGGATAATATCAACATCCATACCAATAATTATGCTGAAGTGGCACTCGGACACTCACGTCAGATTAACGAACGCCTGCGTGTAGGCGGTAAGTTCAAGCTCTTGGTGGGACTTGGTAATGCCAGTGTCAAGATGAACGATGTACTTGTAAACCTCTCACAAGACAAATGGATGGTACAGGCGAACGGTGAAATGAATACTTCCGTCAAGGGACTGTATATGCCTACCAAGCAGGAGAGCGGCAAAGATGTGAATACCGAAGCCGAAAAAGACTTGGTAGACTGGGAAAATATCGACTTTGATACTCCCGGACTTTCGGGAATGGGTGCGGCAATTGATTTGGGTGCATCTTATAAGTTGAACAATGAAATTACCCTGTCGGCAGCGTTATTGGATTTCGGTTTCATCTCATGGCGTAATACCATCCACGCTGTTACGTCCAATAAACCGTGGGAGTTTAGTGGCTTTCAAAACATTGCCATCGATTCGGATTTGGGTGATGACGACCCTAATTCGTTGGAATCTCAGATAGACGATTTGGGTAAGGGGTTGGAAGAATACGCCAGCTTTCACCGCCGTTCTACGGGAGGAAGCCGTACAGCCATGCTGGGAGCTACGCTCAACTTAAGTGCCGAATACGTTCTTCCGGTTTACCGGAAACTGAAATTCGGCTTCCTATCTACCACCCGCATTAACGGAAAATACAGTTGGAGTGAAGGTAGACTGTCTGCCAATGTAGCCCCGGTGTCATGGTTCGAAGCAGGAGTTAACTACGGGCTTTCCTCGTTCGGTTCGTCCTTCGGATGGATAATCAACTTCCACCCCGCCGGTTTCAATTTCTTTATCGGCATGGACCATCTGATGGTGAAAGTAACTCCACAGTATTTCCCTGTTCACCGCGCCAATGCCAACTTCAGCATAGGGTTTAACGTTCCTTTCGGTAAGAAGTGTTCATAAGGATTAACATTTTATCTGTATGGAAATAACCAACTGATTCTCTGCGAATCAGTTGGCTATTTTTGTTTGTTGTAATCCGGTGTTTATCCATAGCGCGTAGCATTAGTAATACGTAAGCATCCGATAAAGTACACATTGTAGATTTGTAAAAAACAACAAACTCTTCTTATCAACGAGTATAAAGTTGACAGGAAGAGTTTGCTATTCTATAGTATCTCTATTAGACTTCAATTGGATTTTCGTTGGACTTCTTCAACTTCCAGACATCCGGAAGCAGTTCCCGGATGTTTTTACCGGAGTCCTTCTCCTGATAGTATGGAAGTCTGGCGATGACATCGTTCAGCCATTCTCTCGGATTGACTTCCTGTGCCTTGCAGCTGGCAAGCAATGAACAGATGACCGCTGTATTTTCCGCAGCTTCATGATTCCCGCAGAAGAGGAAGTTCTTTCTTGAGAGCGTCAGAGGACGTATCGCATTTTCAGCCAGATTATTGTCTATCTTTAACGTGAGTTCGATATAAAGATTAAATTTATTTCTCTGAAAAATAGGAACATAGCGATAAAAGCATTAAATTTATAGTGTCAAGTTATACCATTTAAGCGATTACCACTATGTTTTCAGAGGCTAAAGTTACGGAGAATCTCTGGAATAACCTCCAAATTTCGGAAGATTAACGCAATAGAAATTGGGAATTAAGCAGTTAGGAGAAAATCACGGAAGTTGGAAAAGGGGCTGAAAACCGTTTCAAAGCGGATTGAAGCAAAAGAACGGTTTCCTATCCGTTACCCGATGGAAGTGCAGATTTAACAGTCACCGTTCCGTTTGCGCCGCTCTGCGTAGGTTTGCTTGTCAAGGTTTAACTCGTTGATTTATAGTTTTGCAACCAAAAAAGAACGAGTATGGCAAGAAGTACATTTCGCGTGCTGTTCTATGCGAACGGCAGCAAGGAGAAGAACGGAATTGTCCCCATTATGGGACGGGTTACAATCAACGGGACGGTGGCGCAGTTCAGTTGCAAGCGGAGCATCTCAAAGGAACTTTGGGACGCAAAAGGCAACCGTGCCAAGGGCAAGAGCGTGGAGGCAAGGGAAACGAACCTTGCACTTGACAATATCAAGGCGCAAATCATCAAGCACTACCAGCGCATATCCGACCGTGAGGCATATGTCACAGCGGAAATGGTACGCAATGCTTACCAAGGCATAGGCTGTGAGTACGGAACATTGCTTAATTCCTTTGACAGGGATAACGAGGTGTTCAATAAACGTGTCGGGAAAGACAGGGTTATGGCTACTTACCAGTCACGGGTGCGGGCAAGGAATCATGTGGCGGCATTCATCAAGTCGTTTTACAAGCGCAACGACATGTCGATGCTGGAACTTACTCCCGATTTTATCAAGGAGTTCGCTGCTTATCTCTCAACCGAAGCAGGATTACAAAACGGGAGTATTTGGGCAAACTGCATGTGGCTGAAAGGCGTGGTGATGCGTGCGCACTTCAACGGGCTGATACCGAGAAACCCGTTTGCGCAGTTCCACATCAGCCCTAATGTCAAGGAGCGTGAGTTTTTGACTGAAGACGAATTGAAAGCGGTGATGACACACGAGTTCGCAGACCCGAAGCTGGCATACATCCGTGACCTGTTCGTGTTTGCGAGTTTTACCGCTCTTTCTTTCGTGGACATCAAGGAACTGACTACCGACCGCATCGTGGAGGTGAACGGCGAGAAGTGGATTATCTCCAAGCGTCACAAGACTGGCGTACCGTTTCAAGTGAAGCTGTTGGACATTCCCTTACAGATAATTGAGCGTTACAGACCGTTCCAAGAAGACAATCTCGTTTTCCCAAATTTGAACTATTGGTCAATCTGCAAACCGTTGAAGAAAATGATACGGGAATGCGGTGTAAATAAGGACATCAGCTTCCATTGCTCACGTCATGGATTCGCAACCCTGGCTCTCTGTAAGGGTATGCCGATAGAGAGCGTAAGCCGTATTTTGGGGCATACGAACATCGAAACGACCCAAATCTATGCAAAGATTACCGTAGAGAAATTGGATAACGACCTGACTATGCTGGGCGACAAGCTGAGCAAGTCATTCGGCAATATCAAAGTGGCAGGAATATGAAACGGACAACAATCACGATGGACGAGTACGGCAGGGGTGCCGTACCGTCCGATACTGCCAGCGTATGGATGAGCGAAATGGAGTTAATGGAACTTTTCGATGTAATCGCCCCGACACTCCGTGCAGCCATCCGAGCCGTATACAAGAGCGGAGTATTGAAGCCCTACGAGGTGGAAAGGCGCATTAGACTGCCCAACGGCTACTTTGTAGATGTGTACGCTATACCAATGGTCGTAGCACTGGCTTTCCGAATTGACACACCGAGTGCGTCAAGTGTTCGCAATGCCTTGTTAGAAAGGCTTTGCTTGCGAAAAGAAAAACAAGTGCTGTGGCTTTCGATAAGCAACAGACAGCCGTGTAAATGTTAGCATGTACGGTCATGTGGCAATACGCCCATGCGGTCACACAATCCCGTCAGTCCGAAGAAGTGCGGTTTCGCTTCTTCGGGCTATTTCTTTTCGCCTTTTGACGGCTGATATTACCCGTTCCGCTGTATTTTCTTATCCGTCAGTTTTTTTGCGCCGTTCTGCATCATTTTATGTATCAATGTTTTAGCCGTCCTGCCGTAGCTTTGCACCCATGTTTAATCCGCTTGCCGACAATACGTTGGCGGCACTAAAATCTGTATTAAAGACATGGAAAAGAAAGAAGAATTCATCCGAGTAGGCACTACGCTCTACAAAATTGTGGACCAGCCCCGCATCGATGGCGGCTATGTGAGGAAACGCATCGCATGGAACTCCGAGACCCTGCGGCAGGACTACGGCAAGGATTATATGGCGAGCGTCCCCAAGTATGACGGCTTCTGCACCGTACCCGACCATGTGGGCTACAAGCCCGTAGTCGGCAAGTTCCTCAACCTCTATGAGCCGATAAGCCATGTTCCCGAACAAGGGGATTTTCCCTGCATCCGCTCGTTGGTGGAACACATCTTCGGCGAACAGTACGAATTGGGTATGGACTATCTTCAACTGCTCTACCTCTATCCCATTCAGAAGCTACCCATTTTGTTACTCGTGTCCGAAGAACGGAACACGGGCAAAAGCACGTTCCTGAACTTCCTGAAAGCCGTATTTCAGAACAACGTGACGTTCAACACCAACGAGGACTTCCGCAGCCAGTTCAACTCCGACTGGGCGGGCAAGCTGCTCATCATGGTGGACGAGGTATTGCTCAACCGCCGTGAGGACAGCGAAAGGTTGAAGAACCTCAGTACCACGCTTTCCTACAAGGTGGAGGCGAAAGGCAAAGACCGTAACGAGATAGGCTTCTTCGCCAAGTTCGTGCTTTGCTCCAACAACGAGCACCTGCCCGTCATTATAGATGCTGGTGAGACACGCTATTGGGTACGGAAGATTATGCCGCTACGGAGTGACGATACCGACTTCCTGCAAAAACTGAAAGCGGAGATACCTGCTTTCCTCCATTTCCTGCAACACAGGCAGCTATCCACCGAAAAGGAAAGCCGTATGTGGTTCAATCCGAAGTTGCTGGAAACGGAAGCCTTACGGAAGATAATCCGCAGCAACCGTAATCGGTTGGAGATAGAAATGGCGGAACTGCTGCTTGACATCATGGTGAAGATGAAGGTGGAAACGGTGTCTTTCTGCTTGAACGACATCATTCCCTTGCTGGTCTGTTCACAAGTCAAGGTAGAGAAGTCGCAGGTACGGAAAGTGGTACAGGAGTGCTGGAAGCTCACACCCGCGCCCAATGGTCTTACCTATACCGCCTACCAATACGGCGGCAATGACCGTTACCAGACCCGAAGAAGCGTGGGCAGGTATTACACCGTCACGAAAGGGCTGCTGGAAAATCTTTGATATTCTGTTGAATTGTTGAATAAGGGTAATAAAGTATTGGTATATAAGAATATGCAACCTCAACAAACCGTCAACAACACACAACGGCTGATGAAAAGAAGAAGCAACGGTACACACCATCAACCTTGCCTTTTCTTTTCGCATCCGTTTGTTGGGCGGTACGCTTTTGTTTAGAGATTGTTTAGAATGTATTTTGCAATATATCAAGCTGTTATGTGTACAATTCAACAGTTCAACGCTTTTTCACCCCTCAACAAGTCCGCCGGGGAAGCAACAGAGGTGAACGCCGCTATCCGCCGGCTGGTCGGACGGACTTCCGTCCTGCCGACCGACAAGGGAAAGCCCTCATCGCTGGCGAAACGAAAAAGGCAACCAATGTCCGCTGACATCACCACCGACACCGCCGCAGGCTTTTGGGGAACAAAAAGCCATAGCTCATTAGGGCGTTTTCTTCACGCACCGCTTCGCTCATGCTAAAAACACCCTAATGAGCCAACGGGGTTACACCCCTCTGGACACCCCGTTTACTTCTGTTGGAAGCAGCAGGTTGTCCTTTGGAGCATTCAAAGGGCTGGGTTACTCTAAAGTCGAACCTCTGTTTTTCTATGGTAGCAAGTTTGTGTTTTGGGCAGACCAAAACTAATCAGCTCTACGCTCAAATAAATTCGATGTCTAAATCGTTATTCAACTTACGACTTGTAGTTACGATTCTCTCTTGCAGTAGAGGAGGTATGTCAATAGAAGAGAAATTAGTTTCTTTATCCCTGTGAATGGGGAGAATAGCGAATCGGGGATTGGTTGATATGCAGACGTTGCGTAATGCGTCTATTGTTGCATGTCCGCTGGTATGAAGTTGTATCACATCCGTGAAGCGTTCTTGCAACTTTATATATTCTTCATTCCTTGTATCATCACGGTTGATGTAGCCCTCCCACATGGAATAGATGAGTAATGGTTTCTCTTCTATGGGCAGTATCGGAAGAATCCGATCTAAGAGTATGTGGAATTTATCACTTGCCCGTACAAACATCGTGAAGCCATTTTCTGCCATCCATTCTTTCAATTTAATGTTCCAATCTCTATAAGTGTATATGGTACCGAATTTGAAGCACGAAGAGCTTCTTCCCATCGAAGATCGCTTTTCTCCTGCCGTTGCAGAGAAGATGTCAAGAATGTCCTTTTGGTAATCATCCGCCAATAAAGGACGTTGGGGAAACATGTTCCGGGTGGCATTCTTGAAACTTGCCAACCGTTCCATGTCTGTCGACGAACAATGAACAAACACATACTTATGCTTCTTCATTAGTTCGGTGGCTTTTTGCGACAATGCTGTTTCGGTCAGAATGGTTTCATCCTTTCGGGCAAGCATGGTTCCCTCTATGATTAACAAATCTACTTGACCGATATACTTTTGAATTGTAGGAAGCAACCCTTTGCTCAGATAGCCATGTCCACGGAAATCGCCCGTATGGAGGATGCGCTTCCCCTCCGCTTCTATCAGAAACATATAGGCATCATAGGCAGAATGGCTAACGAAATAAGGAGTGACCAAGATGTCCCCGAAACGCAATGGCTGTTTTTCGTGAAACGTGTGCATTCTAGAAGCAGTCTTTAAGGCACGTTGATACTTGCATTGGTCTGATTCGTTTGGCAAGAAACATAATTGTTTGTATTTCCTACAAATTACTTGCTTGGCCACTTCGCCGATATATTGAGGAACACTGTCCGGAACGTGATGAAATAATCCGATGTGGTCGCCATGATAATGCGTGTACAATATGGCGGAACAGCCTTCCGTGATTCTAGCTATCGCACGGTCGTTGTCATAGACATCTTCATCTTCTGCACGATTGGGCAAATTATGCCCTAAATCAATGATGATGCTTGCGTGGGCTGTCGATATGCGGGTAATCTGTCCGCCTATTTGCGTGGCACGATGAATGGTTATCTGCATAAGTCCGGATAACTTACGATAATGGTTTCAAACATTGTATTCTCTTTCAGCTCCTCTATGGAGTTTTTGCGATTTTCCCTTCCTTTAGAAAGTATGCCTTTGTAAGTATTTACAATCAATAATATAGGCTTTAGAGCTATGTGTTCTATTTCGGTCTCTCCATTCCATAAACCAATCCGTTTCTTAATCCGTAACAACTTGGTATAATAATCCTTCAATACTTCCGTATGTTCACGGATGAAATGGCTGTATTTCGTCATCTGATTAATGATTTCAGGTTTCTTGTCATTGCTTCTCAAACGGGAATCAGTGATTAGCTTTATCTCGATGAACCTCAATTCATTTCCTTTCAGCTCCACCAAGTCAAATCGGATAAGATTGTTTTTCCCAATCCGATAGGCGAATTCCGAATCAATGTAGCGTTTTGGAAAACGTAATTTCAGTTCTCCTTGAACCCACTTCTCATTAGATGTATATACTCTATTTTGCTCATCCGTCTTTTCTCTTTTGGAAAGCTTATGGTATTCTTCACGGATATTTTCTTTGATGAGGTCTAAACCCTCCTTACTGTGAAGTATTTCCGTACAATCTTGATATAGGTCAGTTTCATCGGGTTTCCCTAAATACTTCCGATGTGTTTCAGCCGTAATCTTCCCACCTGTCCAACGAAGTAAGGCTACATTACCACCATAATAATAAACATTGACGTAGTTGTCTTTACGGATTTCCACATAAAGTGCCTTGTCTTCCAAAATGTTCTTCCAACATTGGGGAGGATTATTTTCTAATTCTTGCCACAAGCGGCATTCTTCATCTAAGGCATCAAAACAGCCGTTGGCATTAGGTTTGAGCATATTCATTGTTATATCGTTTATTTCTTTTTCGCTGATTTCCCGCTTGACTGGAGTTGTTTTCAATTTTCGGGATTTCATTTCTTGCTGCTCTGCTTTCATCACAGCTTCTATGGCTTCAACTTCATGTCTGTAATACCATGTTTCACCTTCATAATCGGTTTGAGGTGATAGAGGCAAGCCATGTTTTTTAGCCCGCAAATGGTATATCATAGTAGAGAAATCATCAAGATACACCACCTGATCGCTACAAATCCATTCTCCGTTATTATTGCGTACTAAATGCCACTTTTGTTTTTCTTTTTGTTCTATCACGCATATTCAAATTTAGGTGAATCAATCAAGACATTTTCTTCCTCTTGCTCATCATCCGATGTCGGTGTAGCAAGTCGCACTGTCCCATTGTGCATAGAATTGTCTATTAGTAAGGTCAATGGGAAGATACCCGCTTCTTCATCAATAACGACACTTCCATCCGGTCTCTCCATATAAGCAGAATCGATACCATAAACGAAGATGTGCCGACTATATTCTTCCATGGCATGATTGATTTGTGGGTCTTGCTCCGCATCGAAAGCACCTCCTTGGTTAAGTCCATGCCGTAACTTAGGAAAGAAGCCGCGCCGCACGATTTTTCGAGCAAGCGCATGGTGGCGGAATTGGCATATAAATTCAAGGCATAGTCACCGCTATGTCGCTGATGGAAATCACGCTCAAATACTTTTACCTCATCACGGAAGGTCTTGCCGTCCGACTTTCTACGCCCATCATAATAATCTTCAGGGTTGAATGCGTAAGTTTCTATAATCTCTTTTTCCATAAGCAGACGGATTTTATAGTACAAAAAAACTAAATTTTCCCTGCAATAACGAATCTTGTGCTTAAAATGTTATTGTAGTATATCCAATTTTTGTACTTTTGCGTCTGTAAGAGTTACTCAAACAAGCAAAGCGATGCAGACTACGGAAATTAGAACGGTTGCTAACTCATTACCCTAAAACGAGATAAATCTTCTAACTCTCTTGATTTCAAAGAGGTATATTCCTTATACAGATTTACAGAGATTTATTGTATGGCGGATGATTTTTGCAAAGAATTTGCCAAGATACAAGAAAAATACATGGTTGACGACAAGAATCGTAAGCATCGGAACAAGCCCAACCGGATGAGCGATGCGGAAATCATGGTCATTCTGATTCTGTTCCATTCAGGAGGTTTTCGATGTTTCAAACATTATTACAAGGAGTATGTCTGCAAGCATCTGACGCATCTCTTCCCAAGACGTGTGTCCTACAACCGTTTTGTGGAACTGGAGAAAGAAGTCCTGTTACAGCTTACTGTCTTCATCAAGGAAGTCTTGCTGGGTACTTGTACCGGTATCAGCTTTGTGGATTCCACGCCGTTGCGTGTATGCCGGAACCAACGCATATTGATTCATAAGACCTTTGAGGGACTTGCCGGGCGTGGGAAAAGTTCCATGGGATGGTTCTTCGGCTTCAAATTGAACTTGATTATCAATGACAAAGGGGAAATCCTCAATTTCATGTTCACGCCCGGAAATGTGGATGACCGTGAGCCGTTGAAACAGGAAAATTTCCTGAAGAACATAAAGGGAAAGCTCTGTGCGGACAAAGGGTATATAGGTCAGGCACTATTCGAGAATCTTTTCACGAGCGGCATACAGCTGATAACCAAAGTGAAGAACAATATGAAAAATTCCCTGATGAGCGTAGCAGACAAAATACAATACTCCCCAAAGAACCATTCCCTCTTTGGGGAGTATCCGTTTTTTAGGGTAAAATATTATTCCCCCTCCCCGGTTTCCTTTAACTTATACACCCGATGCGGGGCGCGCCCTTCGAAGGTCAGCTTACCCGCTTTAATCCACTTGTTTAACTCACGCTGTGCGTTCGAGCGCAGCAGGCCCGTCAGTTCGCTGTATTGCGTGCGGGTTATCGCTCCGTGCTTTTGCAAATACGTTTGCAGGCGGGCGAACCGCTCGTCTTCGGTAAAGCGCGATGAACTTTCGCGGAACTTGCGGAAACGGTCGGCACGCTCCAGACCGCCGTCGCACCGGAAATTCTTTGCAGGTTGAAGGTTTATCTTGCCGAAGTGGATGGACTGCGCGTGAATCTCATTTTCGGCTTTTATCTCGCGGTCGGCTTGCAGGGATGCCTCGGCGTAACACATACTGCCAACCTGAACCCGATAGCCGTAGCTCAGGTGATGAAGCACGCGGCGTTCTATCTCGGTCATTACGCCTACCACCGTCCCCGGCTCGAAGCTGGATTCCGATGCTATTTCATGCACTAATTGTTCCCACGACACCGTTCCGTTTGTTACTAATTTAGGATACAGAATACGTGTTTTTCCCCCGTCTTTCGGATTGGGAATAGAAAGAAAGTCATACTTTGCTGCCATGTTATTCGGTTTGTTACGGTTGTTTTTTATAACCCGGCAGGCTGGGCTGTATAACCCGCCTTGCCGGGTTATATAACTCACTTTGGCGAGTCGTACGACCCACCTTGCCGGGTTATGGAATTTTTGCTTACAAATATACAACATCAACGGGCGGAATGCAAGAGCCGGTGGCGGGAAAAACCAATCATCGGAATATTAAAACAGGCTTTTAATAGTATTGTTATATTTATTCGATTCTTGCTTATTGTGTTATCAAAATGATGTTATTTATGGGAAAATAGTTGAATGTTGCGAATATATTATTTATATTTGCGAAAAAGTGTATACAGAGATAAAAATAATCGTATGGTTTACGACATTGACATGTTAAGAAAATTCTATGCGCTCTATCCGGAGCGGGTAGAAAAAGCCCGCAAGAAGTTGGGCAGGGCGATGACGCTGGCAGAAAAAATATTGTATGCTCATTTATATGATGAGGCAAACGAGGGGTTGGAATTTCGTCGGGGAGAGGATTATGTGAATTTCCGTCCCGACCGCGTGGCGATGCAGGATGCTACGGCGCAAATGGCGTTACTGCAATTCATGAATGCCGGAAAATCGGCTTCGGCGGTTCCCGCCACCGTGCATTGCGACCATCTGATTCAGGCTTATAAAGGGGCAGGTGTGGACTTGCCTGCCGCTTGCGAGGCGAACAGCGAGGTTTACGACTTCCTGAAAAGCGTGGCGGCGAAATACGGACTCGGTTTCTGGCGTCCGGGGGCAGGGATTATCCATCAGGTAGTGTTGGAAAATTATGCTTTCCCCGGCGGTATGATGGTGGGCACCGACTCGCATACGCCGAACGCCGGCGGACTGGGCATGATTGCCATAGGCGTGGGCGGCGCGGATGCTGTCGACGTGATGACGGGAATGGAATGGGAGCTGAAAATGCCGAAACTTATCGGGGTGAAGCTGACCGGACGACTGAGCGGATGGGCTGCACCGAAAGATGTGATACTGAAGTTGGCGGGTATCCTGACCGTAAAGGGAGGAACAAATGCCATTATTGAATATTTCGGCGAGGGAACTGCCTCGCTTTCTGCAACAGGCAAGGCGACCATTTGTAACATGGGAGCGGAAGTGGGGGCTACCACTTCGGTGTTCCCCTTCGATGAAGAGATGGTTCGTTACTTGCGGGCTACGGGACGCGATGAAATCGCTTCGCTTGCCGAGGCTTGTGCCGACTGCCTGAGAGCGGACGATGCTGTCGTAAACCGTCCTGAAGGGTATTACGACCGCCTTATCGAAATCGACCTTTCATCGCTCGAACCTTATATCAACGGGCCGTTTACGCCCGATGCCGCCTGTCCCATATCCGAGTTTGCGGCAAAGGTGAAAGCAAACGGTTATCCGCAGCGGATGGAAGTGGGGCTGATAGGTTCGTGTACCAACTCTTCGTATCAAGACCTGAGCCGTGCGGCTTCACTGGCACGTCAGGTTAAGTCGAAAGGGCTGAAGATGGCTTCCCCGCTGATAGTCAATCCGGGGTCGGAGCAGGTGTACTGTACGGCGAAGCGCGACGGGATGATAGCCGATTTCGAAGCTGTGGGCGGGGTTATCATGACCAATGCCTGCGGTCCGTGTATCGGACAGTGGAAGCGCGAAACAGACGATAACACCCGTGCCAACTCGATAGTAACCTCGTTTAACCGCAACTTTGCAAAGCGTGCCGACGGAAACCCGAACACACACGCTTTTGTGGCTTCGCCCGAGCTGGCGATGGCACTTACCATAGCCGGCGATTTGTGTTTCAATCCGCTGACCGACACGCTGGTAAACGAGCAGGGTGAGGCGGTGAAACTGGATGCTCCGCAGGGTGAAACCTTGCCCGAACGCGGCTTTACGGTAGACGATAACGGATACGTACCTCCGGTAACGGACGGTGGCGACATCGAAGTAACCATCCGTCCCGACTCGGCGCGGCTTCAGAAATTGCAACCTTTTGCGCCGTGGGACGGAAAAGAATTGACCGACATGCCGCTGCTGATTAAAGTGCAGGGGAAATGTACCACCGACCACATTTCGATGGCGGGAGCATGGCTGCGTTTCCGAGGACATCTGGAAAACATTTCCGATAACATGCTGATGGGGGCGGTAAATGCTTTCAACGGGAAAACAAACTGCGTATGGAATAGACTGACGGGCGGTTACGAAGCCGTATCTGCCGTGGCGAAACAGTATAAAGCGGCGGGGATTCCTTCTATCGTGGTGGCAGAAGAAAATTACGGTGAAGGCTCAAGCCGTGAACACGCGGCGATGGAACCGCGCTTCCTGAATGTGCGTGTCATCCTTGCCAAGAGCTTTGCGCGGATTCATGAAACCAATCTGAAAAAGCAAGGCATGTTGGCATTGACGTTTGCAAACAAAGCCGATTACGACAAGATACAGGAACACGACCGCATATCCATTCTCGGACTGAAAGACTTTGCGCCCGGATGTTCGCTTTATGCGGTTATTACGCATGATGACGGAACCACTGAAACTTTCGAGGTACTGCATACTTACAATGAGATGCAAATCGGTTGGTTTAAGGCAGGAGCAGCACTGAATAAAGTTAATAGTTGATCATCGCGTTTCGTTTTTCATTCTTGATTATTAATTTTTAATTGAATACAGATGAGCAAAGTATATATGAAAGACGGGAAACTGGTTGTTCCCGATAATGTAACAATTCCCTTTATCGAAGGAGACGGAGTAGGAGCGGAGATAACCCCCGTATGTCAGCAAGTGGTAAAAGCCGCTGTGGAGTTGGCGTATCTTGGCAAACGCTCCATCGAGTGGAAAGAAGTGCTTGCAGGAGGCAAGGCGTTCGAGCAGACCGGCGAATGGCTGCCCGAAGCCACGATGGACGCTTTCCGTGAATATCTTATCGGTATTAAAGGGCCGCTTACCACACCCGTAGGCGGCGGAATCCGTTCGCTGAACGTAGCGTTGCGCCAAACGCTCGACCTTTATGTATGTCTTCGTCCCGTGCGTTGGTTTAAGGGCGTGGTATCTCCGGTAAAAGAACCATCGAAAGTAAACATGCACATTTTCCGTGAGAATACCGAAGACATCTATGCCGGCATCGAGTGGGAGCAGGGTACGCCCGAAGCCCGGAAGTTTTTCGCTTTTCTTCGCGATGAGATGGGCGTAACGAAAGTCCGTTTCCCCGAAACCTCTTCGTTCGGCGTGAAACCCGTATCGAAAGAAGGTACGCAACGCTTGGTGCGTGCTGCCATCCGCTACGCGCTGGCACAACAACTGCCGTCGGTAACGCTGGTTCACAAAGGAAACATCATGAAATTTACCGAAGGCGGCTTCAAGCGTTGGGGGTATGAAGTGGCTGAAACCGAATTTGCCGACCAAACGTTTACCATGAATCAGTACGACCAGATAAAGAAAGACTTGGGCGAAGAATCGGCAAAAGCTGCGGTGGCAAAAGCTATAAACGACGGAAAGGTAATAATAAAAGACTGCATTGCCGACGCATTCTTGCAGAACACGCTGCTGATTCCGGAGGAATATTCGGTAATTGCTACGTTGAACCTGAATGGCGATTATATTTCCGATCAGCTTGCGGCGATGGTGGGCGGCATCGGTATCGCTCCGGGAGCAAACATCAATTACCTGACGGGACACGCTATTTTTGAAGCAACCCACGGGACAGCTCCCAACATTGCCGGAAAGAATGTGGTTAACCCGTGTTCGCTGTTGCTTTCGTCTGTCATGATGTTAGAGTATCTGGGATGGAACGAAGCCGCCCAACTGATAGTCAATGCTCTGGAAAGAGCCTTCTCGCTGGGCGAAGCCACTCCGGACTTGGCGCGTTTTATGGATAACGGAAAACCCATAGGGACGGCAGAGTTCGGTAAGCGGATTGTGGAGTTAATGTAAATGTTTTGTTAGAAACCAACTTAGTTGAAAGGAAGAAAGCATGAAAAAAGAATACATCGTATATAAACTTTCGGAGTGTGCAAAACAGGCATGTAGAATAGACAACGAACTGTTTACAAAATACAACGTGAAGCGCGGACTTCGTAACGAAGACGGAACCGGTGTATTGGTGGGACTGACCAAGATAGGTAACGTGGTGGGATATGAACGTACCGAAGAGGGACTGAAGCCCATCCCCGGAAAATTGTTTTATCGCGGTTACGACTTGGAAGACATAGCCCACGCTTTGTTAAAAGAGAAACGTTTCGGGTTTGAAGAAGTGGCTTACTTACTGCTTTCGGGTGAGCTGCCGGACAGTGAGCAGTTGGCATCTTTCAAGGAGCTGATAAACGATAACATGCCGCTGGATAAGAAAACCACCATGAACATCATCGACCTTGAAGGTCAGAACATCATGAATATCTTGGCGCGGAGCGTGCTCGAAATGTATACGTTCGATCCGAATCCCGATGATATTTCACGCGATAACCTGATGAGGCAATCTATTGAGTTAATTTCAAAATTTCCTACCATTATCGCATACGCCTATAACATTTATCGCCACAGTATGCACGGACGTTCGCTTCACATTCGTCATCCGCACGAGAACTTGTCGCTGGCAGAAAACTTTCTCTACATGATAAAGAAAGAATACACTCCGCTGGAAGCGCGGATGCTGGACTTGCTGCTGGTGCTTCAGGCAGAACACGGTGGCGGTAACAACTCTACGTTTACCGTGCGTGTCACCAGTTCTACCCGTACCGATACTTATTCCAGCATAGCTGCCGGCATCGGTTCATTAAAAGGTCCGCTTCACGGAGGAGCCAACATTCAGGTGGTAAAAATGTTCCATCACTTGAAAGAAGTAATATCCGACTGGACGAATGTAGATGAAATAGACACTTATCTTACACGGATGCTTAACAAAGAGGCTTACGATGGCAGCGGACTGATATACGGTATCGGTCATGCCGTTTATACCATATCCGACCCGCGCGCCGTGTTGCTGAAAGAGCTGGCGGGTGAGCTGGTGGCAGAGAAAGGATGTGAGAAAGAGTTTGCTTTTCTTGAGCTGCTGGAACAACGCGCCATCGAATGTTTCAAGAAAGTGAAAGGTTCGAAAAAAAGAGTATGTTCGAACGTCGACTTTTATTCCGGCTTTATTTATGAACTGATGGGGTTGCCTCACGAAATCTATACCCCTCTGTTTGCTATGGCACGTATCGTAGGTTGGACGGCACACCGTATTGAAGAACTGAATTTTGAAGGACGCCGTATTATTCGTCCGGCTTATAAAAATGTGTTGGACGAAGTAACTTACACGCCGATATCGGAACGTTAAAATGTATACCGGCTGATATGATGGGGTATCCGAAAGAAGCGACAGACTTTCTTTCGGATACCCCGCTTGGTTTATGGCTTTCGCTTTAAGGCTTCCGGTAGTTCATAAAAGCCCTTCGGCTGCATTTTGTTTTTTATTTTTACACAAAGCGCGGTAAGACGTTTTGCGCAAGTAGGCTTTTTCATACCCATTTCGTCGGCTATCTTTTGGTAGCTCAAGTTTTGGTAAAAATGAAGTGCCAACATCTCTTGCTCGATTTCCGAACATTCTTCGATAACCTCATCCATCACATCGTATGCCTTTTCCAAAGTGATAAGTAAAGGAGTCGGGTTAGGCGATGCCGGCAGCCTGTCCATACGGTAATGTTCATTCCGCAGCGGTGCGTTCTGGTTCCGCCGGAAATAATCATTCAGGTAATTGTATGTAAGCCGCTTGAGCCATGCGCGGAATTGCCCGGTTTCGGTATATTTGCTTTTCAGTTTGGTGAATACATGGAGGAATACCTCTTGTATGATGTCTTCGCGTTCCTCCCGCTGTATGATTTTAGAAGCTACGATTTTTTCAACAGTTGTGTAGTATCGGTTATATAGAGCAGTTGCGGCTTCTGAAGAGTTTAGCTCGCAATAAATTTTTATCAGTTCGTGGTCTGGTAAATCAAAAGAGTGGTTCATCGTGTTAATCAGAGTATAAAAAAGCACGGATTCGTCGAAAAAAGTGTGTTGTGAATCCACCTTGTTCGATAGTCCGTGCTTGAATTAATTTTATTCTTATAAAAATGAATGCGGTTATTAAATCTTGTCTACTTCCTCCAGATTCTTTTCAATTTCTGCGTCGCTGAGTTCGTAATTCATCAGGTTGCCCGACAGATATTGGTCGTACGCACTCATATCAATCAGTCCGTGCCCCGACAGGTTAAATAAAATCACTTTTTCTTCACCTGTCTCTTTACACTTGTTGGCTTCTTGGATGGCAGCGGCAATGGCGTGGCATGATTCAGGCGCAGGAATAATGCCTTCGCTCTTGGCAAAAAGAATACCCGCATCGAACGATTCCAGTTGCTGGATATCTACTGCCTCCATCAGTTTGTCTTTCAGAAGCTGAGAAACAATGACACCTGCACCGTGATAACGCAAACCGCCGGCATGAATGTTGGCAGGAGCAAAATTATGTCCCAACGTGTACATAGGCAGCAGCGGGGTATATCCTGCTTCGTCACCGTAATCGTATTCGAATTTACCTCTCGTCAGTTTCGGGCAAGAAGCAGGTTCGGCAGCGATGTATCGGGTTTGTTTTCCTTCCAAGATGGTATGACGCATGAACGGGAAACAAATGCCTCCGAAGTTAGACCCACCTCCGAAGCAGCCGATGATGATGTCGGGATATTCGCCTGCCATTTCCATTTGTTTTTCGGCTTCCAGCCCGATAACCGTCTGGTGAAGCGTAACATGGCTTAAAACCGAACCAAGAGTATATTTACAGTTGGGAGTAGTGCGTGCCAGTTCTACCGCTTCCGAGATAGCCGTACCGAGTGAACCCTGATGATTCGGATATTTAGTCAGTATATCTTTACCAGCCCGGGTAGACATGGAAGGCGAGGGAGTTACCTGTGCGCCGAACGTTTGCATGATACTGCGGCGGTAAGGCTTCTGCTCGTAACTGATTTTTACCTGATAAACAGCAGCCTCCAATCCGAATACTTTCGCTGCATAAGCAAGTGCCGCTCCCCATTGTCCGGCTCCGGTTTCGGTAGTAATGTTGGTTACGCCCTCTTGTTTGCAATAATATGCCTGAGCCAATGCCGAATTCAGTTTATGAGAACCGATGGGGCTTACACTTTCATTTTTGAAATAAATATGTGCCGGAGTGCCCAGCGCTTGTTCTAAACCGTATGCCCGTACCAATGGCGTACTCCGATAAAACTTGTACATTTCGCGCACGGCTTCGGGTATTTCTATCCACGTGTCGGTTTGGTTCAGTTCCTGATGACATAACTCTTTGGCAAAAATCGGATAAAGATCTTCCGGTTTTAGCGGTTGTTTGGTTTGAGGATTCAACGGCGGCAGCGGTTTGTTCTTCATGTCTGCCTGAATGTTATACCAATAGCGTGGTATGTCATTTTCTGATAAGAAGTATCTTTTTTGTTTCTTACTCATGGTGTGTTGTATTAAATTTCTGACAAATTTAAACAAAGGAAAGAAGATAAACAACAAATTGACTAATAAACTCGTTCTTTGTCTTCTGTTTTTCTGCTTTGTATACGGTTTGCTTTATTATTTGAATGTTTATAAATCCATCGGCTGGTAATTTTTTGCCAATCCTCCTTCGCTGGTTTCCTTGTAAAGCGAAGGCAAATCATGTCCGGTTTGCTTCATCACTTCGATTACTTTGTCGAACGAAACGCGATGATGTCCATCCGAAAAAGCCGAATAGATATTAGCATCGAGTGCGCGCGCCGCAGCGTAAGCATTGCGCTCGATGCACGGGATTTGTACCAGTCCGCACACCGGGTCACACGTCATGCCCAAGTGATGTTCCAATCCCATTTCGGCTGCATATTCAATTTGGGTAGGACTCCCGCCGAACAGTTGGCTGGCAGCAGCCGAAGCCATCGAACAAGCCACCCCCACTTCTGCCTGACAACCTGCCTCTGCTCCGGAGATGGATGCGTTATACTTAACGATATTTCCCACCAGCCCCGCTGTGGCAAGGGCACGCAGAATGCGGGCAGTGCTGAATTCACGGGTCTGTTGCAGATGGTAAAGCACGGCGGGTACTACTCCACATGCTCCGCAAGTAGGCGCAGTAACGATTTTTCCGCCCGAAGCATTTTCTTCGCTTACAGCCAGTGCGTAAGCAAATACCAGTCCGCGAGACTGCAAGCTGCCTTTATATCCCTTCGCACGTATGTAGTAGGATGAAGCCTTGCGCCGCAGGTTCAGCGGTCCGGGCAGCACACCTTCGGCATCCAATCCGCGGCGTACGGCTGCCTGCATGGTCTCCCATACTTCGGCAAGGAAATCCCATATATCTTTTCCTTCACATTGTTCTACATACTCCCAATAACTCTTGCCGGTATGTTCACACCAATAGAGAATCTGGCTCATGCGGTTCATTTCGTAAACATCCGGAGTTGATTTGGAGTCATGTCCCTCTTCTGCCAATGCGCCTCCCCCGACACTGAATACCGTCCATTCGTCGGTAACCTTTTTGTTGGCATCGAGCGACTTAAACGTCATGCCGTTCGGGTGAAAAGGAAAGAAAATATGCGGTTGCCACAGTATTTCTACCGGGGCATGTGGCTGTATAACATCCATGATGGCGACATCCGTCATGTGTCCTTTGCCGGTAGCGGCAAGGCTCCCGTATAGCGTTACCTGAAAAGACGCTGCTTCGGGATGGCGTGCAAGGAATTGTTCGGCTGCTTTTCTCGGTCCCATCGTATGACTGCTTGATGGTCCTGTTCCGATACGATATAATTCTTTGATTGATTTCATGTGTGTGTTTATTAGTTCATGCAAACTTAATAAAAATCGTTGTAACAACCGAAACAAGGGAATATAAAAAAAACAGAAGCTGTCTCATGTTTATGTTTGAGATAGCTTCTGTCTTTCGTGATCCAGCTGGGGCTCGAACCCAGGACCCCAACATTAAAAGTGTTGTGCTCTACCTGCTGAGCTACTGAATCAATCCGTATTGCAGTCATTTCCTGATTGCGGGTGCAAAGGTATGACTTCTTTTTGAAATATCCAAATGTTTTGATGAATATTTTTCTATCCTGTCGGATTGTGTTCCAGACTGGGGTAGGGTATAACAAATTTCTATTCGGCGGATTCTAATATCCGCCAAATAGAAATTGAAATAGGTTTAATTTGTAATTAGCTTATTTAAAGTGTTTTACGCTTTCCTTCGGAGCTTGAAAAATTCTACCGTTAGCGTTGGTCAATTCTATGGGTAGAATGGGTGAACGCAACCGCATGGGATAGACAACGCTTCCCATAGCGATTTTTGGGGGGATTTTGCCGGCAGAAAAAGCATCACTGTTCGTTGTCGGGAGCACCGGAGTCTTCCTGCGAGGACAGGAAGTTCAGGTTTCCTTTCTTGATGAACCGCTGGTAGTAGGATAGCAGCAGGGTGGTGCAGGGGAGGGCGATAATCATACCCAACATGCCCATAAGCGAGCCCCATACCGAAAGCGAAAGCAGGATGATGGCGGGGTTGAGGCCGGTTATCTTTCCCATGATTTTCGGTACGAGGAAGCCGTCTTGGATGAGTTGGACAACGGCGAATACCAGCAACGCCATACCTAAAATCCACCAGAAGTTTTCGCCCGTGTCGGCAGCTTTCAGCAGGGCGAGCAGGATGGTGGGCACGAAGCCGATGATTTGGAGGTAGGGAACCATGTTGAGCAGTCCGATAAACAGACCTAACCCGATGGCAAGCGGGAAGTCGATTATCAGGAAACCGATACTGAACAGGATGCCTACACAGAAAGCTACCATGGCTTGTCCGCGGAAGTATTGGTTCATGCTCACTTTGATGTCGGTGGTGATGCGTATGGCAGGAGTGCGGTATTTCATGGGAAGCAGGTTTATCCATCCGTTGGCTATCTGCTCGTAGTCGAGCAGGATGAAGAACAGATATAGCAGCATGATGAATACCGTTATGATGGTGATGATGATGTTATAGGATGTAGACAGCAGGTTCCACATTTGAGGAACTAATTTGCGGAACAGGTTGACAAGATTATCCATGTTCAGCGTTTCTTTCAGCCACGCATAATCAATGTTTTCATGCAGGAATTGGGTTATCGTATGGGGAATGGACGAACCTGCACCGCCCTCTGTGAAGTAAATGTCGAGCAGGTGTTTCAGCTTTACGCATTCTTCTATCATCGGCGGAACCAGCAGGTAAAAAGCGCCTGTTACTACCACCAGCAGACTTATCATAACGGCGAAAATAGCTATGACGCGGCTGCGTATGTGCAACTTTTCTTGGTAGAAAATAACGATAGGATAGATGAGGTAGGCAATGACCCACGCTATGAAGAAAGGTAACAATACGCCGCTGAGTCTGTTTAACAGCCACAGGATGGCGATGACAACGGCTCCGCTCAGCGTTCCGCGAACAAAACTGTCGAATGTGATTTTCTTTTGAATGAACATTGTGTCTTTAATTTGTTTTAACAACTCTCGCAAATATACGATTTGTATGGGTAAATCACAGCGTTTGGGTAATCTTTTTATACGTAAATCCCTGTGTTTGTAATGCGGTGGCGATTATAAACACAGGGATTTGCAGTGAGGCTTATGCGTGCAGGCATCAGCGTTTGTTTTCGTGTTTCTTTTTCAGTGTCCAAATCCACAGACTGAAAAACAGGTTTGCGATGCTCAGCACGAAGATGATTCCGAACACGATGTGTACGTTCGGGTTCGGGCAGAAACAGATAGCGGCAACACATGCCAGCATAGTGAGCAGGGTAAGGGCGTAGTTCCACGGCGAATCATAGTGGTTGATTCTGAAAAGCGTATCAAGCCTTTTGTATTCTTTGTTTTCCATACGCTATGTGTTTAAAAGGTTCTGTTTCTTGTTAACGGACTTACACGGAGGGCTGCTTGTAGAGTGTTTTTCATTGCTTGCCCGTCGCGTGTAAGTCCGAGTTTGGTTCATGTCCCTGTCACAGGGGATGCCTTTAAGAGAGATTTATTTATATGATGCTTATTGGCTTATCCATACCATGTTGATAAGGGCATATATACCAGAGCCGGTTGGGGTTCCGCCGCTCGTAATACTGTAATAGTAACCTTCAACGATAGCGCCACTCCAAGTGCCGTTATCAGCAAATCGTAAGATGGTTTGGCTACCGTCTTCGCTGAAACTGATGGGAGCTGCATATTCTACATCTGTACTCCATGTTAATTGTCCGTGGGTATTGTCGTATGCACAAAGTACGATATTTTCTGCCGGATTATCAGGATACGGGCCTAATACCTGACCGAAGTTTACAACAACATCCGTACCTCTTACGGTAATATAGTAAGGAGCATCGTAAGCCGATCCGGTAGGCGTTACTTTGTAACGGTTGGCAGTTTCGGTTGCTTCTATCAAGCAAGTGCCATACGCTGTAGCCCCGCCGTTGATATAGCAATTCCACGTTCCGGTAATGTCTCTATTCATTTGTGTTATGGTATAGTTCATGGTGTGTATCCCTGTTACTAACTTGACATTACATGAGCGGTATTTCATGTTTTCAGGTAATTGTTCTGCACGTATGGTCAGTGTACCATTTTCTAATGTATAAGTAACCCATGATTCATCAAAACCAGTGAGTTCGATATCCCAGTTCGAAATTAGTCGGTAAGAAACTTCTCCGCCTTCAATATCAAACGTAATATTGCTTTGTGTCATGGTGGTGTCTAAAATATCGCCTTCCTGATAAATAGGTATTTGGGTTTCGTCTGCACCGTTGGTAAGTGTTACTACGGTTGAACGGCTTTCCATTCGCGGATTGACGCTGACCGTGACATTTACAGTGTTTCCGTTTACTGCCACCGTACACCACTCGGCACCCGAAGTAGCCGTAACCGGCAGAGCCGAATCAAATTCAATAGTACCTGTACCTCCGTTGACGTCGAAGTTAAGGTCGGAGCTTACTACTTGCAGTGTTTGTTCCGTAACATCATCGTTATCGTCCGAGCATCCGATAAATGCCACGCACATTGTCAATAGCATTAATAGCGAATATAGCTTTTTCATAATTGTTCGATTTATAGTTTATAGTTTTATTGTTTGTGGAACTCGATGTTGATGTATCGAGTATCTCCGCCAAAGCCTCTGTATTCACCATCAGGCCCCCATAAAATGACAGCACGTCCGGTGTAAGAACCCCATGTACCGTTGTCTTCGAAGGCATAATAACTTTCTTGTGTTTCTTCATTGGTTTTAGTATTGCCTAATAAGCCTACTCCGGTAGCCCATGTTAAATTACCATCACCTTGTACTTCCCAAATGGCTACGTAGTATTCGGTAGCGTTTATGGTCAGGATTTCGAAACAATCATTGGCTTCATTGTAATACAGTGGTAGCGGGAAAGTCAATCCCTCCACATTATAGCTTCTGTTGATAAAGTTGCCTTCGCTTACCGTGATTTCTACTTCCTTATCTTGGCTACCGTTGTTGTACTTCATGGTATATGTGCCACAGAATTCCAAGTAACGGTCATAGATAGGAGATGTGACAGGAGTCAAGGCTTGTCCGCCTACTGTAAATGTATTTTGTTCAGTAGACCATTCCAATGCATTGATTTCCGTATCGTTTACGCTTATGGGCTCATACAGCCGTACTCCCTTGTCGGTATATACACATGCTATCGACTGACTTTCTTCCTCTCCAATCTGTATGCTTACATGGCGGTCAACGGGAGCAGTAGCAATAATTTGTACCCCGTTTACAGTTCCTTCATAAGTACCGATTTCGGATGGTCTGTTTGCAATGGCTTCGGTCATTTGCGCAACTTTAGTCAGATAAGATTCACTGGATTCTTCCAGCTTGTACATGTGCATGGTGTTTTTGGTTTTCTTACCTTGCAGTACGATTTCATTATCCGTATGGCTCATGATGGAAAACTCATAGTCGCCTTCATAGCCTTTACCCAAACCCGCTCCGGCGGAATTGTCGGGGTCGGCAAAGTAGTGTAAGATGTCATTGTAGGTATCGAAGTTCAGCGTCGGTCCTACATCCGATTTTATTGAATAAAGACTACTTACCGTTTGGGTAGGATCGCCTGTAATTTCAGAAGCAGCCGTAACCTGTTGGTCATCGAACTTCACGGTCATGCAATATCCTCCATAGTTTTGATTACTTTGTGGGTAGTAATCCAATACCCAGCCGTTTTCCGCGCTTAAAAGCAATTCCTTGCAGGTTTGTAATTCTTCATCCAATCGTTCTTCTGCCGACTTGTCGAACAGGTCGTCTACTTCGTTGTTACATGCTTGCAATAGCAGTGCGGCGAAGCATGTCATATAAAATAGGATACGTTTCATAGTTCTTTCATTTTAAAGTAATAGGTCTGTACTGTTGTGTATTTACGGAAGTTCGGTTAAATCCATTTCTTGAACTTCAACGCTTCTGCGGTCAATGGTTTCGCGTAACTTATCCATATCAACTCCGAAGTTTTTCGACATGTAGTTTTTCATGATGTCTATCTTTTCTTGGATAATAGCCCATCCTTCATCGCCGGCTTGAGTTCTACATGTTTCCCATTGTGCATCCGTCCATGTCAGGTAAGTAGCCGTTACTTCGGCTATGTCTTCACCCGGTTCACTGGCGGCGTATGCCGTTACGCATCCGAAAGGTCTTACTTCTGCATCGGTACGGTTATTCCATCCGGAGGGAGAGTAATGCCCTTCACTTAACGTATTATACTCCGTAGGATAATCAATCGTTTGATGGAGGATATGGGCAAACTCGTGATGCATTGTTTTAAAATAATATTCATTCATGGCAGGAACATCATTCGGATTCAGTGAGTTTCCACCTACCAACGTAACTTTCAATCCACCTTCGGCATATCCCAATGTTATCGTTCCATTTGAGTTCCATTGCCAAGAACCCAAAACATGAATCACTTTCGGTGCATACTGGCGGGTGAATTGCACGCCAGCTACTTCATCGTATGCTTCAAACCACAGGTATTTTACTACACGTGCCATTTTTACTGCCAATTCATATTTGATAGGCACCAAGTTATTGCTCAGACTCGATTCGATATCCTCCATACGGTACTTAAAGTCCACGTTGTAGGGATAGAGATAATTCTCGTCCAGCCAATAGTCCAATTCATTTTTTTCGCTTGTAACCTCGTCATCGAAGATACTTTTGCTGTTTAAGTCATCCTCTTGGCATGACGTGAAAGCAGCTCCGCAGAAAAGGATAGCCAATAATAATATATTCTTTTTCATAGCTCTATTTCATTTTTTAGATTCGTTTTATCTGGGGTTCGGTGTCATATTTCCGGGAGCGCTCAATACTTCTTCCGGTATTTGGATTGCTTTGCGGAGGTCATTGGCCTCGAGTGCAATGGGTTCACCGTTATGAATGTTATGAGTAACCGTTAAACCATAGCGTTTAATATCTGGCCAGCGGTGTCCTTCGTGTATGGTTTCCACGCGGCGGGCATGGAGGACGGCGTAAAGCATACAAGTCTGGTCATGGTCGTAGGTTACTCCCGTATTCAGCGGAGTACGGTTTGCCGGGTCGCAACGGTGTGTTTCATCATTATTGCCGGAGGGTTCATCGTAGAACTCGATAATTTCGGCTGCCGTATGCGCCTCAATGCCTTTCTTTTGATACCAATAAGAGAGATCGGTGGCAGCAGCGTCGTATTCTTTTTTCAATATATGCGCTTCTGCACGGCATAACAATGTTTCATCGGTAGTGAATATCGGTAATACGATATGTATGTATCCGGTTTGTGCTACGGGATTAGTTATTTCAAAAAACTCAATAATCTTAGGTACAAAATAAGTTACATAATTTGTTTGGAATACCACTCTGTATACCGGAAGTTGCACGTTTCCCGGAAAGAGAGACCACACTAACGATGCATTCATAAGATCTCTTGTGATGGCATATCTTTGGTTGTAAAGGCGAGGATATGTTGAATAATTTGTTGTCAGTAAGAGATTAGCCGGTTCGTCTTGGCTTACATAACCACGTCCCCATTCTTCTTGGTTCGTAAATTTGTCATATCCATTTAAATCACGCAATACCGAAGTAGGATCTTCACCGATTGCTTGCGTTGCATAATTGATAACCTTATCATAGTCTTTGCCATAGAACAAGTTGAAGCGTGCAGCGAAAGCGTAAGCAGCTTTTTCATTGAAGTGATAGGCCGGTACATCAAAATTGATACCTCCTATCAGTGGCAGGGCGGCTTCGATATCGGCATCTATTTTTTCGTATACTTCCTGCAATGTTCCACGGTCGTAGGTTATTCCTACTGTAGTTTCCGGAGCAGTGATGTAAGGGATGCCTAAGTTTTCAGAAGCGGTAGCTTCATTGTACGCCATACAGAATACGTTAGCCAACGCAAAATGTCCGTAAGCTCTACACAGCAAGGCTTCACCCTTGTAAGGCATACATTCTTCGGGATTTCCCATTTCTTCGATGGCTACTAACGCCTGATTAGCAGCAGCGATGGCAGCGTATGTCTGTCGCCAGATGCCGCTGGGCGAATCTTGGTCGGTTTCAATGATGTCTTCCCAATGATAAGCCTCACTTACTATATTGTATGAATAATTATAACCGTCTCCATTGTCGTCATAGTTGTCTGACATGTATTCAAACAACGGCATGGATGTGTAATTGGGATAGGCAGACACCAAGATGTCGCGCACCTTTTCGGGTGTATCTATTTCAGTACGTTTGTCGGGCATGGTGTCAAGAAAATCGTTACACGATGCCAAGCCGCAAATAGCTGTTGCTGCGGCACAAATATATAGTAGATTCTTTTTTGTTTTCATGGTTCAACTGTTTTGGTTAGAAACTTGCTCTGATGGTGAATGTAAACTGCTTGGGTACCGGTGAAGCCACACCGCCGGCATTGGCAAATTCCGGATCTTGTCCGTTCAGCTTATCGTCTGAATAGATAAGGAACAGGTTGGTTGCCTGTACTTTCAGTGAAAGCGATTTCAACATTTTCTGGTTGCCTAACAGTGATTTCGGGAATTCGTAACCCAATGAGATTTCTTTCATGCGTACGAATCCGCCATCGGCTATGCGTGCGTCTGAGTAGTTATAAGCATTGTAACCGTAATTCAGATTGGCGTACTTGTTATTGTCGCGTACATTGGCGATAACCGGAATGTCGGTAATGTTTTCATCGCCCGGAATCATCCAGCGGTTCTTAAAGTCTTTCGGTGTAGCGTCCAAGTCGTTGTAAGAGCTTGCGAACTGCGGGTCAAGACGTACCTTGTTACCTGCCGAATAAGTGATGAACACGTTCAGGCGGAAATTCTTGTACGTAAAGATGTTTCCGATACTACCGGTGATGGGCGGGTCAATAGGACCTTCGTGTTTCAGGAAGTCAATGTCGCTTAACTGCTGGAAGTTAATTTCTCCATAAGATGTTTTGTCGATAATTTTGTCTCCCCATTGAAACATCGGGTAACCGTCTTTATCCAGTCCGGCAAACGGGATAGAGAAAATGCTTCCCCATTCGTAACCCTCGCGCTGTCCTACACCTGTTACAAGGTCGAACACGTTGGTTTGTGTCTTCAGGTCGGTAATCTTCGTTTTGCTGTAACCGAAAATAATGTCGGTAGTCCATGTAAAGTCTTTCGTCTGGATATTGCGTGTAGAGAGCGAAGCCTCAAAACCGTGCGATTTCATGGCTGCAAGGTTGGCATAACGGCGAATACCGCCACCGCCTACACCTTGTGTAAGTACCGAACCGATAAGGTCGAAGTTATTACGCTTGTAGTACGCCAGCTCCATGTTGATGCGGTTGTTCAGGAAACCGAAGTCGGCGCCGATGTTCCACTCATGTTTCTTTTCATACGTCAGGTCTTCGTTCTGCACCTCCACGATTTGCAGACCTGTTTCCGTTGCGTCGGCATTCGGACGCCACGGCGTATAGCTGTTGATGTTTACAAACGAGTTGGTAACCCATGCCGGACCTGCATCCGCCGTCAAACTGTACGATGTTTTCAGCGTAAAGTGAGAAAGCGCAGGCTGCAAGGCTTCGAAGAACGGTTCTTCGTGCATGTTCCACGCACCACCCACGTTCCATGTAGGAAGCCAGCGAGCCGAACGAGCCTTACCCAAACGGTTAGAGCCTTCGTAACGGAACGTACCGGTGACGCTGTAACGCCCTTTATACGAGTAAGTACCTGTGGCGAAGTAAGCCAGTGTTCTTTCTTTTGTATTGTTCAGCGAGAAATAATCGGTATTGTCTTCCTGCATCTTCTTGAACGCATAGTAGCTGAAGAACGGAATTTCACCTTTATCGTATATCATACCCCAACCGTCGAAACTGTTGTTCGTACGGTCTTGCGAGTTGGCCTCCATACCGCCGTACAGGTTGATGATGTGGTCGCTGTTGATAACTGTGTTATACGAAGCCGAGGCGCGGAAGTCCCAGCTGAACATCCGATAGTTAGTAACATTATAGAAACCTCCTTCAGGCAGTACACTGAATGCCAAAGAGTTTAATACGTCGGGGTCGGTATACAGCCATGAGTTGGCATCGCGCATGGTAGCATCGTCCATCGCGCGGTATGCCATCGCTTGGTTAGACGATTCCATAATCTTATGTTCCTGTTCGGTAGAAGAATACTTGGCAGCACCCAGTACACTGATTTCCAATCCGCGTACGGGTTTCCATTTCAATTCGCCCTGAAATTTCAAATCGACCACGTTCATGTCGATATAGTTAGAGTTCAACTCGTTAAAGATGTTGAAGTCAGCGTAGTTACGTGTATAATATTCATCCGGGTCGAGTGTTCTCGAAGTATTCAAGGCGTATGAATAGGGGTTGATATCGAATCCGCGCGATACTTCACCTGTTACGGCATCGCGGCTCTGTCCGATAGTACCCGGCGCGCGCTGTTTACGGTATGAACCGTTACCGATAACCGTCAGCGAGAGGTCTTTGCTCAGGTTAAACGTACTGTTCAGGTTGGCGGTATAACGCTGTACCTTTGTTCCTTTCATCCATCCCGGGTCGGTCATGGCACTCAGTGATATATAAGTGGTCGCTTTTTCTGTTCCGGTAGAGATACTTACAGAGTGGTTCATCATCAGTGCATTGCTGAACAGCAAATCAAACCAGTCGGTATTGCGGTATTCCGCCTGACGCAAATAATCGTAGCGTGCTTGCGGCGTATTCATCAGTCCGAACTGTCCCGTCGTAGGGTCGTAGGTATTGATAAGGTGATACATCTTACCGTAAACACCGCTGTTGCTTGCACGGTACGTGCTTGACAAGTTCAGCCATCCTTTGCTCTGCAATTCCTTGTAGATACCCATCTGGTCTTGCGAGTTCATGATGTTGAACGTGTTATATGAAGGTTTCAGGCGTGTGGTAAATTCGCCGGTATAACTGATTCGGTTGGTTCCCGCCTTACCTTTTTTAGTGTTGACTACGATGACACCTGCCATTGCGCGCGCACCGTATATAGAAGTAGCCGAACCGTCTTTCAATATCTGGAAACTCTCAATGTCGTCTGAGTTCAATCCCGCGATAGCCGAACTGATCAGGGTAGTGGCATCACCCGAAGAAAGGTTGTTGGCATCCACTTCTATCACGTCGTCCATGATGACACCGTCTACCACCCACAGCGGAGAAGAGTTGCCGTAGATAGATGTCGCACCGCGCACACGGATTTTAGGAGCTGTACCGAAGGTTCCACTGACGTTTTGCACCGATACACCTGCTGCACGTCCTTCGAGGCTTCGGCTGATATCCGCCATACCATCCAGCTTGGTGTCGGCAGCATTCAGCTGGTCGGCAGCACCGGTAAACAAACGCTTGTCTACCTTGTTCATACCCGTAACCACTACTTCGCCCAGCATTTCCGAATCCGGGTTAAGCGTAACTTTCAGCAAACTGCCGGTTATTTTTACGGTTTCGGTAGTGAAACCGATATACGAAATTTGAAGTTCTTTGGCTGAAGCCGGTAAGTCTTTTAGCGTAAACTTTCCGTCAAGGTCGGTTGTGGTGCCGGTTGTAGTGCCTACCACCAATACGGAAGCGCCGATAACGGGTTGATTGTCTTCTCCCGAAAGAACGACTCCACTCACTTCGCGTTTTTGAGCCATTGCTGTTCCTATTCCTACTAAGATACAGGCAAGCAGCATTAGAAGTTTTTGTTTCATAAGAGATTTAGATTAGATTTACAAAAGTTTCATTTTTCATGTATTATTCTTTCTTTGTTAACATTTTGTTATTTTTGCAAATGTATATAATAAAATTTGAAAAAACAATATTTTTAATATGTGATTATAAGTGAAAAAATAAAAAATAATACTTGGCTGCGTTTTTTCTTTAAAAGAAGATATTTTTTTATGCTGATAAACATACCGACGCTATGGGCAGAAATTCAGAGCCGTCTTAGGGCCTGTTGAGATTTCTCGATAAGCAATTATGATTGGCTTCACTTGAAGCAAGTGAATGCTTGAATTTGTAATCAGTTTGTTTTTAGGGTTTTAGCTTTTAGGTGAAAGCGTAAAAAATTCTACCGTTAGAATTGGTCGACACTATGGGTAGAAATGGTCAACGCTACCGCATGAGTTGGGTAACACTAACGGTAGCGTTTTTTGGGGGGATATACAGGTAGAGAAATAGAGAACGGAAAGCGCCGATTTACCACTCACGGGCTGCATCGATACGCAGGAATACGAATAGTAGAATAGTGAATCCCCACAACGATGAACCGCCGTAGCTGAAAAACGGAAGCGGGATACCGATAACCGGGGTAAGTCCCAGCACCATGCCGATGTTAATGAACAGATGGAAAAAGAAAATACTTACCACGCAGTAGCCATATACTCTGCCAAACCGTGTGGTTTGCCGTTCTGCCAGCGCGAGCAGCCTCAGTATCAATGCCATGAACAGTAACAGCACGCCTGCCGAACCGAAAAACCCTTGTTCTTCGCCTACCGTACAGAAAATAAAGTCGGTATCTTGTTCAGGCACGTACTTCAGTTTGGTTTGCGTACCGTTTAAAAAACCCTTTCCGAACAAGCCTCCCGAACCGATGGCTATTTTGCTTTGGTTTACGTTATATCCGGCTCCGGCAGGGTCGTCTTTCATGCCTAACAATACTTCGATACGGATTTTCTGATGAGGCTCAAGCACGTGGTTGAATACATAGTCGGTCGAGAAGAAAAAAACAGCCGAGCCGAATACGAAAGCCGAGATGAAAAGGTAGTTTTTCAGCCGTTCACGCAGGAACAAAATGATCAGGTAAGCGATTAATGCGGCATAGATGCTGATCAACAAAAAAGTAACATTGAAAGGAATGACATAGCAGGAGAACAAGACGCTGAGCAATACCGTTCCCCCACCTATCGAGAATATATACAGGGCGGGACGTTTCCCCGACTCGCGGCAATATAATTGAACCAGCAGGGCGGTGAGCAAAACGATGAGCAGCGAAACACAAAATTCTCCCCACGAGGTGAGCTCATCGGGCAACATGTCTTCACCAAAGCGGATGCCTACGATGAAGAATACCACTGCGCAGATACCGGAAAACAATACCGTACCCGTCATGCCCTCGCGGTAAAGCACCAGAAAAAACGAAAGGTAAACCAACGCCGAGCCGGTTTCGCGCTGCATGACGATGAGCGCCATCGGCAGTAAAATGATACCGAGCGTGATAAGCATGTCGCGCATACGCTGCATGGAGTAGGTGTATTCTCCCATAAATTTCCCCAAAGCCAGTGCCGTGGCGAACTTGGCAAACTCGGCAGGCTGTATGCTTACCGGCCCTAACACAATCCATGAACGGGAGCCTTTGATTTCGTGCGGGTTAAAAATTGTAGCCAAAAGCAGGAACATCATAATCCCGTAAATGGGGTAGGCATACGTGTCGTACAGGCGGGAGTCGAGCATCAGCAATACGAACCCCAATCCCAACGAACAGCCTATCCACATAATCTGTTTTCCGGCACGGGTAGAGATGTCGAAAAAGTTCGGTTCGCCGTAATCGTAACTTGCTCCACATACACTGAGCCACCCCAGCATTATCAGTACCAGATAAATGCCGATAGTCCACCAGTCGAGGCTTTTCCACCATTTGTTACCTTTCATGTATACCATAATCTATCCTTCTGTTTTGTATATCGGTGGCAAGCACTTCGTCTTCGGGCGAGAGTTTGCCTTTCAGGTATTGTTCTATCATTAGTCGTCCGATGGGAACCCCGTAAGTAGCTCCCCATCCTCCGTTTTCCACATAAACGGCTATTGCTATTTTAGGGTTGTTCATCGGGGCGAAACCCAGAAACGCAGAGTGGTCTTTTCCCCGGTTTTGTGCCGTTCCGGTTTTTCCGCACACCTCAATGTCGGGCAAGTTGGCAACCCGGCATGTTCCACCTGTTACGGCAGCACGCATACCTTCCACCACCTCGTTGTAGTGTGTCGCATCCACTTTGGTATAATGTCGTTTCGTGTATGTTTCGTCCAGCGATTCTCCCTCGATGCCTTTTACTACATGCGGCGTGATGTAATATCCCCGGTTGGCAATCGTTGCACCCAGATTTGCTATCTGAAGCGGTGTTGCGGTAACCTCTCCCTGTCCGATGGCGATACTGATGATGGTCAGTCCGTTCCATGACCCCCGATACGCCTTGTCATAATACTGTGCGTTGGGAATCATTCCTCGTTTCTCTCCCGGCAGGTCGATGCCCAACGTATATCCGAAGCCCATCGAAACCATGTAGTCTCGCCACGTATTCATCGCCTTCTGTACGCTGCCGTATTTCTGCCGTGCGCCAATCATGTGATACAGTCCCCAACAGAAATATCCGTTGCAAGAGGTGGCGATGGCAGGGATTAACGACAAGGGCGACGGGTGGCTGTGACATCCCACATGCAGTCCTCTGAAACTGAATCCCCCCACACACGGGAACGGCGTAGAGGGCACGATGATACCTTCTTGCAAGAACGTCAGTGCCTGCGTGGTTTTAAATGTAGAACCGGGCGGGTATGTTCCCATTATGGCACGGTTCAGCAATGGTTTCCACGGGTCGGCAGCCATTTTCAAATGATTTTTCCCTCGGTTTCGTCCAATCATCAAATGCGGGTCGTAAGTAGGCGAAGAAACCAAGCAAAGCACTTCGCCCGTTGAAGGTTCAATGGCAACGATACTTCCGATTTTTCCTTCCAGCAGGCGTTCGCCCAACATCTGAAGGTCGATATCCAAACTGAGTGTCAGGTTCTTTCCGGCAACGGGAGCCTTGTCGAACTTACCGTCCATATAGTTCCCCTGAATGCGCCCGCGTACATCGCGTAACAAGATTTCTACTCCTTTTTCTCCGCGTAGCTGCTTTTCATAAAAACGTTCTACTCCCAGTTTTCCGATAAAGTCGCCGGGAATATAATAGTCATCTTCTTCCATTTCCTTTTTAGAAACCTCGCCAATATCGCCGAGAATATGTGCTCCGGCATGGTAGCCGTACTGCCGTATTGTTCTGCGCTGGATATAAAAGCCGGGGAATTTAAAAAGTTTTTCCTGAAAAACGCCACAGTCTTCGGCAGATAGCTGGGTGAGAAATACCTGATTCGTATACGGCGAGTAACCCGGATTCTGCCTGCGGTCTTTGATATCCTTAAAGCGTTCACGTAAAAATTCGGGCGTAATGTTCAGCGTCTCACAGAGGTCGAGCGTGTCAAGCTCGGTTATTTCTTTCATGATGACCGTAATGTCGTATGCAGCTTGATTGAATACCAGTAATTTGTCATTTCGGTCGTAAATGTTTCCCCGGCTGGGATATTGAATCTTTTTCAGCAGGGCGTTACTGTCGGCATTCTTTTTATAGTCATCGCTCATAATCTGCAAGGCAAGCAGCCTGATGATGAAAATAAATACGATGGCGATAACAGCTCCCCCGATAACGTATTTTCTTTTTTCGAGATTGTAATTGCGCTCCACTATTTTTTCCTCCTGATTGTATCAACACACATGATGCAGAATAATGTCATTGCCGTATCGGTGACGATGGATAGCAGTAAAGGTTTGAGATGGATGAACGAAAAAGCATCCAGAATGTTTACGGTTGTTACATGGATAAATACACCTGTGAAGGTATATCGTAGAAAAGAGTGGACACCCATTGCGGAGATTCCCGGTTCGAAAATGTCGGACATGCCACGTAAGAGCTGATTGCGTAATAAAAGAGGGCGGCAGAACGCGAGCAAAACCGAGGCGGCTGCATTGATGCCGGGCGTATTGCTGAAGATGTCAACACACAATCCGATGGCGAAAGCCCATAACATCAGACTTTTGCGCCCTATATCTGAATTAAATTTCAGGATGAAATAAATATAGAATAAGGGGGTAGCATATTGATTGATATGCACATAGTTGAGCACCAGCACCTGAAGAAGTACCAGCAAGATAAACCAACGAATACGCTGAAAGTTCTGCATAAGCTAAAGTCCTGCACTTTTTTCTAAAGACGTTTGTTCTTCTTTTCCAACCAACGCAACCACCAACACATCGCGTAACCGTGCGAAATCGGTAAACAACTTTACCCGTAGCAGATAAGATAGTCCGTCGTGACTGTCTACCATGTCGTCTACCGTACCTACCGGGATACCTTCCGGAAATACGGAACTATGTCCGCTTGTTACAATCGTGTCGCCTAACATAAATTCGGAATGGCGGGGCATGTCTTTTACATAAGCATATTGTGACGAACCGCCTTCCCATTTTAGAAATCCGAAATATTCAGTCCGTTTGATTTTACAACTGATACTGCTTTTTGAGTTTAAAACCGGAAGTATGATGGAATGATGGGCTCCTGTCAGGTACACGATGCCTACCACTCCGTTTCCGCTTACCACTCCCATCTCCGGACGGATGCCATCTGCCTCTCCTTTGTTGATGGTAATGTAATTATTCAAATGAGTCACACTGTTGTTTACTACCCGGGCAGGATATGCGCGATATTCTGTATGCGATTGGCTCAATAACCGGTCGGTTACGGTTGAGTCTTGAGTATACTTTTCCATTTCCTGCCGTAGTGCGGTTATTTCCATTTCCAGTTCTACGTTGCGAGCCGTTAATTGTCGGTTCATTTCGTCCAGCCCCACATACCGGGTTATGTGGCTCGATGCGTCGTATATCTTTCCCGCTACATAGTTAGCCGAAGTGAAAAACACGTTTCCTTGATAGTTGTTAAAACGGAACAACAATATAAAACAAATCACTTCCAGCAAGACGAATAGCAGGAAGTAATTGTATTTTAGAAGGAAATCGAGTAAATTTCTCATTCAGCCAACTCTTTTTTAGCATGTACCATCTCTTGGCTTTACTCATAAGTCAGAGCAAGCCCCGAAAACAGAAGAGGAATCTGTTTGTTCTCGTTAAGATTCCACCTCTTTATTATCGCATAAGGAAAGTAAAATGGTCTACGTTTTTCAGCGCAATACCAGTACCTTTTGCCACGCTGAGCAACGGGTCTTCCGCAATATGGAAAGGTATGTTTATCTTATCCGTCAAGCGTTTGTCGAGTCCGCGTAACAAAGCTCCACCTCCCGCCAGATAGATACCGTTGTTTACGATATCGGCATACAGTTCGGGCGGTGTATTTTCCAGTGCGCTCAGAATAGCCATTTCTATTTTTGCGATACTTTTTTCCATGCAGTGTGCTATTTCCTGATAGCATACCGGGACTTCCATCGGCAATGCCGTAATTCGGTTCGGACCGTGGACGATATAATCTTCAGGAGCTTCATCACCCAAGTCGGTCAGCGCCGCTCCCACATGAATCTTGATACGTTCCGCCATACGCTCACTGATTTTCACGTTGTGCTGACGGCTCATGTATTCTTGGATATCTGCCGTCAAGTCATCGCCGGCCACACGGATCGAGTTGTTGCAAACGATACCTCCCAATGAAATTACGGCGATTTCGGTAGAACCGCCACCTATGTCCACTACCATGTTTCCTTCGGGAGCTTCTACGTCAAGGCCGATTCCGATAGCGGCAGCCATCGGCTCGAATATCAGATATACGTCGCGTCCGCCTGCATGTTCGGCACTGTCGCGCACGGCACGCAGTTCTACTTCCGTAGAGCCGGAAGGTACGCCGATTACCATACGCAGTGACGGGGTAAACAGGCGGCGCCCTTTACCCACTTTTTTTATCAAGCCGCGCATCATCTGTTCGCAGGCGTTGAAGTCGGCAATCACACCGTCGCGTAACGGACGTACGGTACGTATATTCGGATTTTCTTTTTCATACATCAACTTGGCACGTTCGCCCACGGCTATCATTTTTTCGGTACGACGGTCGAGCGCTACAACTGAAGGTTCGTCTACGACAATTTTGTCGTCGCAAAGAATAATGGTGTTGGCAGTACCAAGATCCATTGCTATTGATTGAGTAAAAGAAAATATACCCATTCTTGCTAAATTGAAATTTAAAAATGAAAATTAACGGGCGAAATAGAACCGCAGGGAACCGGAACAACTGACGTTGCTGAACGGCATTGTCCGGTTCCCGTTTTCCATTTCTTTATTTTTTAAAGTAGTCTCGAATCGCTGAATCGTAGTGAGAAGATACCGTAAAGGCTTCTCCGGCAAACCAACGGCGTTGGTCGCGCGTGGTTACAGCGCCTTGTTTGTTCAGAATATCCAACAAGGGCTGATACTGATGCTTGCTGGCTACAATCACTACATCGTTAAAGTTTTTCGCTCCGGCACGGATTAACGAAATACCGCCTATGTCGATTTTTTCGATGATGTCTTGTTCGCTTGCTCCGCTTGCAACGGTGTCTTCAAACGGATACAGGTCGACAATCACCAAGTCGATTTCAGGGATTTCGTACTGAGCTACCTGCTTTTGGTCGTCTTCAAGCTCCCGGCGGCACAAGATACCTCCGAATATTTTAGGATGAAGTGTCTTTACGCGACCGCCCAAAATAGAGGGATAAGTGGTTATATCTTCTACTGCCTGACAAGGATAGCCTAATGATTCGATAAACTGGCGTGTTCCGCCTGTTGAAAGAAACTGTACGCCTTCTTCATGAAGTTTTGCCAAGATTGCGTCTAATCCGTCTTTATGATAAACCGATACCAAAGCGGTTTTTATTTTCTTTGATTCTGACATTGCTGTATGTTTTAAGTGATTCGGCTACAAAAGTAGTAATTTTAAACCGATAAAGTGTTATTACAATGGGTAAAAATATTATTTTTTCTCGTAAGAGATGAAAATGTGAGACCTGAAAAATTCTACCCATAGCGCAGGCCGGTCTTCCGAATAGAACAAGGCAACTTATCCGCATGGGAACAGTAACGCTACCCGTTGCGTTTTTGAGGGCAAATCGGGCGTCGGATTTTCTTCATGATTTCGGCTTGAGACGGGAAAACAGACCGGAAACAAACTCAAAAAGGGCGGATAAAAAGACTTAATCGGAAAATTTAAACAGCTCTTAATCCATGAAAAGAAAAAAACGCATAACTTTGTAAATCGAAAAATCTTAGCGAAACAAGTTTATGGAAACTATTTATTTGGGAATCGTAATTTTCCTGTTTATGCTGGCAGTCTTCGACTTGCTGGTAGGCGTCAGTAACGATGCCGTTAATTTTATGAATTCGGCAGTCGGAGCCAAAGTTGCTACGTTTAGAACCATTACCATTGTGGCGGCAATCGGGGTTTTTGTAGGAGCTATCCTGAGCAACGGAATGATGGACATTGCCCGACACGGTATTTTCCAGCCATCCAATTTTAGTTTTTATGATATTATGTGTATTTTGCTGGCGGTCATGGTTACTGATGTGGTGTTGCTGGATGTCTTTAACACGTTAGGTCTTCCTACCTCGACTACAGTATCAATGGTGTTTGAACTTTTAGGAGGTACGTTTATCCTTGCTATGTTGAAAATTCTTGGAGACCACACAGGCATGTTTAGCTTAGGCGATATGATGAATACCGAAAAAGCGTTTTCGGTGATTATGGGTATCTTCCTTTCTGTTGCAGTCGCCTTCATAGCCGGTACGGTCGTCCAATACATCTCCCGCCTTATCTTCAGCTTCAACTATAAAAAACATCTCTCTTGGACCATCGGAATCTTCGGTGGTATAGCAGTTACAGCTCTTTTGTATTTTATTCTTATTCAGGGGTTAAAAAGCGCTCCTTTTATGACGGAGGAGTTAATCGGATGGATTGACGTACACACTCCTATGCTGGTGGCGGGATGTTTTGTTTTCTTTACCCTTCTGATGCAAGTGTTACACTGGTGCAAGGTGAATGTCTTTAAAGTCATCGTGTTGCTGGGTACATTCTCTTTGGCATTGGCTTTCGCCGGTAATGACTTGGTAAACTTTATCGGAGTTCCGCTGGCAGGTTTTTCTTCTTATACGGATTATGTGGCGAATGCCAACGGAGCGGGCATCCACGATTACATGATGACTTCGCTGATGTCGTCGGCTAAAACTCCCACTATCTTTTTATTCGCTTCAGGTATCGTAATGGTATATGCGCTTGCCACTTCGAAAAAAGCGAAGAATGTGATTAAAACCTCGGTCGACCTTGCCCGGCAGGAAGAGGGTGATGAAATGTTTGGCTCATCTGCACTTGCGCGCACCATTGTACGTCGTGCCACTAATCTGAACGATTTCCTGAAACGGGTGATTCCGGAAGGTATGCGCCGCTGGATTGACAGCCGTTTTAATAAAGATGAAATCATTATGGAAAACGGAGCTGCTTTCGACTTGGTTCGCGCTTCGGTCAATTTGGTTCTTTCCGGTTTGCTTATCATCATCGGAACAACGATGAAGCTGCCTCTTTCTACTACTTACGTAACATTTATCGTAGCGATGGGTAGTTCGCTTGCCGACCGTGCTTGGAGCCGCGAAAGCGCTGTTTATCGTATAACAGGTGTCCTTTCCGTTATCGGCGGATGGTTTATTACGGCATTTGTGGCATTTACTGTTTGTGCTGTCGTAACCTTCATCATGTTCTATACCAGTTTTGTAGGCATGTTTATTTTTATCGCCGTGGCTGTATTCTTGCTGGTTCGCAGCAATATCAAATACGGCAAGAAGGAAAAAGCAGAAAGCCGTGACGTTATATTCAAGCAGATGATGACAAGCAAAGACAAGTCGGAAATTCTTTCTTTGCTCCGCCAGCATGTAAAAGCTACGTTTGTTGATTATTTGGTATTCAGCGAAAAAACATACGTGCAGGTTACCGACGGGTTTATCAATGAAAACCTGAAAGACTTGCGTAAGGCGATGAGTGCGACAGACGACCAAAAGAAGATGCTTAAAAAGCGTCGCCGTAAAGAAATCCTCGGTTTGCGCCGTATTCCTATCACCACTGCCATCGAGAAAAATACATGGTTCCACTTGGGAAGTAACAGTTGCGAGCAGATGCTTTACTGCCTGAAGCGTATTTGCGAACCATGTAAAGAGCATGTCGACAACAATTTCAATCCGATATCTCCCGAATCGGTTAAAGAATTCCTGCCTATCCGCGAAGAGCTCTGTCGGTTGATGGAACGCACGCAAGAGGCTATCGAAAATAATAATTATGCCGATGCCGACGATATATTAAAGAAAGGCGATGATTTAAAGAACCGTATATCTGCTTTGCGTAAACATCAGATGAACCTGATGCAGGAGGCAAGTACCAACAGCCTGAAAGCATCAATGGTGTATTTGAATATCCTTCAGGAAACGCAGGAATTGGTAAGCATCTGGCGTCACTTGCTGCGTGCAAGCCGTTTCTTCCAAGGCGATTATGTTCCGCAGGAATTTTCACAAATGGCTTTGGCTGAAGACCATATCTGATAGCTGAGGCAGTACGGTCTGTTCCGCTATAAACAATAAGCCCGCACTTTAGGAAACGATAATCTGTTTTCCTGAAAGTGCGGGCTTGTTGTTTTATTAAAGATCGTGGTTTCTCATCCGGTATTCGGCTAACTCTTCATACTTAGTTCCCGGACGTCCGTAGTTGCAGTACGGATAAATCGAGATACCTCCGCGCGGAGTGAAGATGCCTGTTACTTCGATGTACTTCGGGTCCATGAGCTTTATCAAGTCCTTCATGATGATGTTTACACAGTCTTCGTGGAAGTCACCGTGATTCCGGAAGCTGAACAGATAAAGTTTAAGGCTTTTGCTTTCCACCATTTTGATGTCCGGCAAATAGCTGATGCGTATTTCCGCAAAGTCCGGTTGCCCTGTAATCGGACAAAGACTGGTAAACTCCGGACAGTTGAAGCGCACCCAGTAATCATTCTCAGGGTGTTTGTTTACGAAGGCTTCCAACACTTCGGGAGCATAATCCTGTTTATAGGCAGTGGTCTTGCCCAATATGGTCAGTTCGTCTTTTCTTTCCATACATTATTTATTTAGTTGAGGCTTTTATCGCCAAATATTTTTCCAATCCCTCCCTGCGCAGTTTACATGCCGGGCAGTGTCCGCATCCGTCACCGGGAATGCCGTTGTAGCAAGTCAGCGTTTCGTTCCGAATCAAATCCAGTACGCCCAGTTCGTCTGCCAGCGCCCATGTCTGTGCCTTGTCTATCCACATCAGCGGCGTATGGATAACAAATTGTTCCTCCATAGCCAAGTTTAAAGTAACGTTGAGCGATTTGATAAAACCGTCACGACAATCAGGATACCCGCTGAAATCGGTTTGCGATACGCCCGTTACGATGTGGTTTACTCCCCGTTCGCGGGCATATACCGCCGCGATGCTTAAAAAGAAAAGATTACGCCCCGGAACAAATGTATTGGGAAACGAATCCGCAGGTTTCTCTTCGTCCATGCGGATGGAAAAATCTGTCAATGAGTTCTTTCCCAAATGCCCAATGAAAGAAACGTCCATCACACTGAATTCCACTTCTGCCTTACGCGCTATTTCCCGCGCAAGCTCTACTTCTTTTTCATGCTTCTGTCCGTACAGGAAACTTAAAGCATATACTTTCTTAAAATGTTTCTTTGCCCAAAACAGGCATGTGGTAGAGTCTTGTCCGCCACTGAACACAACAAGGGCTGCTTCGTTATTCATCGTTTTTTGTCTTTATTTGCTTACGGTTAAAGTTCTTTGATTTTTAGAATATTGTAAGAGATGTGTTCGTCGTATACGTCGCTTTCATCTACATGTTTTACGTAACGGACCACACGGATGGTTACCGGCAGGATAATCACCTCGTATAAGGTTTTCAGAACCACCTGCACTGCCATCATTTTCAGTAATTCCGATGCTGGCATCAGCCCGCCGAAAGCCAATGGAAAAAACAGTAGCGAGTCAGCGCTTTCGCCGGCAAGGGTAGAAAGAATGGCACGTGCCGAAAAATGTTTCCCGTGCGTGGCTACTTTCATCCGGCTCATTACATAAGCGTTGATAAACGAACCAGCCAAGAATGCCGTCAGGCTGGCGGCTGCGATACGCGGAGCCATCCCGAACACAAAGTTAAACGACTCTTCGCCTTCCCAGAACGGGGCGGCAGGCAAGGCTACGGCAAGCTGTCCCATCGCCACAACCATGAAGTTCATCAGAAAGCCCATCCAGATAATAAGACGCGCTTTGCGGAATCCCCATACTTCGGCGATGCAGTCATTTATAATATAAGATATAGGAAATACAATCAGTCCGGCGGTAACGGAAATAGTTCCTAACTGAATTACTTTGGTTTCTAACAGATTGGCTGCCACCAAGCAGACGCAAAACACAATACCCAAAACCATAAAAGGTACCGATACAACATTTTCTTTCTTCATTCGTTCCTGTTTTTATACGTGGTGTTCTGGAATACACGGCCGTTATTCGCGGCATCGTATGTAGATTAATTGGCTGCAAAGGTAAAAAGAATTTGCCGGATAACAAAGAATCGTGTATATTTGTCCGTCTCAACATCATACGCTTATGACGAGAAATAACCAGTTGAGCGAGCAACTCAATTATACCGGAATCAGCCGCACACCCACTCATTTGTATCTGCACAGTTACGATACCGAAAGAGTAGATGTCCATGAAGGAGAAAACATGGATGAAATCAGCCCTTATATTCGGAGCAACGCAATTAACTGGATACATGTGTCGGGGCTTCAGAATACGGAGGCAATACAGCAGGTATGCCG
This sequence comes from Bacteroides caecicola, assembly GCF_023337095.1. Lineage (NCBI taxonomy): Bacteria > Pseudomonadati > Bacteroidota > Bacteroidia > Bacteroidales > Bacteroidaceae > Bacteroides > Bacteroides caecicola. The sequence goes on from NZ_JAMBLM010000001.1 coordinate 323,553, forward strand.
TTTCTTCAACATAGACTTCCTTACCACCCAAGATATTCTTAATGCAGAACATCTCACGAAGATAGAAGTGCATGAGTCTTACAATGTGATAATCCTGAAATTGCTTTTCGCAGAAAAGGAAAACGGATATACCCCGCAGCAGTTTTGTATCATTCAGGGAGAAAATTTTGTGCTTACGTTTCTTGAGCGCGATACAGACAGGCTGAACGAAATAGTCTCCGGTTTAAAGAACAATGTGCTTAACATCCGTAACCGCCATTCCGACTTTCTGCTCAGCGTAATCCTTAACAGTGCGATGACCAGTTATATGGCTATTATTTCAGAGATAGAAGACGAGTTGGAGGATTTGGAAGAGCGGCTCCTTTCGCCGGATGAATATCGCGATTCAAGCATCAAAGACATGCAACCTTATCGGCGTAGCGTGCGGTTGATAAAGAAGAGTATCCTTCCGCTGAAAGAAGAAATGAGCACGCTGCTTCACGATAACAATAAGCTGATACATAAGGCAAATCATCCGTTTTTCAGCGATGTGAACGATCATCTGCTGTTTATTCTTCAAACGCTCGACGGATGCCGTGACATGCTTTCGGCGCTTGCCGACCTGTATCTTTCAAACAATGACCGCCGCATGAATAATATCATGAAGCAACTCACCATTGTTTCCACCATCTTTATTCCGATGACCTTTCTTGCCGGCATTTGGGGAATGAATTTCAATTACATGCCCGAACTGGACTGGAAATACGGTTATGTGTTTGCATGGGTCATTATGATTCTGCTTGGCGTGAGTGTATACATTTATTTTAAACGCAAGAATTGGAATTGATAAAACGATACTGATATGAGAAAACAAGAACTATATAATAAGGTAATAACCTACTTTCAGTCGGCTATGCCGGTGGCAGAAACCGAGCTTCATTACAAGAATCCTTTCCAACTGTTGGTGGCAGTGATTCTGAGTGCACAGTGTACCGACAAGCGTGTTAATCAGATTACTCCTCCACTGTTCGAAGCGTATCCCACGCCCGAAGCCCTTGCAGCCGCCACTCCCGAAGCTGTTTATGAGTACATCCGCAGTGTGAGTTACCCCAACAACAAAGCTAAACACTTGGTAGGCATGGCACAAATGCTGCTGAAAGACTTTCAGGGCGAAGTGCCCGATACGTTGGAGCAACTGGTCAAACTGCCCGGAGTAGGGCGGAAGACGGCAAACGTCATTCAGAGCGTGGTATTCAACAAAGCGGCGATGGCGGTCGATACGCACGTGTTCCGTGTAAGCCACCGCATCGGGTTAGTGCCGAAAACCTGCACCACGCCGCTCGCCACCGAAAAATATCTGGTAAAATATATTCCCGAATCATTGGTTGCCACTGCCCACCATTGGCTGATTTTGCACGGGCGTTATGTTTGTATGTCCCGTTCGCCGAAGTGTGAAACTTGCGGTCTGAACGGGATTTGTCAGGAATCGCTGAAAAGCAAAATCCGTTAAGGTATCAAGAGCGAGGAGTCTCCATAGCTCAAGAATCGGAAATCGTGGGCAAGTGCGTAGTCGTAGATGCGGTGCCAGTCTCCTTTTACGAATGCCGATACGAGCAGCAACAGCGTGCTTTGCGGCTGATGGAAGTTCGTAACCATTTTTTTCACAATCTTATAGCTGTATCCCGGAGCAATGATGATTTGCGTGCTGGTATGCAAGGCGTCTAACCCGTGGCGCTCCATGTACGTCCGTATGTGCGTCAGTGCCTCAACCACGCTGAGCGAAGGTTGTGTTTCATACGGTTGCCACTGGCGCACGTGCAGTTCCTCTTGTCCCGCATCGGGATGCTGACTGAGGGTTACACCTATATAATATAGGCTCTCCAGCGTGCGGACAGAGGTAGTGCCCACGGCAATCGCTTCTCCGTTATGGGCTATCAGCTTTTCGATGGTCTGCCGGTTTACCGAAATGTATTCGGTGTGCATCTCGTGTCCCTCTATTTCTTCACTCTTTACCGGCTTAAACGTACCGGCACCTACGTGGAGGGTAACTTCTTCCAAGTCTACACCCTTATCTTTCAGTGCAGTCAGAACCCGTTCGGTGAAGTGCAGCCCTGCCGTAGGAGCAGCCACCGAGCCTTTTATCTTCGAGTAAACCGTCTGATATGTTTCCTTGTCGCTTTCCTGCGTCTCACGGTTCAGGTAAGGCGGAATAGGCAGTTCACCGAACACCTCCAATATATCGGCAAACGTAACCTCCGGGTTATCCCACGCGAAGTCCACCCAATGGCTCGTACCGTGACAGGCTCCGCGTGTGGCAGTCAGCGTTACAGGCTTTCCCTTGACCGTCATTTCGCGCCGGAGCGTACCCTCTTTCCATTTCTTCAGATTCCCTATCATGCAGAGCCAAGCGGAGTGAGCAGTCTGTTGGAAATTCAACGCATAATCGTTGGGTTGGATGGGTTCCAGACAGAAAATCTCTATTAATGCTCCCGTTTCTTTGCGGAAATGCAGGCGGGCTTGGATCACTTTCGTGTTGTTGAAAATCATCAGCTCGTTGGCTTCAAGGTAGTCGGGGAGTGAAGTAAAACGGGTTTCCTCTATCGTTCCGTGGCGGTAGACTAATAGTTTCGACTGGTCGCGTACCGCGAGTGGGAATTTGGCTATGCGCTCATCGGGCAGCGGATAATTATAATCGCTTATCTTAATATGTTTGGTTTCTTCCATACGTATAAATTTATTCTGCAAAAATAGGACTTTCTATCCGATAAACCTCTATTTTCCGGACCTATTTAAACAGGCTCTGAACTTTCCCGCCCGGCGAAAAATTACCCGGCAATATGCCTCCCGAAACGCTACCGTTAGTGTTACCTAACCCATGCGGTAGCGTTTACTGTTTCTACCCATAGAACCGACCGGTTCTACCGCAAGCGTTTTTTCAGATTCCGGGAAACCGGAATTGTTTAATGGGTTTAGATGATAAGTTGTTGATTCATAGCGATGAACACGCAAAAGAAGGGCGTGGAGGCTCAGCGGTCTGCCAGACAGCCGGAATCCCGGTTTACATGGAAAGAATTTTCTTTTCGATTATCAAATCTTCTTCGGTCATTTGTGGAGAAGGGATGTTACACATTCGTATGATGTCCTCCGGCTGGCAGGTATAATCGTAATACGCCATTTCTTTTTCGTTCAACACCTCACGCGCTTTCAGTTCGCCTTTCAGTTTCAGAAACTCATCGCGGGCAATGCTGTCAGAGTGTTTGACGAAAAGAATCCGCCTCGCCACGGGATTATAATTATAGTCGAAACACATATAAATGCCGCGCAAGAACGGGGGGCGGTCATACATCGGTAATTTGAGGCAGATGTGAAACAACGCCAGTTGAGGCGGCTGGTTTTCGTTGAACATCAGAAACAGATGGTTCGAACCGTTAATCATTGCCGCCCCACGGTGAGTCACGCCGTAAGCATTGTTATGAATCACCTCAACATAACTTCCGTTCTCGGCAGGGGCAATCAGGTAGGGTTCTATTTTCAAGCTTCGGCTTCCCGATGATAAACTGTAACTGATATACGTTCCGTTGTAATTCGCTGTATGGTTCAGCGTATTGCGCATTCCGTTTTCTAATTGTCCGAGGAAAGGAATCGGCGCTTCTTCCGAGTAATTTTTCGGACTTGCCTCCATAGCAAACAGCGCAGTTTTCAGGCTGGTGAGCGAGCCGAGCAGTTTTTTCTTCGAAACATTGTTTACCCATACCAGCGCGTTGGTAAGCGCTTCGTCTTCGCCCTGTCCTTTTTCCTTATTCTTGAAATAAGCCGGCAGTACGGTAGAATAAATGGCAGACAGTACGCTGGGCGAGAATCCGGCTTTCTCTGCCATTTCTTTCATTTTGATTCCCCTTTGTCGCAAGAAAGTCATGCGGTCGTATATCTCTTTCAGTTCCTCCATAACTCGATAGATGTTTTGCCGGAGTAAAGATACACATTATTCTTCCTGCGCGGAAATACTTCGTGTTACAAAGTTATTTCAATCGGGTTTTATCTTTGTTTCAGTATTGTAAAAGTATTGTTTCATGAATATTTCTGAATTGTTACGGCTTTATGATTCCTGTTTTATTCATTTTTGCTTTGGAAGTGAGGGTTTACTTTTGCACCGGAATCAAAAAACGAAAGTGAATGGAAACATCAACTCAAACATATACCAACGGCGGAAGCAAAGAAAAGAAACCGATGCCCGACTGGATTTTCGTATTATGGGCAGGAGGTACGGCGCTTCTCTCTTATTCGTTGGTTTACGCCCTGCGCAAACCGTTTACGGCGGCAGAATTTGAAGGACTGCAAGTATTCGGTATGGATTATAAGATAGTGGTCAGTATCATTCAGCTGTTGGGATATGTAAGCGCAAAACTGCTGGGTATTAAATACATCTCCGAACTGCGTCCTGAGGGTCGGTTGAAGTTCATCATCGGTTCGGCAGCGTTGTCGGAAATCTCCCTGATAGCGTTCGGTCTGTTGCCCATGCCTTATAACATCATGGCGCTATATTTCAACGGACTTTCGTTGGGCTGTATGTGGGGAGTTATTTTCAGTTTCCTTGAGGGACGACGCACCACCGACATCCTTGCCAGCATAATGGGAGTTAGTATGGCACTTAGTTCCGGTGTGGCAAAATCATTGGGATTATATACCTTGAACGTGCTTCATGTCAGTGAATTCTGGATGCCCGCCCTGATTGGTGCCATAGCCTTTCCGCTGCTTTGCTTCACGGGATGGATGATGACCCGCTTTCCTCAACCCACGGCAGCGGATATTGCTTCGCGTTCGGTACGTGTTACGCTGAACGGCCACCAGCGATGGGCACTGTTCCGTCGGTTTATGCCTCTGCTGATTATGCTGTTTGCAGCCAACCTGCTGCTTACCGTACAGCGCGATATCAAAGAAGACTTCATCGTATGTATCATCGACGTCAGTACGGTATCTTCATGGGCTTTTGCTCAGATAGACTCTATCGCCACGCTGGTATTGCTTGCCACTTTCGCCTTGCTTTCTACCACGTACGACCATCTGAAAGTGCTTTGCATCCTGCTGGTACTATCGACTTGCGGAATGGGGACACTTGCCTTTCTCGGAGCAAACTTTGAACAGGTTGGATTGCCTACCACCATTTGGCTTTTCCTTCAGAGTCTTTGCCTCGACATGGCATACCTGAGTTTCCAGACCATTTTCTTTGAACGCTTTATAGCCTGCTTCAAGATAAAAGGAAACGTAGGATTCTTTATCATCACGATCGACTTTGTAGGCTATTTCGGAACATTGGCATTACTGCTCTTCAAAGAGTTTTACGCATCGCATATCGACTGGGCATCGTTCTATAACAGCATGAGCCTCTATATCGGTATTGTCTGCTGCCTTGCCTTTATCGGTTCGCTGGTTTATATGATTCAGGTGCGCAAACGCAAGGAAGATCCCCTGCCCGAAAAAGCAGAGGAACCGGAAAAGAAAGAAGAAACGGATAAAGAAACAGATAAAGAAAATATTTATTTAACAACTACTGCTATATGAAAAAAATTGAATGTGTTATTTTAGATTGGGCAGGAACTGCCGTAGACTATGGATGCTTTGCTCCGGTATCTGCCTTCATTGAAAGTTTTAAGACCTTAGGTCTGGAAGTTACTGCTGCTGAAACACGCGCCCACATGGGTTTGACCAAGATTGAAGAAATCCGTGCGCTGTTCAAAATAGAGCGTGTAAGTAAGGCATTCTATGAAAAATACGGACGTGAGTATAACGAAAGCGACGTACAGGCATGTTATACCGAATTCCAACGCTTGCTGTTCTCTACCCTGCGCAGTTACTCTGGTCCTATTTCGAAGGTAGTTGAAACCATCGATGCCCTCCGCGCAAAGGGCATCAAGATTGGGTCTACTACGGGATATACCAAAGAAATGATGGACATCGTTATACCGGCAGCAGCCGAACAGGGATACCATGTTGACAATCACGTAACCTCAGACGGTTTGCCGGCCGGCCGCCCGTACCCGTATATGATTTATAAGAACATGTGCGATCTGAACGTTCCTTTCCGTACCTCGGTATTGAAGTATGGCGATACGATTTCGGATATCAAAGAAGGCATTAATGCCGGAGTGTGGACGGTTGGCGTTGTGTTGGGAAGCAATGAATTGGGTCTGACCGAAGAAGAAGTGAACAACATGCCTGCCGACGAGCTGAAGAAACGCATGATGGATGTAAGATACCGCATGTATGCTGCCGGTGCGCATTATGTAGTGGACTCGATAGAAGAACTTCCGGCGCTGATTGAGGCTATCAATACGCGGATGAATAACGAGTAAAAGAATGCATACGTTTTAAATCCATTGAGAAACAATAATCTAAATAACTGATAACGAATAAAGATAATACGCAATATGAGACCTTATTTATTATTGACACCCGGACCTTTGACTACAAGTGAAACCGTGAAAGAAGCGATGATGAGCGACTGGTGTACGTGGGATGAAAATTACAACGTGGGCATCGTAGAGGTTATCCGCAAAAAACTGGTAGAACTGGCAAGCAGCCGCCCCGAAGAATATACGGCGGTACTGATGCAGGGCAGCGGCAGCTTTTGTGTAGAAGCTACGTTAGGCTCGGTGGTTCGCCCCGAAGACCATCTGTTGGTTGCTGCCAATGGTGCGTATGGTAAACGTATGGGAGTGATAGCCGACTATTATCACCTGAACTATCACCTGATGAAGTTTGAAGAAACTCAGCAGGTAGACCCGCAGGCGGTAGACGCTTACCTGAACGAACATCCTGAAGTGACCCACGTTTCTGTGGTACACTGTGAAACCACTACCGGCGTGTTGAATCCGCTGGAAGCCATTGTCGAAGTGGTAAAGAAGCACGACAAGGTACTGATTGTCGATGCAATGAGCAGTTTCGGCGGTGTTCCTATCGACATGGCAACGCTGGGAATCGACTTCATGATAAGCAGCGCCAACAAGTGTATTCAGGGAGTTCCCGGTTTCGGCTTCATATTGGCTCGCCGTTCGTTGCTGGAACGTTGCAAGGGAGTAGCGCGCTCACTGTCGCTCGACCTCTACGACCAATGGGAAACAATGGAGAAAGGACACGGAAAATGGCGTTTTACTTCGCCCACCCATGTGGTTCGTGCGTTTATGCAGGCGCTGAAAGAGTTGAAAGCCGAAGGCGGCATCGCAGCCCGTCATGCCCGTTACTGTGAAAACCACCGTACGCTGGTAGAAGGTATGCGTTCGTTGGGCTTTAAAACTTTATTGTCCGATGAAGAACAGTCTCCTGTTATCACTTCGTTCTATTATCCCACAGCCGATTTCGATTTTAAGGATTTCTATCAAAAACTGAAAGCCAAAGGTTTTGTGATTTATCCGGGTAAGATATCACAGGCAGATACGTTCCGTATCGGTAATATCGGAGATGTATTTCCTGCCGATTTCGTTCGCTTGACAGAAGCTGTAAAAGAACTTCATTTGCAGTAATTGTTTTTATTTTCCCTGCTTCGGCATTTTGGGTCGGGGCAGGGATTTTTTTATCTGCCCAACCGGTTCTCGCTGTCTTGCGGTGAAGCAAAATTGAGTGAAAACTTATAGTGAAAATTATGCATCCCCCGTGCTTCATAAAAACGGTGCGTGCGGGTTCTCAACCGGTTGCAACATACTTCTATCTGTGTACATCCCTCTTGGCGGGCATGGTGGCAAGCCTCGTCAAACAGTTGTTTCCCGATACCCCTGCTGCGGCATTCCGGAGAAACCGACAGCTCCATGATTTCGCAAATACGTTCCGCATGATGAAGCTGGTATTCCATCCGCAAATTGATGCATCCCTTTACTTTACCGTCGGATACATAAACCAGACACGCATAATCCGCATCCTTTAATTGCTGTTGAAAGATCCGTTCGAACGCCGCATACGGAAGTTCTTTTTCCTCCATGTTACAGATGAGGGCGTACACATCCCGACAGTCATCTGCCGTACTGCTTCTGATAAATTCTGTCTCTGATTCCATAAGTATATATTGGCATTTGCGTTGGTTGTTTTAGGGCTTATTCTGCGCCTCAAAAATTCTATTCGGAAGACGACCGGACTCTCCGAATAGAATTGAGGGACTTTTCGGGATGAAATAAAATTTCTAACCGTAGCGTTTCAGACTCCATGTTTTAACGGTAAAATGTTGAAAGAGAAGTAGCTCTTCAGAGTAATTTCAGCAAATCTTTTTCACGCTTTAAGTCGTCCACATTCTTCTCCGGCGAGACCAGCATCATACTCTTAATCACGTCGCCCGGTTCGCAGGTGTAGTGGTAATATGACAGTTGCTCCTCGGTCAGTTTCTCCTTCGGAATCACCTCGGTACGCAGTTTGGCAAATTCGTCTAATGAGATTTCGTCTCCCTGCCGAATGAAGATAATCCGCCGCGCTATGGGATTACGGTTGTAATCGTGCGTCAGATAAATTCCCTTTAAAAAGGTAGGATATTCGATGATGGGCAGTTGGAGATATACCACTTTCAGCGCCAACTGCAAACGTTTCTGTTCGTTGAACATCAGGTAACCTATCTGGAAAGGAGAAAAAAGTCCCACCCCCGTGTAATAATCGCCCGACATGTTTTGCGAGTAAACTTTCGGCATCGTGTCGCCATCGGTAATGGAGGCAATCATGTACGGCTCAACTTTCAGTCCGTTAGAGAAAGAAGAGGAACTGTATGCCAGATACAGTCCGGTATACACCCCGGCATTGGGCAGGTAATTGATGGCTTCTTTCTCAATGTCGTCCAGAAACGGACGTCCGTTGTTCTTCGAGTTAATCAGTCGCGGCTCAATGGCATGAACCTTTTCGTAGAGAGCGTCCAAACAGCCCAACAGTTTGCGTTTCGATACATTGTTTACCTGTTGGAGCGATTTGTCGAGTGCCTTTTCCTTCTCTTCCCCGTTGGAAAGCAAGTTTACATACATAGGCAATACCGAAGAATACAGCGACGACAGCACGCTCGAAGCGATGTCGGTTTCTTCGGATATGTCTTTCATTCTTACTCCCGATTCGCGGAGTTTTTTCATCCTTTCGTAAAGAGATACTAATCTGTCCATAAGCTGAGTCTTGTTGAGGCAAAAATACGATTAAGATGTTACAATAGTATTTCATTTGTTGCATTTTTATGACATTATCTTTTAATAAACATAACATTATAAATACAGGGCAGCCGGCTTTTATAATACATAATAAATTAATTCTTTCAGACGGTTTCTTGGTGTAGTTTTGCTCCCGAAAAATTTAGAAACATCTTATTATCAAGTTTATATGGAACAGATTACGAAAAACAAGAAACTCTCAGACGTGCTTCTGATTCTGTGGGCGGGTGGAGCTGCCCTGCTCTCTTATTCGTTGGTTTACGCATTGCGAAAACCTTATACAGCCGCTTCGTTCGACGGGCTGACCTTTTTCGGCAGCGATTACAAGGTAGCTGTAACTACCATTCAGATTTTAGGATATGTGATTGCAAAGTTTTTCGGCATCAAGATTATTTCGGAGCTGAAAAAAGAAAACCGCTTCCGTTTCTTTGTCGGTTCGGCAATTCTTGCCGAGGCAGCTCTTATAGGTTTCGGTATGCTGGATACTCCGTACAATGTGATAGCCATGTTTGTCAACGGACTTTCGTTAGGATGTATGTGGGGAGTGATATTCAGCTTCATCGAAGGCCGTAAGGTGACCGATATACTTGCCAGTCTGTTGGGCGTAAGCATGGTTTTCAGTTCGGGTGTGGCGAAGAGCTTCGGTTTGTTTGCCATGAACGAAATGCACATTGATCAATTCTGGATGCCGGCAGTTATCGGCGGTTTTGCCCTGCCTCTGCTGGTTTTTATGGGATATATGTTGAAAAGACTGCCTCAGCCTACGGCAGAAGATATCGCCCTGCGCAATGAGCGTGTGGTGTTGGACGGCAAGGGACGTAAGGCACTCTTTATGAAGTACGCGCCGATATTGTCACTCTTGTTTGTCGGTAACTTCATGCTGCTCGTGCTTCGCGACATCAAAGAAGACTTCCTTGTTTACATCCTTGACATGAGTAACCAGTCGTCGTGGATGTTTGCCCGCATCGACACCATTGTTACACTGATAATCTTGGGACTGTTTGCACTGTTCATCTTCTTCCGCAGCAACATCAAAGCCTTGCTCTGGCTGATGACGCTGGTAATAGCAGGCTGTCTCACCATGACATACGTGTCGTACCATTACGAAACCCTTGACTTGGAACCGGTAACTTGGTTGTTTATCGAAAGTCTCTCGCTTTACATTGCATACCTGACTTTCCAAACCATTTTCTTCGACCGCTTTATCGCTTGCTTCCGCATTAAGGGAAATGTGGGATTCTTTATCGCAATGATTGATTTCATCGGCTATTTGGGAACCGTTACCTTGCTCTCTACCAAAGAGTTCTTAGATATCAACATCGAATGGTTTGCCCTGTTCAATCACATAGCCTGCGCGGTAGGTTCGGTATGTACTGTCCTTTTCACGGTAGCGGGAATACTGATTTATCGGAAATACAACAAGACTTTCCGACTGAAAGAAGCCGACAAGACTTACATGAATACACAATATAACATACTATCGGAATAAAAAATGGAAAAGAATTACGACATTATCATTATAGGCGGAGGGCTGTTAGGATGTGCCACGGCGTATCAGCTTGCCAAGCGTAATGCCGGGAAGATATTGCTTCTCGATGGAAACGAAATAGCTTCGCAGGCATCATCGCGGGCTGCCTGCCTGTTGACGAGGGCACGCACAAAGCCGGGACTGATGGAGATTGTTCAGGAAACGTATGACTGCATCGAAGAAATCGAACACTTGTTGGGCGAATCGCTCGAACTCCAGCAGTGCGGAAGCATCACCATCGCTTCGTCGGAGGCTTCGCTGAAAGAGGTGGAGGCATTGGAAAATGCGGCTACACGGTTTGGCATCCCGAACGAACGCATCACCCGTGAACGTACGCAGGAACTTTTGCCGTGGATTGATGCCGAAGCCGTAGACGTGGCGCTGTATATGTCCACCGATGCGTTTATCGATTCGGCACTGCTTTGTTCAGGCTATGCAAAAGCCGCTGCCAAGTTGGGTGTGGAACTGCGTCCGAACTGCAAGGTGAAAGAAATCGTAACCGCCGACCGGAAAATAGCTGGCATCAAGTTCTGTGACGATGAAGTTGTGTCGGCTCCCGTGGTAGTTAATGCCGCCGGAGCATGGGCAAACCTGCTGATGCGTCCGCTTGGCGTAGGGCTTCCTTTTACGCCCGTCCGCAGTCACTTCTGGATAACGGAGATTGACAAAAAACGTTTTCCGGCGGGACATCCCTTTACGGTAATCCCCGATGCACGGGCATTTACACGTTCCGACGTAGGTGCATTGATCATCGGACTCCGTGAAAGTCATTGTCAGGCATTCAATCCCGATACGCTGACCGAGAAGTTGGAAGACTTTGACTTCAATAAAGCAGCGAAATGGACGGTGCTGGATGAATGTGCTCCGCTGTTGAAACGTTACTTGCATGACATCGACGACCTGCCCATCGCTCACTACATGTCAGGACCTTCCTGTTACGTTCCCGATGCTCTTTTCATTATCGGAGCTGTAAAACCTTACGAAGGACTGTATACCGTAACGGGCTGTTGTGGCGGTGGAGTAGCTGCCGGAGGCGGAATGGGACGTTTGGCTGCCGAACTGATTCTGGGTGAACAGCCGTTTGTCGACCCCATCCGGTTTGCTCCTGAACGCTTTGGCGAGGTTAATCCTTTTTCTCCTGAATTCCAGCAGCGGTGTGCCGATGCCCGTTCCAATAAAAAGGGTGGATAACAGATACTTGTCTATTACAAGCCTCTAAACAGTTGTAACAATAAACAGAAAATCGAATCAATGAAACGCTATATTGTATTTTTAAAGCAAGTTCCCGCCTCAACGAAAGTTGGGATAGACCCTGTAACCAAAACCTTGAAACGTTCGTCGGCACTGACTCAGACCAATCCGGATGATTTGTATGCCTTGCAAGCAGCCCTCGACTTAAGTCGCGCCACGGGAGCAGAAGTCGTAGCCGTCAGCATGGGTCCGGCTTCGGCAGAAGAAGTGTTGCGCGAAGCGCTTCAGCGCGGGGCAGACCGTGCCATCCTGCTCTCTTCTCCCGCCTTTGCCGGCAGCGATACATGGTGTACCAGCTTGGTGCTGGCTTCAGCCGTTCGTCGGATAGGAGAGTACGACCTCTTGTTTTTCGGGCGGATGGCAATCGACGGCGATACGGCGCAGGTAGGTCCGGAAGTAGCCGGTCAGTTAGACATCCCGCAGATAACCTGCCTCTCGGCGATTGAAAACGTATCGGCAGACCGTATTTGCGTAAGCCGGAGGGTGGGAAACCTGACGCAGCGTATGGAAGTAAAGACTCCTTGTGCCGTTATGGTGAGTCGCGAGAATGGAGAACTGGCTTCTCCCACCCTGTCGGGATGGCGGCGCGCACAGGCTCAGGAGATTACCCGCTGGAGCGAAACCGACCTCGGATTAGACCGCTCATTGATAGGGCTGTATGCTTCTCCTACGAAAGTAGTTACCACCGCCGTTCCCCAAGTAACCAAAAATATCCGGTGGCTTGACGGTGGGGGTGAGGTCTTTGCCATCATTCAATCATTTGTTCAACCTTCTTGTTAAAATACCAATCGTATGACAGACAATACTTCTTTTGCGCTTCGTGTGCTGAACGACCGTTGTACAGGTTGCGGGCTGTGTGCCGATACCTGTGCTTACCATGCCATCCGTTTTACTGATTATCCCGAAATAGACCCATACGCTTGTCGCCTGTGCGGAAGTTGTGTACAGGCATGTCCCGCTGAGGCTTTGCAAATGACCGAACCGGAAAATTCCCGCTCTGTCACATCCTCCGGACAACCGTCGAAAGGTATTTGGGTACTTGCTGAAGTAGAAAATAATGAACTTGCACCGGTTACCAAAGAATTGTTGGGTAAAGCGGTGGAACTCTCGACAAAACTTCATCAAGACGTTGAGGCTGTTTTGGTGGGACGCGAAGTAGTCTCGCTCGCACCGTGTCTGATAGCTTACGGAGCCAAACGTGTACATGTGGTGGAAAATGAATTGTTTGCTTCGTTCATCGAAGAAAACTATGCCCGTGCGGTGGTGGAGCTGGTTGGAAAACACAATCCTGAAATTCTGCTGGTAGGAGCTACGCTTCGTGGTCGCGGACTGTCGGCCCGCATAGCCTCGTTGCTGCAAACCGGACTTACAGCCGATTGTACCGAGTTGGATATTGATTCGGAGACCGGACTGCTTCATCAGATACGCCCTGCCTTTGGCGGAAACCTGATGGCAACCATTGTAACCCCCGACCGTCGTCCGCAAATGGCATCGGTTCGTCCGGGCATCATGAAAGCCATCATTCCGGATGCTTCGGCAGAAGGCGAAATCATCCGTCACGATTTCTCGGCATTTGAAGGCGATAACCGCATCCGTCTGATTAGTGAAATTACGGAAGCAATCAGCGAAGAGTCGTTAAGCAACAGCAAAATCATCATTGGAGTAGGGCGCGGCGTTAAGAATAAAGAAGCGGTGGCACAGATTCATCGCTGGGCAGAGCGTTTGGGGGCTGTGGTGGCAGGTTCGCGTGCAGCTGTAGAAGCCGGACTGATTGATGCCCGGATGCAAGTAGGACAGACGGGACACACCATTGCACCGGATTTATACATTGCCATCGGCATCAGCGGACAGATTCAGCACACGGCGGCTATCACCGGAGCTAAGAAAATCATAGCGATTAACCCCGACCGCACAGCTCCGATATTCAACGTGGCAGATTATGGGTGGAATACATCAGTAGAAGAAGCATTACCCCAACTGACAAACGGATGGTTATGAAAAAACTGTTGACCTGCATGGTTATCTTCTTTGTCGGAATGATAACACTACAAGCCCAAGAGTCTTTAAAAGTCAAGTTCCGTTCGCGTGCCTTGCTGGATGCCACGCTGTCGGGCTATGGAAAAGAAAGCACGCAGGGATATTACCGGTTGGAAGACTTCCGGGTGGGTTTTAAAGCAACCTACCAGAAGTTTGAAGTAAAAGCAGACATCGGTCTCGGGGGAGGAAAAGTCGCCATCAAGGATTTGCTGTTGAATTACCATTTCAAGAACAGCGTGTTTTCTTTCGGCAACGGCTACGAACCCTTTTCGATGGATATGCTTATCAGTACCGCCGACCTGCGTTTTCATCAGTCGGCAGCTTCGGTCTTGGCGTTTACCAACAGTCGGAAGTTAGGCGCTACCTACCATTTTTACAATAATCACTGGTATCTGGCTACGGGAGTTTATACACATAATGATATCAACAAGCTCGGCAGCGAACAGAAAAATGCTTTCGTATCGACTTCGCGCGTGGTGTGGCGCAAAATGGAAGAAGAGCATCGGCTGTTTCATATCGGCGGAGCTTTCTCATTCCGCACGAAAGAAGTAAACACCGATACACCTCCCACTGGCAGCATATCGAGTGCCGGAGTTACATCCATGTTTCCGGCATCCATGCTCGAAGCCGAAATCCCCAATATGGGTACGGAAGTAAAGGGGTTGGTTGAGGCACTGTATACAGCTCCCCGTTTCATGCTTCAGGCAGAATACTACTTCGACCGCATGAATCGCACCGCAGGCGGAAAGGCATATCGTCCGCACGGCGGATACATTCAAGGAGGTTTTTTGCTGAAAGGACGAGGATTTGAGTACGATGCCATGTATGGCGTTCCCGGTCGCCCCGTTACGCCGCAGGCGATAGAGTTGGTAGCCCGTTTCAACTATACAGATCTCAACGATGGGAGTGCCGGCATAATGGGAGGCGAAGAAAAAGACCTCTCAGTGGGTGTAAACTTTTACTTGAACCAATATTTTGGAGTAAAACTAAACGGAAGTTACGTATGGGTGGGCGACCATTGCAATGAGTTTTACCGCAATAACTTTTTCTTGGCGCAATTACGCTTGCAATATATATTTTAAGTATTTTTCTTTACCTTTGTGCAAGTCCGGATAAAACCGGATGCTGAGAGAAATGAAAGAAAATACAACCATACAGTCTCCTATCCTTTATTTGCAACGTCAGTACGACTTGCTGCGGATGGAGTATGAATACGAAAAAGAACAGTTTAAGCAACAGACGGAACTGATGGGCATCGGTCGCAAAATCAAGCGCGGGATGTGCTGGTATCCGTTAAACGTAGGACGCAGTTATTATAACGCATTAAATCAGTTGGTGGTAGAGGTAGAACGGCGTGAGGATAAGGAAATCGAACACCTGTTTGAGTACGGCCGCCCCGTCTGTTTTTTCACGCAGGAACTGTCCGGTAAACTGAATTATCTGAATTTTACCGCTACCGTTAATTACGTCGACGAAGACCGTATGGTGGTTATCCTTCCAAACGCCGATGCGCTGCTCGCTTTACAAAGCAAGGAAGTGCTTGGCGTACAACTTTACTTCGATGAAACCAGTTATCGGCTGATGTTTGAAGCACTGAAACAGGTCATTGCGGCAAAAAACAACCGGCTGGCAGAGCTGCGCGATATATTCCACGGCTCACAGCCTGCTTCCTCTTTTTCTTTCCAGCCCATGCGCTTCCCGTGGCTGAACCGCACGCAGGAAGAAGCCGTGAATAAGGTGTTGCACGCCAAAGATGTGGCAATAGTCCACGGGCCTCCGGGTACGGGAAAGACTACTACGCTGGTAGAGGCGATTTATGAAACGCTGCACCGCGAAAATCAGGTTTTGGTGTGCGCGCAGAGTAACATGGCGGTGGATTGGATTAGCGAGAAGTTGGTCGACCGCGGGGTAAGTGTGCTCCGCATCGGCAATCCCAGCCGTGTGAACGACAAGATGCTATCGTTCACCTACGAACGGCGTTTCGAGGCGCATCCCGATTATCCGCAGCTGTGGAGCATCCGCAAAGCCATCCGCGAATTATACTCCAGAAGCCGGAAAGGGGCGGAACGTGAGTCGGTTCGTCAGAAGATAAACTCGTTGAAAGACCGTGCCACGGAGCTGGAGATACGCATCAACGAATCGCTTTTTGCCGAAGCCCGCGTGATAGCCTGTACGTTAGTAGGCAGTGCCAACCGCCTGTTGATGGGACAGAAGTATGGGACGCTTTTTATTGATGAGGCGGCACAAGCCCTCGAACCTGCCTGCTGGATTCCCATCCGTAAGGCAGACCGGGTAATCCTTGCCGGCGACCATTGCCAGCTTCCTCCCACCGTGAAGTGTTTGGAAGCACTGCGTGCCGGATTAGGCGATACGCTTATGCAGTCGATTGTGCGCAACAAACCCGGCGTGGTGTCTCTGCTGAAACTCCAATACCGGATGAACGATGAGATAATGCGCTTTTCCTCCGATTGGTTTTACGGCGGGATGCTCCAATCGGCTCCCGAAGTGAAATACCGCAGCATTCTCGACTTCGACACTCCGATAGAGTGGGTAAATACCGAAGGAATGGACTGTAACGAGGAGTTTGTTGGCGAGAATTACGGACGCATCAACAAGCCCGAAGCCGAACTTTCGGTCAATCAACTGAAGGAATACATCACCCGAATCGGCCGCACCCGTTTCCTTGAAGAACGTATTGATGTGGGACTGATTTCGCCCTACAAAGCGCAAGTACAATACCTGCGTCAGCTACTGAAGCGCGACGCATTCTTTAAGCCTTTCCGTCCGCTAATAACCGTCAACACCGTCGATGGCTTTCAGGGGCAAGAGCGCGACGTTATCCTCATCAGCCTCGTGCGAGCCAACGAAGAAGGGCAAATCGGTTTCCTCAACGACCTGCGCCGCATGAACGTAGCCATTACCCGCGCCCGCATGAAACTGATAATCTTAGGCGATGCCTCCACCCTGACCAAACATGCGTTTTATAAGAAACTGTACGAATACATTCAGGGTTTGAATACGTAATTTCATTCTAATGACGACAAGTCAATTTTGATTAAAGTGTAATCAGGGGCAAGTACGATGGCATACATGAAGTTGGTTTTAGTATCTCCGCATATTCTCAGGATAGGGAATTTCGTATTTACGATGTGTGTCAGATTCAAATTGTAATCATATACAAATAAAGAATGGGGTAAAACCGAAAGGTCACGCGGGGATTTGCTTTCAGTTTTTTCCCCTTCTGTTACTACGTCTCTATCTAATGTTACGATAGACCTCTTGGTCAAAGCGAGTTCCATAGCGCCTCGCTTTGACTGTTTTTCTAATACGAGGTTGCCATCGCGGACACTGCTTTCTATTTCGCCGACAAACTCTTTCTCTAATGTTAATGCTTTGTTTTTCCATGCGTAAACAGCAAGGTAAGGCAAACTCATGCAATTATAAACCAACAAGTTCTTGTCCGCATTGTATGTTATCTGCCCTTGATACAGGTAGAAAGAATTTTCATATTTTTCTGACAGGGGAAATTTTCCGCATACATCAACCTTGCTGTTTGCGATAATCTTAAACAGATTATTGGCGCCGGGCGTTAAATTAACGGTAGTGTTATCATCCAAATGAGCCAACGCCGTTGTTTCCATATCCCTTTCATATTTCGCTTTCTTAATCTGGTAGGTCCCTGTTTCGTCTACCGTGTACAAGTGTTCTATACCTTTTTCAGTGTCATTTAAAAAGAAACCCTTTGTGGGAGAAACAGACGGGATAGGCAACACGAAATCATCAGGGCCATCGCCTTTATTACCGAAACTGCATAGTTCTTTACCCGACCGGATATTTACTACATGAATAAAATTTTCAATCCCGGTGGCGTCGTGCCAATAAACATTGCCATCTATGGCAGAAATCGTACCGGGTATACTGCTGTAAATGCTATCAGTAATGACTGAATAGTTGATATCGTTTATGCGTTCTATTTCTTTTTTCTCATTCGTAGTGCAATTTGCCAGTAAAAAAACGGATAGCAGGCAGTAACATAGTTTCTTCATAGCGTTGTTCTGATGATTATTCCCAAATGTACGAATTTCTTTTAGATAATATCCAAAAGCCTCATAAAATGATAGAAACTGTTTTGAATTTCTCCAAAAAGTTTTTTTCGTCTTGATGCATTCCTTTTCGTGTGTGCTTTGGGCGATTTTTTGGTCCTTTCCGCTTCTGTTCTTCGTCAGATAGCCCGCTATCTTTCTCATCACACAAGCGGAAATGCCTCAAAAACTCATCCCAAATCATCGCACGATAAATTCAAAACAGTTTCTAATATCTTGATAATAATATCAATTTGTGAAGAAATATATTTTCGTTCATCCGCATAAATTTTATAGCCCTGCATGGTGGGTTGTATAACCCGCCTTGCTGAGTCGTATAACTCTCCATGCCGGGCTTTATAACTCACCTTGCAGGGTTGTAGAGTTTGATGGGAAGAATGGGGATTTTCTTTTGCATAACTTGTCATTTCCTGCGAGTGCACTTTTATTTGTATGAAAGATTATATGCGTCAAAGATGTTTTTGGTAAAAAAACATAAATAGAAAGTGCTTTTATCCGATAATCTATAATTTTTGTAATTTGGTACCGAAAATCTCGGATATAGATCAAATCATAATAAATGAATCCAATATATGAAGACGTTAAGAAAGTACCTCCCTAATAATTTTTCGTTATTCTTGCTGGTATGCAGCCTTGTTTGTTTCCCATCGTGGGTGATGGCACAAACCATAAAACTAAGCGGGATGGTGACAGACGAAAGCAGGAATCCCCTCGACTATGCCAATGTTGTGTGTTTAAATGGTGATTCTGCTTATGTAGGAGGGGGTATAACAGATAACTTCGGGCGTTTTAGCATAGAACTTGACACTGCAATACATTCAATCAGAATCAGTAAAATAGGCTATGTGAGCCGAACCTTTTCCAAACCGTTTTCTACACAATTTATTTTGGCAACGGATAATCAACTTTTAAAAGAAGTCACGGTTACGGGGAAAGCCTCATTGATTAAACAAACGGAAACGGGATTGCTATACGAATTGCATCATAATAAATATGCAAAAGAGCAAAATCTTTTGCAAGCCATGCGCTTTGTACCTATGCTTGATGTTTCTCCTGACGGGAATTTGTCTGTAATAGGGCATGATGATTATCAGATCTATTTGAACGGCAAACGGTATGATATTGCCGAAGCCAATACCACACAGACGTTGCAGAGCTTTCCAGCCCATCTGGTTAAACAGATAGAAGTTGTTACTACGGAGGATTCCCGTTTTCAGAGCAACGGGGCGGTTGTTATAAATATCATTACGGAAAAGAACTTGCTGGATGGTTTTTCTCTCAACACATCTGCAAACGGAACAACCCAGCCGACAGCAAAGGCAGGCGTTTCCGCCCTCGGCAAAAAGCGGAATGTGGATTTTTCTGTGTCATATAATTACGACCTGAATACGCAGCGGAAGCAACCGATAACACAAGATTATATTTACCCTGATCGCATTGTAAACCTTGATGGCGAGGGAGATGGCGATTGGCATAACCACATCATGCGCGGCATGTTATCGTGGCAACTTGATACGCTGAATATGATATACGCCGATATACATGCCAAAATTTTAAAGACGGATTTCAAAACGTTATGGGAGCAGACTGTCGACCAAGAGAACAGCCGTACAAGCATGTTTGAGAATAGAAACCATAATACTTCCGGTACGATTGAGACGAATCTGATATACCGTAATTATTATCGTCATCTTCCTCAACAAGAACGGCTGACGTTGGGATATCGTTATACATACAATCCGGACCGCAGACATTACAGTCAATGGTGGGCTGACGATGAATCCACACGTCAGGAGAATCATACGAGAACAGACGGCGGATTACATGAACATACGGCCAACGTCACTTATGCACCCATTATTTGGGAACGGTGTAAAACGTTGGTCGGAGCGAAAGCAATCTGGCGTTTAGGGAATACTACCGCTACAAACCATTCGGATATATCATACCGCCAGCAGTTGATATATCCTTACGTTAAGTTTTCAGGGGCAGTTTCAGGTATCAATTACAGTCTGACGTTGAGCGGCGAATACGATTATTTGTCTATGAAAACACCTTACGCCGAAGAAGTAAAACATACCAATTCAAAGTTTTATTTTACACCCTCGTTGGAGGTATCGCGTAATGTCAAAGGAGCTCGGATAAGTGCGAACTATACCCGTATCACCAAGCGTCCTACAATCGTAATGCTCAACCCGTTTTTTTCGATGGGAAACGGGTACGCTGCCAGCACGGGTAATCCTTATCTGAAATCAGAAATACAAAACCTTTTGTCGCTGAGCATGTTTAAATTCAGAAAACGGTTTTATTATACCGTAGGGATTGCGTATTCGCATTCCAACGATGCCATTGTCTATCATCAAGTAAAAGATGAAAGTAATGATGTAATGGTTTATACTTATGACAATATGGGGAAAGTGACCACGGTGACAGGCAATTTGTTTTTTAACTGGCAGCCACTTACAGCATTAGTGCTAAAGTGCAGTGTAAATGGGGGATATTACGGATTAAGGTATGAAAACAACAAGCAAAACGATTATACGCTGAATGTTTTCGGTTGGATAGATTATTACCTGCCTCACAGTTGGCGTTTGGGGGCGAATGTGATGCACTTCAAACAAGCTCCGGAACCGAACAGTACCATTAATGCCATGACACGCTATTCTTTGGTGGTTGGTAAAACTTGGTTGAAAGGAAGGCTTACAGCCAATATCGAAGTTTCAACTCCTTTTCAAAAATATGTGAAGATGAAAGTCAATACACAAACACCCGATTATTCCGTTCGCCGGATTAATTACATGAAAGCTCGCTACGTAGGAATCAACCTTTCTTATACATTCAATAATGGAAAAAGAGCAAAGATACAGCGTGATACGTCCTTGAAACATAACGATTTGTCAAGCGGAGTGGAATGATGGGATTTATTTGCACTGCCGCAGCCTTTCTTCCAATTCCGGGCGGGGGATTCCCTGCCTGATAGCCTGCTCGTAAGCCTTGCGTGCTTCGTCTTTCTTCTTCATCGATAAAAGGATGTCTCCCTGCATGATGTAAGCCTCTGCGTCGGCAGGCGTTACGTTTATAACCTCTTCGATGTCTACCAAAGCAAGTTCGGGGTGATTGTCCTCTAATTCGATGTTGGCACGCATCTTTAAAAGCGACGTGTCATGCGGATTTTCTTGTATCATCAGGTTCAAACCGTCGCGTGCCGATGCGTAACGCCCTTCTTTCTCGTCGAGCATAATGATGCCTAACCGGGCGGTACGGTTTTTGGCATCTTTCCCCAAAACCACATTGTAATCTATCCGCGCTTCTGCATATTGCCGCTGCTCCATGTAGATATATGCCCGGAAAAGACGGGCTTCTATGTTTTCGGGCAGCAGGTCGATTACGTTACAGTAGTCTACATACGCTTTGTTCAGCAGGTTCTTTTCCATGTAAAGTGCGGCGCGGTTCAGCAGGATGGAAGTGGCATACGGCGTAATGTTCAGCGCCATTGTGTACGCTTCGAGTGCTTCATCGGTCTTTCCCTGCCGTTTCAGTACCGTACCCAAGTTGGAGAAAAGCAAAGCGTTGCGGGCATTTTTCGGGTCGGATTTCAGTGCCTGTCGGAATAAGTCTTCGGCCTGTACGAGACTGTCGCGCTTGGTATATTCCATTGCTTTTTCAATCAACTGGTTATACGACTGGGCTTTTACGGATAAAGCCATGAAGAGGCAGACTATAATGCTAAGTATTTTATTCATCAGTATATTAATAATTTATCCGCAAAAGTAACAGATTTATCCATGCCCGGCGGATTATATTAAAAACTTTTTGTAAGTTTGAACAATCATTATACATAAAAACAAGAACTGACATGGAAACAGAAAAAGCCATATTTGCCTGCGGATGCTTTTGGGGAGCGCAACACCTGTTTGAACGCGCTGCGGGGGTAGTCCAGTCTACGGTAGGCTATATAGGAGGACATAAAGAAAAACCTACTTATCAGGAGGTGAAAGCCCACACTACCGGACATGCCGAAGCGGTGGAAGTGGAGTTTGACCCGATGCAAACTTCGTTTACTGAACTTTGCAAACTGTTTTTCGAAATCCACGACCCGGCGCAAACCGACGGACAGGGACCCGATATAGGGCCTCAGTACCGCAGTGAGATATTCTATCTGAACGAACCCCAAAAACAACAGGCAGAGGAGGTTATCGCCCTGCTTCGCTCAAAGGGGTACGAAGTGAATACCCGCCTTACGCCTGCTTCTACATTCTGGAAGGCGGAAGAATACCATCAGCATTATTATGACAAAACGGGTGGAGAGCCTTACTGCCACATCCGTGTGAAAAAGTTTTAAGCGACTATGATACTGAAACTATACGACAAAAACAATAATCCGGACGATTTGCAGCGCATCGTCGACACGCTGGAAGAGGGGGGCATCATTATTTATCCTACCGATACAATGTATGCCATCGGCTGTCATGCGTTGAAAGAACGCCCCATAGAGCGTATCTGCAAGCTGAAAAATATTGACCCTCGCAAACATAATCTTTCAATTATTTGTTATGATTTGAGCAACATCAGCGAGTATGCTCGTGTGAGCAACGCTACGTTTAAACTGATGAAGCGTACGCTGCCGGGGCCTTTTACATTTATTCTGAATGCCGACAGCCGTTTGCCCAAGATATTCCGCAACCGTAAAGAGGTGGGAATCCGTGTGCCGGACAATAATATCATCCGGGAGGTATGCAGGATGTTGAACGCTCCGATACTGACTACTACATTGCCGCTGAAAGAAGGGGAGGACATAGAGTATGTAACCGATCCCGAACTGATAAACGAGAAGTTCGGCGATAAGGTAGATTGGGTTATCGACGGGGGAATAGGCGGCATAGAGCCGTCGACGGTCATTAACTGTTGCGGCGACGAACCGGAAGTGGTGCGTCAGGGAAAAGGACGGTTGGAAGACTGATTGATATGTTCCGAAAAAACGCTACCGTTAGTGTGGGTTGTTCCATGCGGATAAGTCGGTTGGTTCTACCCATAGGACTTGTCTGTTCTACGGGTAGCGTTTCTGAGCATCGGGATGAATATTTTTTTGAACTGAAAAACAGGCTATTATGTTTAATTGTATTTAAAGTAAAAAGATTATGTTTTTAACGACTACATTGTTAGACGCTTCGGCAAAACTTGCATCGAGAGTAAACGTCGAACAGATTATCGACAGATTGGTAAATTGGTCAATCGAGGTGGGGAAAGATATTCTTGCCGCCGTATTGATTTATATCATCGGGCGGTTTGTCATCAAGCAAATATCCCGGCTTCTTGCCAAAATATTAGAGAAACGGAAATTGGAAATCAGCGTGCAGACGTTTTTGCGCAGCCTTGTCAGCTTGTTGCTTAATCTGGTTCTGGCGTTTGCCATCATCAGTAAGTTGGGGGTTGAAACCACAAGCCTTGCTGCTCTGTTGGCTTCTGCCGGTGTAGCTGTGGGTATGGCGTTGTCCGGTAATCTTTCCAACTTTGCCGGCGGGTTAATTATCTTGATTTTCAAGCCCTATAAGGTAGGCGATTATATTGAGACAAACGATGCCAGCGGTACGGTGAAAGAAATCCAGATATTTCACACCATACTGACCACGCTCGACAACAAAATTATTTACGTGCCGAACGGAACGTTAAGCAGTGATGCCGTAACGAATTACAGCCGTCAGGTGACACGCCGTGCGGAATGGGTGTTCGGAGTAGAATACGGAGAAGATTACGAAAGGGTAAAAGCTGTGTTGGAGCGCATTATCGCAGCCGATGACCGCATCTTGAAAGACCCTGCTCCGTTTATCGGACTGGGTGCACTCTCGGCAAGCAGTGTCGATATAAAGGTACGTGTCTGGACGAAAAGCAGTGATTACTGGGACGTATATTTCGATATGAACCGAATCGTATACGCCACGTTTAATAAAGAAGGTATCGGCTTTCCGTTCCCGCAACTTACGGTGCATCAGGCAAAAGATTGAGTATAAAAAATCCCGCGTTTCAAAAACGCGGGATTTTTTATTGGGCATGATTCTTATTGCTTCATCAAATAAGCCTTGAACGAGGCGAAATCTTTCGTCATAGGCACGCTCAGTTTCGTACCCTTCATAAACGCCTGCAATTTTTCGGGAATGGCAATCTTGTTTCCGATAATCTCTTCCACCGTTTGCAGGAACTTGGCGGGATGAGCCGTTTCAAGGAATACGCCCGTTTCGCCGGGTTTCAAGCCTTCTTCCAGCGCACGGTAACCGCAAGCCCCGTGAGGGTCGAGCAGATAACCCGTTTCAACGTATGTTTTCTTCACCGTTTCGCGGATTTGTGCATCGGTATAAGTCGCGCCGCTGATTTCTGCCGATATTGCCGCATGGCTGTTATCATACAGAGCCAATATGCGGGCAAAATTGCTGGGGTCGCCTACATCCATGGCGTTGGCAATGGTAGCCACCGACGGGCGCGGACGGTATTCGCCGGTCTGTAAGTATTGGTAGAAAATATCGTTGCGGTTATTTGCCGCAATGAAACGCCGGACAGGGAGTCCCATTCGTTTACCGAAAAGCCCGGCAGTGATATTTCCGAAATTACCGCTCGGCACACACACCACCAAGTTATCCGCTTTGCCGAGTTTCTTCAGTTGGGCGTATGCATAGAAATAGTAAAACGCCTGCGGCAAGAAACGCGCCACGTTGATGGAATTGGCGGATGTAAGCTGCATGTGTGCATTCAGCTCCTTATCCATGAATGCGTTTTTTACCAACGCCTGACAGTCGTCGAACGTACCGTCTACCTCGATGGCGGTAATATTTTGTCCTAACGTAGTAAACTGTTTCTCTTGAATTTCGCTTACTTTTCCTTTCGGATAAAGTACATATACGTGGATGCCCTTTACTCCGAGGAAGCCGTTAGCCACCGCGCTGCCTGTATCCCCCGATGTGGCAACCAGCACATTTACCTGCTGTTTGCCTTCTTTGCGGATGAAGTAGCTCAATAACCGTGCCATGAAGCGTCCGCCTACATCCTTGAATGCCAACGTAGGTCCGTGGAAAAGCTCCAGCGAGTAAATATTCTCTTTTACCTTAACGGCAGGAACATCAAAGCTCAGCGTGTCGTAAACGATTTGTTTCAACGTATCGGCAGGAACATCTTCGCCGAAAAACGCATCGGCTACGCGGTAAGCCATTTCCTGAAACGAGAGATTTTCTATTTCATCGTAAAACGAGGAAGGAAGCGGTTTGATTTCGCGGGGCATGAATAATCCCTTGTCGGCCGCTAATCCTTTTACAACGGCTTCTTCCAACGTAGCATCGGGAGCCTGTTTGTTGGTACTGTAATACTTCATGTTGTTCTTTTGATTATTACCTAAATGTTCATAAACAAATTCATAAACTCGTCTTTTTCCAGTTGTCCGTATGCACCTTGCCGGCAAGCCACTTCATCATACGTCTGTACTCCGTCCGGCTCTATTCCCGGATAATAGATAAGAAAAGGAACAGGCTCGGCAGTGTGCGTACGAAGCTCGCAGGGGGTAGGATGGTCGGGCAGAACTGCGATTGCCACGGGTTCATCCCACGTCTTGATTGCCTCATAGATGGGAGCAATGGCACGGCGGTCGAGGTATTCGATGGTTTTCAACTTCAAATCCACATCACCTTCGTGTCCGGCTTCATCGCTTGCTTCGATGTGTAAGTAAACGAAATCATCTGTCTTTAACGCCTCGATAGCGGCAGCGGCTTTGCCTTCGTAGTTGGTGGTGTACAGTCCTGTAGCCCCCTCCACGTCGATACAACGCAATCCCGCATAGCGTCCGATGCCCCGGATAAGGTCGACGGCAGTAATGACAGACCCTTTCCGGATGGAAGGATATTTCTTGGAAAGCGATTCCATTTGCGGACGATACCCCGGACTCCACGGCCAGATACTGTTTGCCGGGTCTTTACCTTCCGATATGCGTTTCAGGTTTACCGGATGGTTGGCAAGCAATTCCTGCGATTTGAGAATCAGTGCATTTATCAATTCTGCTGTTTCTTGAGCTTCGGGACAGAGCGCTTTCACCATATTCGGGCGGAAAGGCTGTAACGGAATATCATGCGGCGGTACACATTCCAATCGTTTGTCTCCGCCTTTGATGACCAACAAATGACGGTATTGCACGCCTGTATAAAACCGGATACAATCAGTGCCCAACTTCTCATTCAGGTATTTAATCAGTTCGTCTGCCTCTTCGGTAGTAATATGTCCTGCCGAATGGTTTTTCAGCATATCGCCTTCTACGCAGATAATATTACAACGCATAGCCATATCATCCGCTTGAAGGTCGACACCGATGCTTGCAGCTTCCAGTACGCCGCGTCCTTCATACACCTTCTTCAAATCATACCCCATTACAGACATGTTCGCTACTTCGCTGCCGGGATGGAATCCGTCGGCAACCGTTTTCAGCATTCCCGTTCGTCCCATTCGGGCGAGCATATCCATGTAGGGCGTATTCGCATATTGCAGCAAGGTCTTATTTCCTAAGGAGGGTACAGCCCAGTCTGCCATACCGTCTCCTAAAATGATAATATGTTTCACGGTTATAATCCTTATATTCTTAATCAGATGTTGGCAATACTCATGATGTCGGCAAAAACTCCTGCCGCTGTAACTCCGGCTCCTGCGCCGTAGCCTTGTATCAGCATGGGGTATTCATTATACCGTTCGGTGGTAAGCAAAATAATATTATTGCTTCCTTCAAGATTATAGAACGGATGATGAAACTCTACCTCTTCTAACGCTACGGATGCTTCGCCGTTTTCCAAGCGTGCAACAAAGCGCCAGCGTTTTCCTTCGCTTTCCAGTTTCTGGCGGCGCATTTCGAAATCGGCATCCAATTCTCCGATATGTTTCCAGAAGTCATCCAGAGAGCCTTCAAAGTATTTGTCAGGAATGAAGAGATGAGTCTTTACGTCTTCCTGTTCCAACCGATAGCCTGCTTCACGTCCTAAAATCACCAGTTTGCGGATAACATCCTTCCCACTCAGGTCGATGCGCGGGTCGGGCTCAGAGTATCCTTCTTCTTTTGCTTTGCGGATAATCTTGCTGAGCGGCATATCGGCGCTCAGTTCGTTGAATATATAGTTCAGTGTGCCACTCAGTACGGCTTCTATCTTCAGAATCTTGTCGCCGCTGTTAATCAAATCATTAATCGTATTGATGACCGGAAGCCCTGCACCTACGTTTGTTTCGAACAGAAACTTCACACCTCTCAGTCGGGCTATTTGTTTCAGTTCGGCATAAATGTCATACTCCGATGAAGCCGCAATTTTGTTGGCAGCCACTACAGCAATGTTATGGCTCAGAAAATCTTTATAAAGTCCGGCTATTTCCGGGCTGGCAGTACAGTCTACGAATACCGGATTGAAAATATTCATGCCGATGATTTCATCGTGCAGCACTTGCGGTGAAGACGGAATGCCTTTTTCTTCTAATTCTTTACGGAAATCGGCAAGGTCGATACCCCGGCGCGTAAAGTAAGCAAGATGACCGTTTGCTATACCTACGATACGCAGCATGAGTCCCCGTTCTTGTTTCAGCTTTTCTTGTTGGGCATGAATCTGCTCAATCAAGCTGCTCCCTACCGTACCGATTCCGCATATAAAAAGGTTTAATACCTGATATTCGGATAAGAAAAAAGAATCGTGGATGACATTGAGCGTCTTGCGCAGCGAACCGCCGTCTACCACAAACGAAATGTTTGTCTCCGAAGCACCCTGCGCACAGGCGATTACATTGATACCGTTACGTCCTAACGTACCGAACAGCTTTCCGGCTATTCCCGGAGTATGTTTCATGTTTTCTCCTACGATGGCAACCGTAGCCAGTCCGCCTTCTGCTTTCATCGGACTGATTTCGCCCATTTCGATTTCTTTCGAAAATTCTTCATTCAGTACTTCACATGCCAGAGCCGCATCTTCGTTACGCACACCGATAGAAGTAGAGTTTTCTGACGAAGCCTGCGAAACGAGGAATACGCTGATACCGTTTTCTGCCAATGTTTTAAAGATGCGATGATTCACACCGATAACACCCACCATACCCAGTCCGGTCATGGTGATAAGGCAGGTATCATTGATAGAGGAAATACCCTTAATCGGTTTCGATGAATGGTCGGCTTCCTGTTTGATAATGGTACCCGGAGCATCGGGGTTAAACGTATTCTTTATTAATATAGGTATGTTTTTATGACATACGGGGTAAATGGTAGGCGGATAAACCACCTTCGCACCGAAGTTACACAGCTCCATAGCCTCCACATAGCTCAGTTCGGTGATAGGATAAGCGGTACTGATAACACGCGGGTCGGCAGTCATAAAACCGTCTACATCTGTCCATATTTCCAGAATATCTGCATCGAGGGCAGCGGCAATGATAGATGCCGTATAATCTGAGCCACCCCGTCCGAGGTTGGTTACTTCGTTTGTCAATTTGTCGGTCGAAATGAATCCCGGTACGAGCGATACCTTCGGAATCTCGCGGAACGTTTCGCGCACCAATTGGTTCGTCAGTTCCGAGTCGAGGATATGGCGGTTATGTTTCTTTTCGGTCTTGATGAAAGTACGCGAGTCAAACCATTGTGCACCTTCTATCAGCGTAGCCACAATGATGGACGAAAGCCGTTCGCCGTAGCTTACAATCGTAGCCGAAGTTTTGGGAGACAAGTCGCGGATTAAGTAAATGCCCTGAAAAATATCTTTCAGTTCGCTTAACAGTTCGTTTACTTGGTCGAGCAACACCTCTCGTCCGTGTCCGGCAGGAATCACGGTATAAACCATTTCGATGTGTCGGTTTACGATTTCTTTCATTTCTTTTTCGTACGAAGAATCGCCTGCCGCTGCCATTTTGGATGTGTTAATCAGTTTATCGGTAATGCCTCCGAGGGCGGAAACTACCACGATTACTTTATCGTCTACTGCTTCGACTATTTTTTTCACGCTCAACATGCTGTTCACGGAACCTACGGATGTTCCGCCGAATTTCAATACTTTCATGTACGGTATGGTATTGTGCCTCTTCACCTGTCATAGCCAGACAGAAAGGAAGAGCCGGATTAAAATAAAATCTTGATTACTGGAAAAACGAAAAAAGTCTGCCTTTGCAGACGTGTATCGCGTAGATACACATAAACATACTATCCTTACCCCCGAGGGGTCATCCCGGTAGCCGATGTGACAGCGGGCATTCGCCCTGTTCCCGTCAAGATGATATAAAGATAGCGTTCAGTCATAGATTAATGTTTTCTCGACGGCAAATATAACAACATTTTTCTACAAACAAATACTTTTCCCGTTATTTTTTGCACAAATATGTCTATTCTTGCCGATAATGTCTTTCAAAGTATCACGATTGAAATATTCCGGTTATGCCAACTCTAATCCTAATTCTTCTTTCAGTTTGAGCAGGCTTGGGTTTTTTTTGCTCATCATCTGGAAGCGTTCCAAATGACTGTATGCGCGCACGTTTTCTTCAGGAGCACTGACACGTACGGTCATTTTTATCTTCCGGTTATGCAGTTGTTGGCGGAGGTAATCTTCAATCTGCGGCATCAACTGCTGCATATATTTCTGAACAATCTCATTGTCTACGGCTACTTCGAATGTTGTCTGGTCTGCTTGCAGTTGGGGGTGCATGTTCTGCATACGTCCGGCGTTGGCGGCTTCTTCTTTGGGCAGGCGTACCGCAAATTCCCGCCAATAATAATTCAAATCTTTTTCGTTGAAGATATAGTCTTCCCATTCTTCTTCCGCTTGTGTAACGGAAGAAGCTGCCGGAGCGTTTTGCTGCGTCGCAGTAGCTTGTTGGGCATGAGGACGACGGATTGACATGCCGATACTTCCTGCTTTGAGTACCGGAGTTTTCTTTCCTGTATCTGTTTTAGGCAGTGGGTTGGCATGAATGTTCGGCTGGGCAGGTTCGCGCAATGTCTCTGCCGGAGCTGCCGGTTGAGTATAGGCAGTAGCCGCCGGCTGTTGTGCGGAAGCCGCAGGTGCCGACTGTGGTTGTGGCGCCGGCGAAGCGGATGCCGCTTGCGTTTGGTTAAATACAGGGTTTAAAGTCTTTTTAGGGCGATGCCCGCCTGCCGCGTCTTCCGGTTCGGCAGTAAGTTGAGCCACCTCGATGAGGGTCAGTTCCACTAATAAGCGTTTGTTCTTGCTGACGCGATAGTTCAGGTCGCAGTCGTTACAGAGCTTCATGGCTCGATAAAGGAACTTGGGAGAACACTGCTGTGCCTGTGCTTGGTAACGTTCGCGAATGGAAGCTCCAACCTCTAATAAAGGAAGGGTAGCGGGGTCGCGGCTAACCAGAAGGTCGCGGAAGTGAGAACTTAATCCGGTAATGAAGTGGTTGCCGTCGAAGCCTTTTCGCAGAATGTTATTGAATATCAGCAGACAGTCTGTTACCTTGTTATGCAAGAAACAGTCCGTCAGCTTGAAATAATATTCGTAATCAAGTACGTTGAGGTTCTCAATGACGCTTTGGTACGTAATGTGTCCGTTGGTGAAACTCACCACTTGGTCGAATATCGAAAGCGCGTCGCGCATACCGCCGTCTGCTTTCTGGGCGATTACGGTAAGCGCTTCGGGTTCGGCATCGATACCCTCTTTCTTTGCCACGTTTTCCAAATGCTCTACCGTGTCGGTCACGCTGATTCGGTTAAAGTCGTAAATCTGACAGCGGCTCAATATGGTAGGCAGAATCTTATGCTTTTCGGTAGTGGCAAGAATGAAAATGGCATGATGAGGCGGTTCTTCCAACGTTTTCAAGAAAGCGTTGAAAGCCGCTTGTGAAAGCATGTGAACCTCGTCGATGATATATACCTTATATTTCCCGATTTGGGGCGGGATGCGTACCTGCTCGATAAGCGAACGGATGTCCTCCACCGAGTTGTTCGAAGCGGCATCGAGTTCATGGATGTTATACGACCGCTGCTCGTTGAACGCCTTGCAAGATTCACACTCGTTACATGCCTCGCCGTCGGCAGTAGGCTGCAAACAGTTGATGGTCTTGGCAAAGATACGCGCACACGTGGTTTTTCCCACTCCGCGCGGACCGCAGAACAGGTATGCGTGAGCCAGCTTGTGGTTGGCTATGGCGTTTTTCAGCGTAGTGGTCAAGGCGCGTTGCCCCACTACCGTATCGAATGTCGCCGGGCGGTATTTCCGAGCCGATACAATGTAATTTTCCTCCATGAACAGATTGGTTTTCGTTGCTTGACAGATGCAAAAATACAAAAATAACGGGAATATCCGAGAGATTGGATGGATAAAAGAATAATTCATTGAAATACATCCGGCATGAAAAAACCTGCTTAAATTTCCTGATGGGTTAATTTAAACAGCACCACGCAAAAAGATATTGTTATTGGCATCCGACAATATTTAGAAGCAGAAAAAAATAAACAACTGTAAAACAGGTATATACAAAACCAAAAATCTTACCGCTTGGATTGCCTCGTCTTACCGCTTAGGCGGAGCCGTTTTACCGCATGGAAGACCTCGTGTAACCGCAAGCATTTCAAACCATATAGTATAGAGAAAAAAAGGTCGCCTTACTGCCCGTGCAGGCAATAAAGCGACCTTTGATACCATAACTGAAAAACGCTGATTTTATAGCCTTATTATCCGTTTTTCCTTATTAATCACCCGTCTTATAACAAAATATCAGATAGAAAGTCCGTCGTCCCAACCCGGGTTCTGTGCCAGACTCGGATTCAACGAACGTTCGTTGATTGGTATCGGATAGAGATAATCGCGTTCTTCATCAAACGGCGTACGGCTAATGTTATGGTGATAATTGATATATCCGTGGTTGCCTTCAGAAAGAGTTATATCCGAACCAATCCGATATATCTGCGCACCGTCAAGAACCGGTTCGTTATCTCCCTCATACAAAACCACATCAATCTGACCGTCTCCGCTCAGGTCGTATTCGCCTGCACTGGGGAAATACATACCCATAAGAGACTGGTCGATACAAGCACCGGCTTTCCAACGGACCAAGTCATCGAAACGGAAACCTTCCTGAGTCAGCTCGATAGCACGCTCACGGCGGATCTCCAAGATTACGCCCTGATTGCTTCTGGTTACGTTGGTATAACCGTATTCGGCAGACGAAAGGTAGCTGTCGGGATTGGCATTGGCTTGAGCCATATCCAAATGAGGCATATCTACACGGTCGCGGATTTCATTGACCGATTTGTCCAAATCTTCTTGGGTCAGTGTTCCTAACTCGGCTTTAGCCTCAGCAAAATTCAGCATCACTTCAGCAAGGCGGAATACCGGAAGGTCGCAAGTAGAACGGTCGTTACGGTCTACCTGACCACCCGAAGCCGACGGGTCTTGCACGTATTTAATCGGCTGGTAACCTGTTACGCTAACCGACAAATCAGGAGCCAGAATATCCGTCCTGCCGATACGGTGATAGCCCGGAGTACGGATGCTCTGCGCCAGACGCGGGTCGCGGTCTTTCACTTCCTCGGTAAACGGCATGGTTTCCCAACCGGCACGGTCGGTAAAACGTGTTCCGTCTTTCATCAGATACGTATTAATCAATTTACGGGTCAGCCCCGGACGTCCCTGCGTAGGCACCAGCGTATGCGCCGTTGCATTATGGTAAACGCTCATGCCGTAATCAAATTTGATGGCAAGGATGTATTCATCGGGATTGGCATCTTCTTCGGCAAACAGCATCAGGTAATCTTCTTCCGGATTTCCGGTAGAATACAAATGATATTCACCGCCGTCAATCAATTCTTCTGCTGCATCCGCTGCCTGTTGCAGGTAATACGTATAATCATTCCCATCCAAAGTCAGGTTATGGTATTTGCGGTAAGTACCTTCGTACAGGCAGAAACGAGACTTCAACGCCAACGCTGCCCCACGGGTCACACGGAAAGGACTGCTTGATTCTTCCGCACGGGTAGGCAGGTTCTCGATAGCATAGTCAATATCGGCAAGCATGTTGGTCATCACCAGTTCGCGCGAATCACGCGCCTTATACAGGTCGGGGTCGTCCGAAAACATTTCTTTATCATACCAAGGCACATCGCCGAAACGTTTTACCTTGTCATAATAGAAGTAGGCACGGAAGAAACGTGCCACTGCGGTATATTTTGTAGCCGCTTCCGCATCTTCACATTTATCCACATTACCTAATAAGGTATTGACACTGCGCAAGGCTGTCCAGCTCCATCCGCCTCCGCTTGCCGGGACGATACGGTTTTCTCCGCCCAATATTTCATCGGAAAGTTCTTGCTGTACATATACATCGCTCTGCTCGTCATACGGCGATTTATTGAGAATGCTGTTATAAAAACCGTTGCTGAAAAGCTGGAGGTCGGTTTCTGTTCTGAAATAGTTTTCCTCCTCTATTTCACTCAAAGGGCTTTTATTTAGCCAGTCGTCACACGATGAAAGTCCGGCGAACAATGCAAGTGCTATAAATATATTTCTTTTTTTCATAATCGTTTTGCTTTTGTTTAATAGTTCATGTTAGAAAGTGACATCAATACCGAACAGGAATGATTTCTGCCACGGATAGAATGCATTGTTGTAAGCTCCGCTCCGGTCGATAGCTCCTTCAGGGTCGACATACTTCGAATGTTTCTTCAACGGAGACCAGTAGCAAAGGTTTTCACCCGTAAAATATACACGTACAGACTCAATGCCGGCTTTCTTCGTCCACTGTTGCGGCAGGGTATAACCCACAGTCAGGTTCTTGAAACGCATGTAACGTATATTCTGCAAATAACGGTCGTTTACATTGCTCAGCACACCGCCCGATGCCGAATAAGCCATCGCACGCGGGAAATAAGCTCCCGTATTATCTTCTGACCACACATTCTGCAAGAAATCCTTCTGCAAGAAAGACAGGTACGGATAAGAGTAAGCTCCCCAGAAAGGCATGGATTCTCCATCGGGATACCAATAATGGTTTCCTGTCCCTTGGAAGAATGCCGACACATCAATGCCGTTCCAGCGCACGCTTACCGTAATACCGTATGAAAGCGAAGGCAACGAATTACCGAGTATCTTGCGGTCGCCCGGATTATCCACATTATTGCTTCCGATACCTATCTTGTTATCTCCATCCAGATTGACAAACTTCACGTCACCTGCTTGCCAACCTCCGGTTTGTCCTTTCAGTACATAACTCAAATCCAACTGTTCGGCGTATGCTTGGGCTTCTTCATCGCTTTGGAAAAGTCCGTCGGTCACGAATCCCCAGATCTCACCGATTTCCATACCTTCATAATAAGGTTGTGCAAAAGTCTTGTTTTTATTATCATACTTAGTTACGATACTCTTATAGTCGCTCAGGTTAAGCCCGACGCTGTATTCAAACGGCTTGCCTCCCAATGTTAATTGGTCACGCCAGTTCAATGTGATTTCATATCCTTTTGTACGCAGGTCGGCAGCATTCATATCAGGCACACTCGCACCGTATACGGCAGGAAGTTCCACGCCGTCGGTCAACATATCGCGTGTATTACGTATATAGCCGTCTACCGTCAGGTTCAAGCGATTTCCTAACATCGTCAGGTCGAAACCGAAATCCCATTGCTGGGCTGTTTCCCAAGTCATGTCCGAAGCTATCGGAGCACCCAATGTAGAATATTTGGGCAACACACTTCCTTCGCCGAACGTATAGCCTAAATTGGCTATCGAAACCAGACGTGCGAAAGTATAGTAAGACGATACATTTTGGTTACCCAAGCTACCGAAAGACGCTCTGATTTTCAAGTTATCTACCAAACGGCGTGCAGGCTGGAAGAAAGATTCTTCCGAAATACGCCATCCCACAGAAGCTGACGGGAAGAATCCCCAACGGTTGCCTTTCGCAAAACGGGAAGTACCATCGTAGCGTCCGCTCACTTCGAATAGGTAGCGGCTCATATAGTCATAGTTAATACGTCCGAAGATACCTAACAAAGCATATTCGTTCTGACCACCGCCTACACCGGTAATGGTAGCACCTTCGGCATTCTGACCTACCAAATCCAAGTCGTCCAAATCGGCAGATACCAAGTTCTCACCGTATCCGGAAACATTTTTGCTCTTCCATGCCTCGTAGTTCATACCGGCTACTACAGTCAAATGATGTGCATCGTTAAACGTATCGGTATAATTACCAAAGATGTTCGTAGAATAATAATTACTTGTATTCACCGACTCGTCCAAACGGTTGGCACCGGCACCGGTAGCATACGAAAGCAAATCGCCATCGGGATATTCACGGTAATACATCGGATTGGAACGGCTCGTATTGCGCGTCTGATACAAACGGTAAGTAAAGTCGCCCGTAAAGCTCAGTTCTTTTATGGGAGAATAAACCAAACGGGTAGTATTCGAGAAGTCAGTACCCCGTTCTATATTGCGGTGTGAATCTTCACCCAACAAGATATGCCGGCCATTGGCTACCTTATAATTCAAATAAGGTGTACTATACAACCACGAACCGTCAGGGTTCTTCTGAGGGAAACAAGCCAAAGCATGGCGGGCACTATATGCCAAGGTATTTTCTACGCTGCCATCGCCCAAATAATTGTATTGCGAACTGTAGAACGAAGTATTGTTCGACATTGTAAACCACTCATTGATACGGAAATCAATCTTCGAACGCAAATTATACTTCCGGAAAACATCGGGATTTTCGCGCAAGATACCGGTCTGTTTGTCGAACGAACCCGACAAATAATATTTGATATCGTCTTTTCCGCCGCTGATTGAAATATTGTGCTGCTGCATCGGGCGGTTATCGCGATACAATTCGTGCCACCAGTCGTGGTTTCCGTAATATACCCACTGGCGACGGCCGTTGCGTACATCTTCCACTACCCACGGGCGGTCGGGGTTTTCGGTCTTGTCGTTCACACGGTCCCACAATGCCTGCATGTCTTGATCGGTATAATCGACATACAATGTACCCGAATCGGCTTGCCAGAACTGATTGATGGTATAAACCGACCAATAACCGGTTGTTTCATAATCGGTAGAAGTAGTAGGCGCCTGCCAACCGAAGCGGCCACTATAACGTACTGTGGCTTTTCCGTCTTTGGCGGCTCCCGACTTGGTTGTGACCAAAATCACACCGAAGGCTGCACGCGCACCGTAAATAGCAGCTGCCGACGCATCCTTAATGACAGAAATCGACTCTACGTCGTTCGGGTTGATGCGGTCAATCTCGCCTACCGCACCGTCTATCAATACCAGCGGTTCGGCATCGTTGATAGAAGTCACACCACGCACATTGATAGAAGCCGAACTTCCCGGAACACCCGAAGAAGTGGTTACGTTCAAACCGGCTACCGTACCTTGCAGCATGTTACTCAACGAAGTAGTTACGCGGTTTTCCAGCTCATCACCTCCAATGTTGGCAACAGCTCCGGTAAGGTTTACTTTCTTCTGTTTACCGTAACCTACCACAACCGTTTCGTTCAGCAATACTGCATCTTCTTTCAGGTGGACGGTTACAGTCGACTGGTTTGCTGCTACTGTTACCTGCTGCGAAGCAAAACCGATGTAAGATACATTCAAGACCACTTTCCCTTCCGGTACTTGAATGGTAAACGCTCCGTCTATATCGGTCACAGCACCGATAGTAGCACTTTCCACCGCAACCGTCACCCCGATAAGAGGTTCTTCGTTTGCGTCAAACACTTTTCCCGAAATGGTTCTGTTTTGAGCCGAAAGCGTCATTACACTTCCTGCCACCAACAGCATCAGGAATACAACTACTGATTTTAATGTTTTCATTATTTATGTATTAAAAGAAATATGTATTTTTAGAGTTGATGGTCTGTGTATAGACTTCCCCGAAACGATTGGTAAACTCTATTTTAATCTGTTTGGCACCGTCGGAGGGCATGGCACGGAACAAATGAGCCGTAGGCTCTGCATCGCTACGCTTCTTTAATTGCGAAGCACGTTCTTCATCAGAACCGATAAACTGTTCCATGTCTCCCATCGGTTTTCCGTCTTGATACCATACCACACGGCAGGCACTGTCCCAATCCCATACATTAGCTACTACGAAACTGCTTTGAGCCGTAAACTCTCCTTTTTTATACACACGGAACTGGTAAGCAAAATTACGGCGCGTAGCCTTATAATGCCATTTCACGTCGGTACCATCGACATCTACCACCATATAACCGTTGGGCGCGCCACACTGGTTTACCCATCCTGACCACCAGCCGCCACAAGCCGCACCGATGTTATGTTCATAAAGCGTAGGAGTAACTTCATTATTCTGGAAGAAATGTGTATGACCGGAAAATACATGCACCCGGTAGTCTTTCAATACTTCTTTCAAAGCGTTTGCATTGCGGACATTTCCACCCGGCGAAACCTTGTTCCATACCGGCGCATGGAGGTTCAATATAACCAGACTGCCTTTCGGCACGTAGTTTAAATCGTTCTTCAGCCATTCCAACTGCTGACCGGTCAGGCTTTCTACATACTGCTTCCCGCCCACATAGTTGATATCTTTCATAGTTACCACATGCGCCTTGCCTATATTAAACGAATAGTCGGTAGGACCGAAATAGCGTCCGTACACCATTTCGCCATACACGGGCGTGCCTTTCGCCATATTATGAAGGTCTTGGTATTGCTTGTCGAAATCATGATTACCGATACATTGGAAGAAAACCGCACCGGTGTTTTTTACCGACTCACGGTATTCGTCGAACAACGGCATGTTATCCCACACCAAGTCGCCCAACGTCATAGCCACCACTTCGCGCGACTGTTTCAGCGAATCGATTACCTCTTTCAAATCAGGCACTGTTTCCTGTCGCCAACGCTTCATCTGGTCGGCGTTACGTACCTGAGGATCTGATATGGCAATGTAATGAAAGCTCTCTTCCGTCTGGTCTCGCTTTTCCAACACAAAATCATGCTTCCCGCCCGTTTGCGCCAACGCGCGTACAGATATATAATAGTTGTTTGCCAGCCCGTCTTGCTGAGGCAAAACACAAGATGCCGGCACTGATATACTTACAAATTTGCTTAACGTTGTATCCGAAACCAAAGACCATGCCCCTTGCGCATCGGTCTTGGTAAAGTGGATACCGTCGTTTACCACCACACCGGAAATACCCTTCCCGCTTGGGTCGGTTACCTTTCCACCAAAATCGAACACTACTTTCTGGGCACTTGCATTCAGGCAGAATCCACCCATCACCAGACTAAGAATCAACGCCTTACAGTCCATCCTTTTCTTCGCTTTATTAAAATTAACCATAGTTTTATTTTTAAATGCAAAAAAACAGATTGCAGACTTCGAAACAGATACGATAAGATTACATTGCCGTGAGGATGTTGTTACAAAACCAATACAGCAAAACCTGTTGTAAAAGAAACTGTTTTGAATTTATCGTGCGATGATTTAGGATGACTAACCCAACCAACACAGGCAAGCATCCTGCTATGTTAAGCAGCATCATACGAAAGATATTTTTTTTACGACAAACGAGGTTGCAAAAATATCGTTATCTTTGCCCACGCACAACAAAAGGATTAGTTTATGGTCACTTTAAAAGAAACCGGACGTTTTATCAGCCGATACAAATACTGGGTTACGTTGGGGATATTCTTATTGGTCATCGGGGTGTTAGATGAAAACAGCCTGATTCAACGTTTTGCGCACAAGCGCGAGATTAGCAAGCTGAATGCCGAGATAGAATATTACCGCAAGCAGTATGAAGAAGACAGCAAGATGCTGAAAGAGATAACCTCGAATAAGGAAGCGCTCGAAAAAGTAGCACGCGAGAAGTATCTGATGAAGAAAGAAAACGAAGACATTTTTATATTTGAAGAAGACTTGAAATGACAGCGAAAAATGCGAATATATTTGGTATGACGGGAGCGGTTTTACTGTTTGCCGGACTGGTGGTTCAGTTTATGAAACTCGACTTTGCTCCATATATTTATTTGGTGGGTTCCATACTGTTTGCTTATGCTCAGTTTGTGACAAGTCCTGAAACCACGAATTTTGCAATTCGCCGTCTGCGCCGTCAGCAACTTTTAGGTGCAATGTTATTGATTATGACGGGAGTCATGATGTTGTTATGGCATCATAATGAGTGGATTATCTGCCTCACCATTGCGGCGTTGCTCGAACTTTATACCGCCTTCCGCATTCCGCATGAAGAAGCCAAAGAAAAGGGTGGAAAATGACCGGCGGAGCGGTGCTGAAATTCTACCGCAAGCGTTCATCAGTTCTACCCGAAGCGTTACTTAACGCTACCGCATGTGTAAAGCAACGCTATGGGTAGAAAAAAGGTCGTCTTTTTTTGTTCACATCGAACATAAAGACGACCTTTTTTATCTTAGAGCCTGTCGTTTAAATATTCCAATTAAACAGGCTTTTATTGTTTTAGCCTATTTTTCAGGCGTGTTCTCCAGTGTGGCAATCAAGAAATCATAGAATTTCTTTACGCTTGCAATGTTGCAACGCTCTTCGGGAGTGTGCGGACATTGCAGGGTAGGCCCGAACGAAATCATGTCCAGTCCCGGAATGGTAGCGCCGATGATGCCGCATTCCAAACCGGCATGAATTACTTTTACTTCAGGGCTGTCGCCAAACTGAGCCTTGTAAGATTCTTTCATGGCGCGCAGAATGGGGGAATTGACGTTGGGCTCCCATCCTGAATAAGAGCCTGAACGGACAACCTGCATACCTGCCATAGAGAAACAGCTCTCGATAGAAGTGTTGAGATAATCTTTCATCGAGTCGCGCGAGCTGCGGGTCAGAATCTGGACAGTAGCCTTGCCGTTTTTGATGTCTACGATGGCGAGGTTCGATGAAGTCTCTACCGTGTCGGGGATGGTAGGAATGTAACGTTCCACTCCGTTGGGACACGCATAGATGGCATCCACCAAATTGTCGCGGATTTCTTCGGGCACCATCATCTTGGGCAATTCAACCCGCTCGGCAGTAAAGCTGAGACCGTCTTCGATGGTAGCGTATTCGTCTCTCCAAACATGTTCGCATTCTCCCACGAAAGCCAGAACATCTTCTACCTCTTCGGCAGGGATGGTAATTATGGCTTCACATTCGCGCGGGATGGCATTACGCATGTTTCCGCCTTCCCATGAAACCAGACACGCTTCGTCGTAAGCAATAACCTGATTTAAGAACCGTGCCATCAGCTTGTTGGCGTTGGCATGTCCCCATCCTATTTGGATGCCTGAATGCCCGCCACGCAGTCCTTTCAGCGTAACTTTCAAAGCCACGTCTTCGGGGTCGGTTTCTTCTTCTTTATATTCTAATGTAGCAGTCAGGTCTTCTCCTCCTGCACATCCGATATACAGTTCACCTTCTTCTTCCGAGTCGAGGTTAAGCAGGATGTCCGCTTCTATTTCGCCCGGTTTCAGTCCGAATGCTCCATACATACCCGTTTCCTCGTCTGCCGTAATCAGTCCTACCAGCGGTCCGTGTTTCAGGGTATTGTCTTCCATCACAGCCATGATGCTTGCCACCCCCATTCCGTTGTCCGAACCCAGTGTAGTGCCTTTAGCCTTTACCCATTCGCCGTCAATGTAAACTTTCAGCGGATCGTTTTCAAAATCATGTTCCGTATCTTTGTTCTTTTGTGGAACCATATCCATGTGAGCCTGCAAAATCACCGTCTTGCGGTTTTCCATACCCGGTGTGGCAGGTTTGCGGTAAATGATATTTCCGGCTTCGTCTTGGCTTGTTTCGATGCCTACGTTTTTTCCGAATTCAAGCAAGAATGCCTGAATCTTTTCCAAGTGTCCTGACGGGCGAGGAATCTGTGTCAACGCATAAAAATGTTTCCACACATTTTGTGGAGCTAAAGAAAGAATGTCGTTCATACTACTGTTTTTTTAGTTTTTTTGTTAGAGAGCGGCAGCGCCACTAATCCGTAAATACCTAACAAAATTAATAAAAAGGTTTGAATACCATGCACTAACAGGGCAAATATTCCTGCTTCTTCTTTATTTACGCCATACATCATCATCATGGTGATGACTGCAAAGTGCCACGGACCGGCTCCGTTAGGGGTGGGAACGGCTACGGCGATACTGCCGACAACGAACATAACCAGTGCGGGTATGATACCTAAGTCGGTAGAAAAGTCGAAGCAAAACAGGCTTACATAAAACTGAAAGAAATAGCAGGCCCAGATGCTGATGGTATAAATAATAAAGAGCGGCGGATTTTTTACGTTCCGAAGCGAAAGACACCCTGTCCAGATGTCGTTCAGTATACCTCTTACTTTGGCGAAAATGGTCAGGTTTCGTACAAGGAAAAACGCCATGACCAGTACGGCAACAATACAAATCAGCGTAATATAAAAGTTGGTAGAGGTAAACAGGCCGGAAAGGAAAGACATGTTCGTTCCCGTTTTGGCGAAGAAAGCCGCGAATACCCCCGATTGAAGAAGCAGTGTAACTCCCGTAATAAGGAGTACGCAGAGGGTGTCTATCAATCGTTCGGTAACAACCGTACCCAGCGACTTGGAGAACGAAACTCCGTCATACTTAGCCAACACGCCACAGCGGGATACTTCTCCCACACGCGGAATCACTAAATTGGCTGCATAAGATATGAAAACGGCATACACACTGTTCGACAGTTTGGGATACTCTCCGAGCGGAGCAAGCGTAAGGTTCCACCGCCATCCGCGGAACAAATGTCCGAAAACTCCGAATACCAGCGAAAAAAGCAACCACCAGTAGTTGGTTTCTCCGTTTAAAACACTCCAAACACGGCGGAAGTCGAACCCGTGATAAGTCCAAACCAAGATGGCTGCTCCCAAAAACAAAGGCAGGGCTATTTGGATGGTTTTATTAATGACAATTTTTAGTTCAGTTCGTTTCAAAATAAGTCGGTTTATTTAATATTAATGCTTACCTTTGCACGATAGCAGGTAAGACAAGTTGCAAAGATAATATCTTGGTGGAATAAACTTAAATTTTGTGGAATGAAATTGGTAAAACCCAAAAAGTTTTTAGGACAACACTTCTTGAAAGATTTGCAAGTGGCGCAGAGAATAGCGGATACAGTGGATGCTTATCCGGACATTCCGATACTCGAAGTTGGACCAGGTATGGGAGTGCTTACTCAATACCTTCTCCCCAAAAAACGTTTGCTTAAGGTTGTGGAACTCGATTTCGAATCGACCGCATACCTTCGCGAAAACTTTTCGCAATTAGGGGAGGAGAATATCATTGAGCAGGATTTTCTGAAAATGGATTTAGAGAAAGTTTTTGGCGGACAGCCGTTTGTGCTTACAGGAAACTATCCGTATAATATTTCCAGCCAGATATTTTTTAAGATGCTTGATAATAAAGAATTGATACCCTGCTGTACGGGCATGGTGCAGAAGGAGGTGGCCGAACGTATAGCGGCTTCTCCCGGAAGTAAAACGTATGGCATATTGAGCGTGCTGATACAGGCTTGGTATCATGTGGAATACCTGTTTACGGTAGACGAACACGTGTTCAATCCTCCTCCAAAGGTGAAAAGTGCGGTAATTCGCATGACACGTAACGATGTGAATGATTTGGGATGTAATGAAAAACTGTTTAAGCAGATTGTGAAGACAACGTTTAACCAGCGCCGTAAAACATTACGTAATTCGATAGCATCCATTTTGAATAAAACAAACCCGCTCAGTGCGGAACCGATTTTCAGCAAGCGTCCCGAACAGCTTTCGGTTCAAGACTTCATCGGTTTGACTAATTGGGTGGAAAAAGCATTAGAGGCATGAATAACGAGGAATTGTTGAAAGAAGTATCAGAATTGATAGAGCAGAAAGAATCGGACAAGTTAAAGGAAATCTTGCACGATTTACATCCTGCCGACATCGCTGAACTTTGTAACGAGCTGGATGCGGAAGAAGCACGTTCTGTTTATTTGCTGTTAGATAACGAGACGGCAGCCGATGTTCTTATCGAG
Organism: Bacteroides caecicola; assembly: GCF_023337095.1. NCBI lineage: Bacteria > Pseudomonadati > Bacteroidota > Bacteroidia > Bacteroidales > Bacteroidaceae > Bacteroides > Bacteroides caecicola. Next base: position 366,599 of record NZ_JAMBLM010000001.1, read on the forward strand.
ATGGATGAGGATGCGCGAAAACGTTTCCTTGAGATATTGCCGTCAGAAACAATCGCCAAGCGTTTTGTCGACTATATGGATTCGGATGATGCGGTTGACATCATCCGTGAAATGGATGAAGACAAACAGGAAGAAGTGCTTTCGCATATCGAAGACATCGAACAGGCAGGCGATATCGTCGACTTGTTGAAATACGACGAAGATACCGCCGGTGGTTTGATGGGTACGGAGATGGTGATAGTAAACGAAAATTGGAGTATGCCCGAATGTCTTCGCGAGATGCGTATCCAAGCAGAGGAAATGGACGAGATTTATTATGTATACGTTGTAGACGATGACGAACGTTTGCGCGGTGTGTTTCCTTTGAAGAAGATGATTACCAGCCCTTCGGTATCGAAAGTAAAGCACGTGATGAAAAAAGATCCAATATCTGTTCATGTAGATACGCCGATTGAAGAAGTGGTGCAGACCATTGAGAAATACGACTTGGTAGCTGTGCCGGTGGTCGACAGTATCGGCAGGTTGGTAGGGCGAATCACCGTCGACGACGTGATGGATGAAGTGCGTGAGCAAGCCGAAAGAGACTATCAGTTGGCTTCCGGTTTGTCGCAAGACGTAGAATCAGATGATAACGTATTTCGTCAAACCACTGCCCGTTTGCCGTGGCTGCTTATCGGAATGTTGGGCGGAATCGGTAACTCCATGATTTTGGGAAATTTCGATTCGACGTTTGCCGCCCATCCGGAAATGGCTCTTTATATTCCGCTTATCGGTGGAACCGGAGGAAATGTGGGTACTCAATCTTCAGCGCTTGTGGTACAGGGCTTGGCGAACAGTTCGTTGAATGCAGAAAATACAATCAAGCAAATTCTGAAAGAATCGGTTGTGGCATTGATTAATGCTACAATTATCTCCATGTTGGTCTATACCTATAATTTTATTCGTTTCGGAGCCCATGCTACGGTCAGCTATTCTGTTTCCATCAGTTTGTTCGCAGTAGTAATGTTTGCGTCTATATTTGGTACATTGGTTCCTTTGACGTTAGAAAAACTGAAAATAGACCCGGCTATTGCCACCGGACCGTTTATATCGATAACGAATGATATTATCGGTATGTTAATGTATATGGGAATAACCGTATTGTTATCGTAGTCTTTTGCTGTTATCAGAATTTGCGGGTATAAATTAAAAAAAATCTGCAAAAAAGTATGAAAATCAGATTTTATTTCTTTAATTTGTAAGTTAGAGATAAAATTACTCTTTAAAATCTAAATACGATGGAACTGAATGAAACCAATCGCCCGTTAACTGAAGTGCCGGTAGAAGAAACATCGGCTGCTCCGGTTTCTACTGTTTCTGCAAAGGAAGAAACAGAAAGCGCTACGCCGCGTACAGAGATACAAACTCAGGAAGAGGTCATACAGCGCTTGAAAGAGATAAATAAGGATGTTTGTAATGCCGATAAGCAGGAAATAGATCAGCTGAAGCAAACGTTTTATAAACTGCACAAAGCAGAACAGGACACAGCGCGTAAAGTCTTTGTTGAGAACGGAGGAAATGCAGATGAGTTTGTGCCTGTTCCCGATCCTTTTGAAAAAGAATTTAAAGAGGTGATGGGAGCTATAAAAGAAAAGCGCAATGCAATGACTGCTGCCCAAGAGCAGGAAAAGGAAGAAAATTTGCAGAAAAAGTTGGCAATTCTCGAGAAAATGCGAATGCTTATCGAATCAACCGAAGACACCAACAAAATATATAATGATTTCAAGCAATTACAGCAAGAGTGGAGTGAAATAAAACAAATACCCGCCGGTAAACAGAATGAATTATACAGGAGTTATCAGCTTTATACAGAGAAGTTTTATGACATGGTGAAGCTGAATAACGAGTTTCGCGAATACGACTTCAAAAAGAATCTGGAACAAAAGACACGCTTGTGTGAAGCCGCTGAAAAGCTGGCGGAAGAGCCCGATGTAGTTTCGGCTTTCCATCAATTGCAGAATCTGCATCAGGAATTCCGGAGTATAGGTCCTGTGTCAAAAGAATTGCGGGAAAGTTTGTGGGCGCGCTTTAAGGCTGCTTCTACGGCTGTGAACCGTCGTCATCAGCAACACTTCGAAGAGTTGAAAGAAAAGGAACAGAATAATCTGGATCAGAAAACTGTTATCTGCGAAATAGCAGAGGCGATGGATTATGATTCATTCAAGACTTTCAGCGATTGGGAAGAAAAAACACAGGAGATATTGGCTCTGCAGGCTAAGTGGAAAACCATAGGTTTTGCTCCCCAAAAGATGAATGTGAAGATATTCGAACGCTTCCGCGCCGCGTGCGATGAGTTTTTCCGTCGCAAGGCTGCTTTCTTCAAATCCGTCAAAGAGAATATGGCGAAGAATTTGGAGAAGAAGAAAGAGCTGTGCGAAAAGGCAGAGGCACTGAAAGACAGTACCAACTGGAAAGAAACCGCAGAGATATTGACCCGTCTGCAAAAAGAATGGAAAACCATAGGCCCCGTAGCGAAGAAACATTCGGATGCAGTATGGAAGCGCTTTATCGGAGCGTGCGATTATTTCTTTGAGCAGAAAAACAAAGCCACTTCTTCACAGCGTTCGGTTGAGCAGGAAAACTTAGCAAAGAAAGAAGACATCATTAAGCGACTGGCTGCTTTGGAGGCTTCGGGAATTACCGATGAAAGTGCTGCCGAACAGACTCGCGCATTGATGAAGGAATGGAACGAAGTAGGTTTTGTTCCGTTCAAAGAGAAAGACCGTATCTATAAAGAATATCATTCGCTGGTAGACAAGTTGTTCGATAAACTGAATCTTTCGGCTACGGAAAAGAGATTAAGTAACTTTAAGTCGGGATTGAGCAAAGAAGGAAATCTGTATCGTGACCGTGAACGTTTGGTTCGTACTTACGAAGGATTGAAGAACGATATTCAGACATACGAAAATAACCTCGGGTTCCTTAACTCTTCTTCAAAGAAAGGTAACAGCCTTGTTACTGAAATAACCCGCAAGATTGAACGTCTGAAAGCCGATTTGGATTTGGTTACAAAGAAGATTGCTGCTATCGACGAAGTTTTGAAAGAATCGTAAATACTTATTATGTATTAAAAAGTAAGGGATGACCCGATTTTCAAGTCCGGTCATCCCTTTTTTCGTATGCTTTTCTGACTTTATTTGCGGTCGGCTTTCAGACGGTCTGCCATTGCTTTAGCCAGTGCTTTTGCCTGCAAATAGTTGTCGGCTTTCATGGTCTGTTTCATTTCTACCGGGTTTCCTACTACCTCAAACTTCAGTTTTTCAGTGTATTCGCCTAACTTCTTTACGGCTGCGCTTGCCCATGTGAACGAACCGAAGTAACCCATGATGCGGTTCTTCATCTCGCGGGCGGCAACCTTGTCTAACAGCGATTGAATTTCAGGATAGAGATTCATGTTATACGTCGTACAACCCACTATCAGACCTTTGTATTTGAATATATCAGACAGAATGAACGAATGGTGCGTATACGAAGCGTTGTGCATGATGATGTTTTTAATACCCTGTGCGCTTAATTCTTCGGCGATGGCTTCAGCCAGCTCTTCCGTGTTGCCATACATGGTGCCGTAAACGATTACCACCCCTTCTTCGCCTTCGTAACGGCTCATCTTGTCGTACATGTCGACCACCTGAGGGATGTTTTCCTCCCATACCGGACCGTGGGTAGAACAAATCATCTTGATAGGCAGGCCGCTGCATTTCTGCAATGCCTTTTGTACCGGATTTCCGAATTTTCCTACGATGTTAGAGTAGTAGCGGCGCATCTCGTTCCAATAGATGTCGGTATTGATGTTTTTGTCGATACATCCGCCGTTCAGTGCGCCGAAACATCCGAAAGCATCTCCCGAAAACAAGATGCCTTCCGTTTCATCGAACGTAACCATTGTTTCGGGCCAGTGAACCATCGGGATGAGGTAGAAGCGCAAGTTGTGATGTCCTATTTTCAAGAAATCGCCTTCGCCTACCACGTAACGGTCGCCCGTCAGTCCGTAATAGCCTTCTACCATGTCGAAAGTTTTTTTATTTCCTACCAGTACGATATCGGGATAGTATTGTTTAATCAGCGAAATAGAACCAGAATGGTCCGGCTCCATGTGGTTGATGATAAGGTAATCAATCTTGCGGTCGCCGATTACGCTGCGTATTTTCTTCAGATAAACTTCAAAGAAAGCTACATCTACCGTATCTATCAGTGCTACCATCTCATCGTCTGCTATCAGGTACGAGTTGTAAGAAACGCCGTAAGGCAGCGGCCAAAGATTTTCGAACAATGCTTTTGTGCGGTCGTTCACGCCTACATAATGTACTTTACCTTTTAGTTCCATGTTGTTTTCTATGTTTATAAAGTGTAATATTTCCCTTGCCATGTGTCTCGCTCGCGCATCCGTTTTCTTACCCGGCAACTGAACTCATGGTTTTTCAGTCCCCAGTCGGGTGCGATAAGTAGCTCTTTGGGAGATTGCGAGACGAAACGCTCTAAAACCAAATCCGGACGAAGCCTTTCTACATATCCGATTACCAAGTCGATATATTCGTCTGCCGTATAAAGGTGGAAATCTTCAGGCGAATGTTCGTATTCGTATGCCATGCGTGTACCCTTTATCAGTTGCAACTGATGTAGTTTGAGTGTAGTCAGCGGTAAAGCCGAAACCTGCGAGGCCTGTGCGAGCAGCATTTCACTGGTTTCTCCGGGCAGTCCGAGAATGATATGTCCCCCCGTGCGTATGCCTCTCGCCGCTGTGCGCTGTATGGCATCGGCAGTACATTCGAATGTGTGTCCTCGGTTGATACGCTTCAGTGTATCGTTGTTTGTGCTTTCTATGCCATATTCTACCAGCAAGAAGGTTTTTCGGTTCAGTGTTTCCAGATAATCGAGCAGACTGTCCGGCATACAGTCGGGGCGTGTCCCGATAACCAGCCCCACCACGTCTTTTACCTGCAATGCTTCTTCGTACATGCGTACGAGTTTTTCCTGTTCGCCGTAGGTGTTCGTGTAGGCTTGGAAGTAAGCCAGATATTTCATTTGCGGATATTTATGGGCGAAAAAAGCTTTTCCTTCTTCCAATTGCATCGCCACGCTTTTATCCGTATGGCAATAAGCCGGGTTAAATGTTTGGTTATTGCAGTACGTACAGCCGCCATAGCCTTTCGTTCCATCCCGGTTAGGGCATGTAAAGCCTGCATTGACAGAGATTTTCTGTACTTTAAACGGAAATTGTTTGGCTAAGAATCCGGCAAAATCGTTGTATCGTATGCTTTCTTCCATTTCCTGATTTGATTTTAGGGTGCAAAGATACTTCTTTTTCAGAAAACAGGCAGAGGTTGAAGCCATATTTTAATCTCTATTAAGAGCTTGTTCCGGTTTGTGGCATAGAAAATTTCTATTCGTATGACACCTGCTTCCTATGGGTAGAACAGCAGCACTTATCCGCATGGGATGAGGGACGCTTACGGTAGCGTTTTGCGGGCTGTTTTGTCCCGAATACAAATTATGCACCTTTCATATATCAATATATTCCAAAATAACCCGTACCTTTGCTCCCTCTATAAAATAAATATCGGAATGAAACAATATTTGGATTTGCTCCGTCGCATCCGTACCGAGGGAGTGAAGAAAGAAGACCGTACGGGAACCGGAACTATCAGTGTGTTCGGACATCAGATGCGTTTTAATCTGGAAGACGGCTTTCCGCTGGTAACCACCAAGAAACTTCATTTGAAATCCATCATCCACGAGCTGCTTTGGATGTTGAAAGGCGATACGAACGTGAAATACCTGCAAGAAAACGGTGTGCGCATCTGGAACGAGTGGGCCGACGAGAACGGTGATTTGGGGCACATCTACGGATACCAGTGGCGCTCGTGGCCTACGTACGACGGCGGATTCATCGACCAGATAGCGGAAGCTGTGGAGACGATCAAGCATAATCCCGATTCACGCCGCATCATCGTAAATGCTTGGAATGTAGCCGATTTGAAGAACATGAACCTGCCGCCCTGCCACATGTTCTTCCAGTTTTACGTAGCAAACGGACGCTTGAGCCTGCAAATGTATCAGCGTAGTGCCGATACTTTTTTGGGTGTTCCCTTCAACATTGCTTCGTATGCCCTGCTGCTTCAGATGATGGCTCAGGTAACGGGACTGAAAGCGGGCGATTTCATCCATACATTGGGCGATGCCCATATTTACCTCAACCATCTGGAACAGGTAGATTTGCAGTTGACCCGCGAGCCTCGTCCGCTTCCGGTTATGAAACTCAATCCCGACGTAAAAGATATTTTCAGCTTTACTTACGACGATTTCCGACTTGAGGGTTACGACCCGTGGCCTCACATAGCCGGAAAGGTATCGGTGTAAGTGTGATTAATGTGTTGAGAACTTTGAATTATTAATGTTATAAAATTAAAAACTCACCTTTCATGTCTTTATCGATTATTGCTGCAATTAATAAAAACCGAGGACTTGGTTTTCAAAACAAACTACTTTACTGGTTGCCGAACGACTTAAAGCGGTTTAAGGCTTTGACTACGGGACACACCGTTGTAATGGGGCGCAAAACTTTCGAGTCGCTTCCCAAAGGAGCTTTGCCTAACCGCCGCAATATCGTGTTGACTCGTCAGGAAATTTGTTTTGAAGGAACGGAAACATTCCATACGCTGGAAGAGGCGTTGGCACACTGTGCATCAGACGAAGAAGTATTTATCATGGGGGGAGCCACGCTTTATACAGAAGCCATGCCGCAGGCAGATCGCCTGTATATTACAGAAGTAGACGATGACAAGGCTCCTGCCGATGTGTTTTTCCCTGAAATAAACCCGGAACAATGGCAAGAAAAAAGTAGAGAATGTTATCCGACTGACGAAAAACATCTCTACTCTTACTGTTTCGTTGATTATGAGCGACGCTGATTTTCAGTCTTCGCTCGTTATACCGATAATAGGCATCTGTCGCTTAATAGCTTCGCGGAACGAGATAATCGTTTCCGAGCGCGACAGCCCTAACGGTTGAAGTTTGTCGTGGATGACTTCTAATAAGTGATGGTTGTTCTTTGCATAGATTTTGATAAACATATCATACTGCCCCGTAGTATAGTGACATTCTACAACCTCCGGGATTAGTTTTAATGCCTCCGTAACAGAGTCGAACTGTTCGGGGTCTCTCAGGTACAGCCCGATGTAAGCACACGTTTCATAACCTATCTTTTCCGGGTCGATGATAAACTCCGAACCTTTCAGGATTCCCAAGTTGGTCAATTTCTGAATACGCTGATGAATCGCAGCTCCTGATACGTTACATGCACGTGCTACTTCCAAAAACGGAATACGTGCATTGTCAGCAATCAATCGTAAAATTTGTTCGTCTAAGCTGTCTAATTGGTGATGTCCCATTTTTATATCTTTAAATATTTATGCAAAGATAGTATTTTTTCGGTTTCATTCTTTAACTTTGCCGCCTATAAAATCTTAAATGCGATATGAAAAATTTATTTGTAGCTCTAATTTTATGCTTTTGTACGTCATATTCGGCTTTTTCACAAAGTTTTGATGATTATTTTGTTGATAAGACTTTACGGGTCGATTACCTCTTTACGGGCGATGCAAACCATCAGGATATTTATTTGGATGAACTCTGTTCGTTGCCCCAGTGGGCAGGCAGAAGGCAACGGCTCAGTGAGTTGCCGTTAGAGGGGAACGGTGACATCACGGTAGCTGATAAAGCCACTGGGACAGTGATTTACCGCACTTCTTTTTCAAGTCTGTTTCAAGAATGGGTGAGCGAAGATGAAGCAAAGCATGTAAAGCGGGGATTTGAAAATACATTTCTGCTGCCTTTCCCGAAACAGCCCGTAACGGTAACCGTCCGCCTGAAGGATGTCTACCATAAGCCGGTAGCTTCACTGACTCATGAGGTGAACCCCGGCGATATATTGATTCACCGGCGCGGACTGGAGCGGATTACTCCTCACCGCTATTTGCTCGAAAGTGGTCCGGCTACCGATTGTATCGACGTGGCCATTCTTGCCGAAGGCTATACCGCAGCCGAAATGGATGTATTTTATGCCGATGCACAAAAGGCGTGTGATGCTTTATTTGCCCACGAGCCTTTCAAGCATCTTAAAAGCCGTTTCAATGTCGTTGCGGTGGGAAGCCCCTCGGACGATAGCGGCGTAAGTATTCCCCGCGAAGCCCAGTGGAAATCAACGGCGGTAAGTTCTCATTTCGATACATTCTATTCCGACCGATATCTGACGACCCGTCGGGTGAAAGACATTCACAACTGGCTGGCAGGGATTCCTTACGAACACATCATCATCCTTGCCAATACGGATACGTACGGTGGCGGCGGCATCTATAATTCGTATACGCTCACCACGGCTCATCATCCGATGTTCTGGCCTGTTGTGGTGCATGAGTTCGGACACAGTTTTGCCGGACTTGCAGACGAATATGCTTACGATGAGGCTCCCAGTGCGCAATATCCGTACAGCGTAGAGCCGTGGGAACAGAATATAACGACGCTGGTCGACTTCGACAGTAAGTGGAAAGATTTGCTTCCGGAGGGTACTCCCGTGCCTACTCCGTTGGAGACCGATTCGGCTACCATTTATACGAAGGTAGGCTTGTACGAAGGGGGCGGATATACCCTGAAAGGCATTTATCGTCCTACTACCGAATGTAGGATGAAAATCAACGAAGCACCCCGTTTTTGTCCCGTATGCGAGCGGGCGATAGAGCGCGTCATCCGGTTTTATACCGACAAGTGACTGCATTTTAACCCTGTGTCAAAATACAGAATCGTATGTTTTACTCATAATCAGAATCATTATGTTAAACTTTACTCCAATTAAAACAGACCACAAGGCTTATTCTTTTGTAGAGAATCTTTTGCACGAATCGTTTCCTGAAGTAGAGCGCCGGGACGATGAAGACCAGCGGCGCAATGCCGATACCAATCCGCTTTTTACGTGTTACCTCATAACCGACGATGAGCTTCCGATAGGGTTGATTACGGCATGGAATCTCGGCGATTTCCATTACTTGGAGCATCTGGCTACTTCTCCGGCTGTTCGTAACAAGGGATACGGAAGGCAGGTTATGGAGTATATAAAGCAGTTGCTTCCGGGTATCATCGTATTAGAAGTAGAACGTCCGGAAGATGAAATGAGCATACGTCGGATAGGTTTTTACCAAAGATGTGGTTTCTCGCTTTGTGAAAAAGATTACTTCCAGCCCTCTTATAGAAAGGGGGGAGAAGGGCTGCCGCTATACCTGATGTTTGCAGGAGCAGACAGCATCGATACGGATTTTGAGGCAATACGCGACCGGATACACCGTGAAGTATACGGAGTTTGAAAGCATAAGAAAAATCTGCCGGTATATCCCTCAAAAACGCTACCGTTAGTGTCATTCATCCCATGCGGTAGTGTTTGCTGTTTCTACCCATAGAACCGACCGGTTCTACGGGTAGAATTTTTTATGCTTTTTGCTGAACTGTAAAGCCTTAAAAATAAGTTAGTTATCTTTCCTTTAGGGAGGCTAATTTATAACCATTGCTATTACTTGAATGAATAAAATGAGCAGCACCATTGCAATGGGATAAACCGTAGCGTATGCCACACCGGGGATGTTGCTGTCCGTCATCGAGTCGGCGGCCGCCAAGCCCGGTGTACTGGTCATACCTCCGGTGATTGTTCCCAAGAGATCGAGCATACTGATTTTAAATACCAGTCTCCCGATAAGTGCGGCTGTCAGCATGGGTACGATGGTAATGAGCGCCCCGATGCCGAACAAAAGGAATCCGCTTTCTTGGAATGTTGCTACCAAATTTTTTCCGGCAGACGTTCCTACTTCGGCAAGGAAAAGCAGCAATCCCAACTGACGCAAAAGCTGATTCGATGCTCCAGACATTGACCACAAAATAGGTCCGGTTTTTCCTATCGCGCTCAGGAAAAGCGCCATCATCAGCACACCTCCCGTCAGCCCCGGTGAGAAAGACATGCTTCCTCCAAATGAAATGTTCAGTTTGCCGAACAAAACTCCCAGCACAATACCCATCGCGATGGGGAAGAAGTCGGTGTCGGAAAGTTTTTTCGCATCATTCCCCAGCAGGCGCGCAATGCTTTGAATCCCTTCTTTTTCGCCTACCACGGTCAGTTTGTCGCCAAACTTCAGCGCCAGTTCCGGCGATGGAGCTATGTCTATTCCGCTTCGCCGTATACGGGTAACGGTACATCCGAAGTTCCGTTGCAAGTTAAGGTCGCCCAGCTGTTTGTTAATCATATCTTTCTTGGTCAGTAACAGCGACTCGATGCTTTGTGTATGCTCTAAAGGCAGTTCTCCGTCTTCGCGCGTGCCCAACATGACGGTAAGGTTATTCAGGGCTTCTTCGCTGCCCACGGCTTGTATCGTGTCGTTCTCTTTTAAAACCGTGTGTGCTGTTGGGATAATGATAGAGCCGTCACGTTTCAGCCGGGAGATTACAGCTCCGGTTATGGCACGGATATTCAGTTGTTGGAGCGTGCGATTCAATACCGAAGGATTGGTAACGCGGAACAGACAGGTGTTTAGCTCCGGGAAATTGTTCCGGCGTTCTTTTTCCAGCTTCCGTGCTTCTTGTTCCACGTCTACTTTAAACAGCTTGGGTAAGAGTTTTACAAATAAAATAACACCTATCACTCCGAACGGATAGGCAATACCGTAAGCGATGGATGCCAGTGGCGACTGTGTACTGTCGATGGCAACGGCAAGTCCCGGCGTACTTGTCAAAGCTCCGGCTATCAGTCCGACGATGCTTGGTGTATCAATATTAAACAGGTATTTCATCCCGACTCCCGTAAGACAGGCAGACGCAACAATAAGTAATGTAATAAGGATGAGCGTTTTTCCTTTGCTGCGGAACGAATGGAAAAATCCCGGTCCTGCCTGAATACCTATGGTAAAGATGAAAAGTACCAGTCCGAAAGTGCCTAACTCTTTCGGTATGGATACTCCCCAATGTCCGAAAGCCAGTGCGATGAATATTACGGCAGAGACATCGAGCGACAGTCCCATGATTTTAACACGTCCCAACATGAAGCCGAGAGCCACTATCAAGAAAATAGAGAAATAAGAGGATTGGAGTAATTCTATTAACATACGTATGATGGAAAACAAGATTGATAAATAAAATGAGCGTGGAGAAGGATTTAGGGATTTAGAAACTGTTTTGAATTTCTCCAAAAAGTTTTCTTGGCTTGATGTCTTCATTTTCGTGTGTGCTTTAGGCGATTTTTTGGTCCTTTCTGCTTTTGTTCTTCGTCAGATAGCCCGCTATCTTCCTCATCACACAAGCAAAAATGACTCAAAAAACTCATCCTAAATCATCACACGATAAATTCAAAACAGTTTCTTAACAAGTGATGCTGTTTGGGGAGCAACAAAAAATTAGGCGCATATTGTGCGAGAACATAACGGAAACAGAAAGAAGAGTTTTCGTCTGACCCGCGCAATGTGCGCCTAAAGGTTATGTAAGAACACGTTATAGTTTCCGAGACTTAGGCGTTGCTTGTACGCTTTTCTTGGATTCTTGCTTTCTTACCTGTCAGTTTGCGCAGGTAATACAGCTTAGCGCGACGTACTTTACCAATCTTGTTGACAGTGATGCTGTCAATAGCCGGAGATTCCAACGGGAAGATACGTTCTACACCAATTGTTCCTGACATTTTACGTACGGTAAAACGTTTCTTTTCACCGTGACCTGAAATTTTGATAACAACACCGCGATACTGCTGAACACGTTCCTTGTTACCTTCAACGATACGATATGCTACCGTAACCGTATCACCTGCTTTGAATGAAGGATGCTGTTTGCCGGTAGCAAATGCTTCTTCTGCAATTTTAATTAAATCCATTTCTTTTTTAAAATTAAATTGTTTCATCGTTACAACGCAACATATCAAGTAACTCCTCTTGACAGCGATTGCGCGAAAGCGGTGCAAAGTAAGTGATTTTTCGGTACATAGCCAAATCTTTACCCTATATTTTGTAAAAATGAGCGGTAAAGATGCTATCGGTATGAAGTTTTCTTGTCGAGTTTTGCTTTTTTGGTTACTTTTGAATGATAAAACGAAAAGTATGAATAAGAATTTGATAAAAAACCATTGGCTTGTTGTAGCGGCAAGCGGACTCCTGATAGGCTTGGGAAGTTGTAGTTCGGGATATTCGGTGGTAAGCGTTGAGGGAGGCAGATTCCCTATGACAGAAGCGTATGATGTAAATCCTGATGCGAGGGCTGAGGCGATTCTTGCTCCGTATAAACGTCAGGTAGACAGTATCATGTCGCCGGTTATCGGACATTCGGCGGCTACATTGACATCGCAGCGTCCTGAGTCTCCGTTGTCTAATCTGATAGCCGATGTGCTTCGCCGGAGTGCTTCATCGGTCATCGGAGGTGAGGCAGATGTGGCAGTGATGAATATGGGTGGTATCCGGAATGCGTTGCCTGAGGGTGTGGTTACTTTCGGTACGATTTATGAGATTGCCCCTTTTGAAAATGCGTTATGTGTTTTAACGATGGATGGAAAGACTTTAATCCGTTTGTTTGAACAGATAGCTGCTGTGCATGGAGAAGGCTTGAGCGGAGCGCGGCTGGTGATTACGTCCGACGGAAAACTGGTGGATGCAAAGGTCGGAGGAAAGTCGGTTGACCCTCGGAAAGACTATACCGTGGCAACGATTGACTATTTGGCAGAGGGGAACGATAAAATGCCGGCTTTCCGGGATGCGAAATCGAAAACCTTCCCGAAAGACAAGGTGTTGAGAGATTTGCTTATCGATTACGTGAAGCAGTGTGAAGAGAAAGGACAGTTTGTAACCGCCCGTACCGAGGGACGCATAAAAGTATCGGAGGATTAAACCATGAAAAAGAGTTTTTTGTTATTGCTGTTGTGTTTGGTAGCGAATCTGTTGCCGGCGCAAACTGAGAAAGAATTATATATTCTTCATACCAATGACATGCACAGCCGTATTGAGCCGTTCGCTCCTTACTATCCCGATTCGGTCTTGGCGGGAAAAGGAGGAGTAGTGCGCCGTGCTACGTTTATCGCCCAACAACGTAAAGAATATCCCGATTTGCTGCTCTTCGATTGCGGCGATTTCTCTCAGGGCAGTCCGTACTATAATTTGTTTAAGGGAGAAATCGAAATAAAGATGATGAACGAGATGGGCTATGATGCAGGTACTATCGGCAATCATGAGTTCGATTTCGGACTTGATAACATGGCACGGCTGTTCAAATTGGCGAAGTTTCCTATCGTATGCGCTAATTACGATGTCACGGGTACTATATTGGAAGGATTGGTAAAAGAATATGTGATAATGGAGCGTAACGGTATACGTATCGGTGTGTTCGGATTGGGTGCGAAGCTGGACGGACTGGTGGCTCACGCCAACTACGGGAATGTTAAGTTTGAAGACCCCGTTTCAGAAGGGCAGCGTATGGCGGATTTGCTGAAAACGCAGGAGCATTGTGATTTGGTAATCTGTTTGTCTCACTTAGGGTGGGAGGGCGAACCCTATTCCGATGTGGAACTGATAGAAAATACGCGCAACATTGATATCGTGTTGGGCGGTCACTCGCATTCTTATTTTTCCGAACCGCGATATTACAAAAATTTAGACGGTCAGGAAGTGCCCGTTCAGCAGATGGGTAAAAATTCTGTATTTATTGGTAGAATGAAGGTCGACATGCGTAAAGAGTAAGCAGTTATTCGGCATGTTTTTAGCAGTTTATTTTATGAGAGGATTTATGTATTGGTTTAGTCTGTTATGCTTGCTTTTAGTCGGGCGGACAGCAATGGCACAGTCGTCCGGACTTCGATTGAAGGCGGAAGATGAGGCAGCATGTAAACAGTGGGTGGACGAGCAGATGGCTTCGATGACCCTGAAGCAAAAAGTGGGGCAGTTGTTCATTCATACCGTAGCTCCGATAACCACGCAGGCAAACCGGAAAAACATCGAACAGGCGGTAACCGAGTATGGCGTTGGCGGTCTGTTGTTTTCCGGAGGTGATATTCAGAAACAAATTCAGTTGACTAATTACGCACAGGGTTTGGCTTCTACCCCATTGTTGATAACGTTCGACGGCGAATGGGGCTTGGCGATGCGCCTGAAGGGGACTCCCTCTTTTCCGCGTAACCGCATATTGGGATGTATCGAAAACGATTCGCTGATTTACGAGTATGGTCGCGAAGTAGCTCGTCAGTGTCGCGAAATCGGGGTACAGGTAAATTTCGCTCCCGTGGCAGACGTAGATAACAATCCTAAAAACCCTGTAATCAATACGCGCTCGTTTGGCGCACTTCCGCAGCAGGTGGCGCGTAAAGTAATCGCCTACTGCCGTGGGCTGGAGGATGGTGGGGTACTGTCGGTATGTAAGCATTTTCCCGGGCATGGGGATACGGAAACCGATTCACACAAGTCGCTGCCTGTGCTGAACTTCAGTCGTGCGCGGTTAGACAGTATCGAGCTGCGTCCTTTCCGCGAGGCGGTAGAAGCGGGTGTGGGAGGCATGATGGTAGGACACCTGAATGTTCCGGCTTTAGGAAAGAAACCGGCATCTATCTCTCCGGAAATCATTAATGGGGTATTGAAGCAAGAGTTGGGCTTTCGCGGATTGGTGTTTACCGATGCGCTGGAGATGAAAGGCATTTCCGGAAACGAGGCTGTTTGTGCACAAGCCTTGATAGCCGGAAACGATATGGTATTGGCTCCGCGTAACCTGAAGAGGGAATTGGCTGGCGTAATGAGTGCCTTGAAGACAGGTACGCTGACCGAAGCGGCTGTTGACGAAAAATGCCGGAAAGTGCTTACTTATAAATATATATTAGGACTGGCTAAGCGCAAAGATATTTCGGGCGAGGGCATCGACCGGCGCTTGAATCGTCCGGAAACCGAGGAGTTGATGAACCGGCTGAAGCGTGCAGCGGTTACCGTAATCAAGAATCAAGACGATATGCTTCCGCTGGACTTGTCTGTTTCAGAAACGGCATTGTTGAGTCTTTCGCCCACACTTACCGAAGATTATCCTTTTTACCGTCAGTTGCGCGAAGTGTTTCCCGTAACATGGATTCGTGCCAATGTCGATTCTTTGGAGTCGATACGTCGTCGCTTGAATCCGGTTCAGCAGGTGATTATTGCCATACATACATCGAAAGTAGCTCCTTATGAGTCTTTGATAAACCAACTGGCGGCAGACAAGCCTGTGGTTTTGGTTTGTTTCGATTCGTCGAAGACATTAGAGAAATTAAAAGATACCATGCAAAAAGCCTCGGCGGTTGTGCTTGCACATACCGATGTCTCCGATGTGCAACGCTATGTCTCCGATGTATTGCTGGGGCAACAGAAAGCGGACGGACGTTTGTCGGTTCCGTTGGCAGGACTTTTCCCTGCCGGGACAGGCGTTACGCTTGATCCGGATATCCCCCGTCATTATTGTGCGAAAGACTTAGGGATGAATCCCGCCGTGCTTTCCCGTTTAGACAGCATTGCTTTGGAGGGGATTGAAGTTGGTGCATATCCGGGGTGTCACGTGCTGGTGTTGCGCGAAGGGTTCCCGGTGTACGACAAATGTTTCGGCAAACACACTTACGAGGGAAACGAAACGGTAAAGGAAGGAGACATTTACGACCTTGCTTCGCTTACGAAAACCACGGCGACACTTTTGGCTGTGATGAAACTGTATGACGAAGGACGGTTTGGACTAACCGATAGAATTTCTGCCTATCTGCCCTTTTTGCGTGGAACAAACAAGGCGGATATCACCATCCAAGATTTGTTGTATCACGAATCCGGACTGCCTGCTTATTATCCTTTTTATCAAGAGGCTGTCGACCTGAGTTCCTGTAAAGGAGGATTGTTTCGCAAACGTCCCGATGCGCATCACCGCATCCAAGTAGAGCCTAATCTGTATGCTTGTACCGACTTCTCGTATAAACCGGAGTGGGTTTCGCGCGTGCCGTCGGCAGATTATCCGTTGCAAGTGGCGGAAAACCTGTATATCAAGAAAGAATTCCGGCAGGTGGTGTTGGATAAAATAGCCGAAATGCCTTTGAAGGGCCGCTCTTACCGGTATAGTTGTTTGAACTTCATTTTGCTGAAAGAACTGGTGGAAGCGGTTTCGGGCACACCGATGGATGTGTATTTAGACAGTGTGTTTTATAAACCGATGGGGTTGACCCATACCGCTTTCCAGCCTTTGAAACGGTTTAAGAAAGAACAGATTGTGCCTACGGTAAACGAAGACTTTTTGCGGGGAGGCAGGTTGCAGGGCTTTGTACACGATGAGGCGGCTGCTTTCTTGGGAGGCGTATCGGGAAATGCCGGATTGTTTTCTTCGGCTCACGATGTGGCACGCATCTGCCAACTGCTGCTCGACCGTGGCGTATGCGGAAACAAACGTTACCTTACCCGCGCCACGTGCGACCTTTTCTTGAAAGCGAAATCAAAGAACAGCCGGCGCGGATTAGGGTTCGATAAGCCTAACCCGGATAATCCCGATAAAAGTCCGTGTGCAGCCGAGGCGCCGGCATCGGTATTCGGTCATACCGGATTTACGGGGACGTGCGCATGGGCAGACCCCGATAACGACATCGTTTTTGTTTTCTTGTGTAACCGCATTTATCCGCGTCCGTTCGATCGCAAGAACCTGATGAAGTACGACATCCGCACACGTATGCAGCAAGTCATCTATCAGGCTTTGACCAACTTAGCCGAATAAGCTATTTAGACAATGTACAAATTAAGCAGATTTTGTAATGTAGATGTTACAATGAAAGGCAAAAACATTACCTTTGTATCATCAAATTAGTACTAATAATAACTTAACTTTTACAACAATGGCTTACGTAATTAGTGACGATTGTATCGCTTGCGGTACTTGTATTGACGAATGCCCGGTAGGTGCTATCTCTGAAGGTGACAAATACTCTATCAATCCGGACGCTTGTACAGAATGTGGTACTTGCGCTGATGTTTGTCCTTCTGAAGCTATCCACTTGGGATAATCAACAAATCGTCTGTATGACAAACTAACACAAAGGGCTGTCCGCATGGGCAGCCCTTATTTTTTGTTATGAATATCTGCCGGAAGCGCAGTAAAAATTCTTCAAGGATATAGCCCGAAAAACGCTACCGTTAGTGTTACTCATTCCATGCGGTAGCGTTGACTGGTTCTACCCATAGCGTTGCTTCGTTCTATGGGTAGAATTTTTTAAGTTCCCGGTAAAGCTAAATGATGTTTCTAATTAGTTGATAAATAATAAATTAAATAAAATGTCATTCTTTTGGATAAGTCGCTTCTTCGTCTTCTTCAAATTAGGTTCAAGTTATTGTCTTAAAAGCCGATTATATTTTGTATTGAAAGATTAAAATGCCTAAATGTTACTCTTTAGTCCTTTACTTAAAGAAATAAATGTATATACGTACTTTGCCGAAGGCTTACAAACAAACTGTAAATTGCAAAAACTGTGCCGACAAAGATTATTTTATCTTTGCCGGCACAGTTGGGTTTATTCCATGCCAAAGGGCTGAATGGATAATTGTTTATAATAATGATATATATCCGGTAGTCAAATATTTATTTCCAGATAGATTACTCTTAAGTATTCCATTTACCCAAACCTTAATAGTTATTAAAGTATTGTCATCTTTGCATCTTGCTTCTATTGAAAAACCATCGTGTGAAAAATCATCATTTCCCAACTCAAATGTTGTGTCATAATTCTTTTTTATAACAACTCCGGTTTCTCCACTATCTTTAATTCCATAAATTCTAACGGGTTCATCAGAATTAGTTTCTATTTGTACGTGAATAATATTCAAATTAGGGTTATCTTTTGAACATGAATGACATAAAAGAAGACCTAAGAAAAATATTAAACATACTGAGATTTTCTTATATGCTATTTTATTTCTTTTCATTTTTTAATTCATAAGACATAATTATTTAGTTAATACTATGAAAAACAAGTTGCTATTTTGAGGTTGAAATCCATATCATTTGTGACTGAACTTTTCTGCTGCAAAGTTAGCGTTAAAGGCTTATATAGCCATTGGTAAGCCTTTGTTTTATACTTGTAATTTATGAATGTATATAACTGATAATCAATATGTATTTAAAAGGGAAATTTGTAATCGCGCGATTTTCCCTTGTAACGGTACTATTTCTCTCTGTAAAGCTCACCTTTCAGCACGGCGATGATGTCGGATGCTTCGGGGGCATTTATCTTTTTGCGCACATTGGTTTTGTACTTATGTACGCTGTAAACACTCTGCATCCATATCGCGGCTATCTCTTCGGTTCTGAATCCGGCAACCAGCAGGCAGCACAGTTGTATTTCTTTTTCGTTGAGGTCGGGATGGGTTTTCACCAACAAAGAGTGGAAATTGTCGAATGAAATGTCGATGTGGGTGTAAAACTGTTCCCATTGCGTAGCCAGCAAATGATTGCCTTTGGTGAGTTTGAGTTTCTCTAAATCTTTAAAGAATTTCGCCATTTGCTCTTTTTGCGTATATTTCAGCATGGCAATTTGTTTGGCTATCTCAAAATCGCGCAGGATAAGAGATTTTGTTTCGTCTTTTATATCTTTCAGATTTTCCAGCGATTGAAGCTGTTGTTGCAGGGCGATAAGCCGGTAGGCAAACTTCTTTCTCCGGTTGACGTAAACCACCAGTCCGATGATGAGCATGAGGATGAAGCACAAAATCACATAGCGGTATCTCGTGAGGTCTCTTTCATAGATTCCTTTTTCATAGATACGGGTATAGGCTTGGATGGCTTCGTCTAACGATTCGCCACCCAAACTGTCAAGCATTGTTTCGTATCGTTCTACGGTTTTGTGCAGACATGCGGTTTCCTCTTCCCCGTTGTGATTCTGTCGGGCAAACTCGGCGCAGAGTTTGTAAAACTCAATTTCGATGAGGCTGGTTGCGGCATCCTCATCGTATGACATGGCAAGCCCTTTGTGCTTTCCGGCATTGACCGTATCATTTATATGATAGTAGCAGTATGTTAAAATGGAGTGACAGACAAACTTTTGTTCGTTGGTTTGTATCAGCGGCAGTATTTTTTGTATCTTTTCGATGCACGGGCTCCACTGTTCCATTTTATAAAGCGCAATACCTTGCAGGCAGTACACTTGGGGGTAATAGATGTTGCTTTCGCTGATATTGTTTTCGATGGTTTGCAGCAATCGGTATGCTTTCTCATGGTGGTCTATGTATAGCAGGCTTTTAGCCACTTGCACCCGTGTGGATAAACTCATCTCTTCGTAGGGGATATCCTTGATGCACTGATTGGCAATGGTTTGGTAGCGGACGTATTTCATTGTGTTATATTTCCTCAGATACATGTCTCCCAAGTAGCTGTACAGATGGAACAGCCATTCTTTATCGTCCTCCCGGTTGGCTATCCCGATAGATTGTTCGATGGTTTGCAGTTCGTTGGTTAAATCATTCTCCCGCCGATAGATTCCGGCAAGCAGGAAGAGGGCTTCCAACTGCTGTTGGTTCAGGTGGTTTTTCCTGAAAATCCGGATGCTTTCAAGCAGCAGGGGCTTGGGCGGATAACAGGTTACGTCGATATAGTTCCTCGTCAGATATGCCAGCAGGAACTCGGTAGCTGTTTCTGTGTTGCGGATTTCTTTGTAACGGGTAGTGTCAATCTTTGAGAGATACAACTGCGGATTATTCTCGATGAAAGCGATTTGTTCATCGAAAGCATCTTGCTTCGCTGCGTTTTGCCGGCAGGAAAAACACAGCAAAGACAAGGCTGCAACAAGGATGATAACAAGGTGATTCATTCTATGATTAGAGATATGGGGTAGAAGGTTTCGGTTCTTTTTCTGTTGCTTTACGCATCGGCACGATAGCGGTCGGGATGGAAATCCGTTCCACCGGGGCGCTGGAAGATACGCAGGTTAAATTCGCCCACCACGGCAAGCAGATGGTCGAATATCTCACTTTGAATCTCTTCGTATTCCTGCCATACGGTGGTGTTGGTAAAACAGTATACCTCCATCGGCATACCCTCTGCCGTGGGTTGCAGTTGGCGTACCATAATCATCTGTTCTTTACTTACGCGCGGATGTTGATTCAGGTAGGTGAGCAGGTAGTTTCTGAATACCTGAAAATTGACAATCGGTTTTCCGGCATCGGCTTCGCTTATCCAACCTTTTTCCGTGAACTTGCTTAATTCTTCCTTTGTGCAGAAGTGTACCGAAGTAACATCGATGTTGACCGAACGCATGATGCGCCGTCCGCCCGTTTCACGCATTCCCCGCCAGTTCTGGAAAGAGTCGCTCACTAACGCATACGGGGGGATGGTGGTGATGGTCTTGTCGAAATTGCGTACCTTGACCGTGGTAAGCGATACTTCTATAACATCTCCGTTCGCTCCATACTTCGGCATCGTAATCCAGTCGCCCGGTCGCAGCATGTCGTTTGCCGATAGCTGCACGCCTGCCACCAATCCTAAAATGCTGTCTTTAAATATCAACATCAGTACCGTAGCCGAAGCTCCGAAACCGGCAAGGATAATCGTAGCATCTTCGCCGAGGATGATACTTAATATGATGACCACTCCCACACCGATTACCACTAATTTGATGGTTTGATACACTCCCTTCAGCGGACGGTTCCGCAGCGTTTCATGCTCACTCGATATGCTGTACAGCGAAGTAAGAAACGCATTAGCCAAAAGAATGATGGCAACCACGAGATAAATTTCGGTGGCTTTCATCAGGAAGTTCATCAAGGCAGGAGCTTTAGAAAACACGAAAGGCAGTAACCCGTACCACACGATGGGCGGGATGATGCGGCTGAAGTTTACCATCATCCGCTCGTTGAACAAATAATCGTCCCACGTAGCTTTGGTCTTGGCGGTTAGTTTCTTTACCGTCGGGATAATCAGATGACGGAATATTTTGGTACAAAGAAAAGATATGACTACCACCCCGAGGATTAAAGCCAACTGTACGCTCCAGTCGAGGTTTGATTTATCTATGCCGAGGTATTCTAAAAAACGGCTTATGCTCTGATTTATTACTTCCATACTCTATGGTTTCTCTGTTTTTGCAAAGATACACAAAGAGACTGAATAATAATGGAGGATAAATCTTTAACTTTTGTCAAAACTGTTGTTGTTGGTTGCCTGCGGAGACGGGTTATGAACTTCATAACCATCTTTAATTAATGTCGGTATGAGAAACCGGGTATTTTTTTGTCGATAATTATCATAATAAGCGGATTTTATGGTTGAAATAAGTGGAAAAGGTTTGAGCTGAAGCAAGAAACCATTAATTTTGCCGCGCAATTTATGAAATAGTCATGAAAGAGTTGGTTATTGAAGTTTCTGAAGAGTTAAGACAAGCGTGGCAACCGTTCCGGGGAGCCGCCGTGTTTGCAACGGTGAAAAATTCGGCTTACAGCGAAGCCTTGTGGAAACGTATTGAAACGTTTACGGAACTTTATCGGCAGCAGTACACTACGGATTCTATCAAAGAGATGCCTGCAATTCAGGCTACCCGTCAGGCATATAAGAGATGTGGCAAAGACCCCAGCCGGTATCGTCCGTCATCGGAAGCGCTTTGCCGGCGCATCCTTCGGGGGATACCTCTTTATCAGATTGATACGCTGGTAGACTTGATTAATCTGGCTTCGATTTACAGCGGACATTCCATCGGTGGTTTCGATTTGGATAAGATTCAGGGCGACCGTCTGGTGTTGGGCATCGGCAAGGCAGGTGAGCCGTATGAAGGCATCGGCAGGGGCGAACTGAACATTGAAGGGATGCCGGTATACCGCGATGCCGTAGGCGGAGTAGGGACTCCCACCAGCGACAACGAACGGACGAAAATAACCGCCGACACTACCCACCTGCTTGCCATTATGAATGCTTACAGCGGTGAAGATGGACTGGCTGAGGCTGTAGACTATATGGTCGGACTGCTGAAAGAATTTGCCGAAGCCACAGACGTAAAAATAGTTTATTTTAAATAAGTAAAAGGTTATGGATATAGAAAAGATATTGACCGAAGGTATAGTTTTTAAGGGCGGAAAGTCGCCCGGAGGGAAAAAAGAGCAGAAAGTAAAAACCAAAGCTCAGAAGAAATCTTATATTACGGGAGCCCACGGTTCGGGCTCGGCGAAAATGAAAGCAGAGTATCGCCGCCGTCGTGCGAACCGTCATAAAAACGGATAACACACATTTATTATAAACAAAATAGAAAAATCATGAGAAAATTATTGTTGGTGGTCGCTGTAATCATGGCGGCATTATCAGTGCAGGCACAAGAAATGTATTTGGGTGGTGGAATCAGCTTATGGAGAAACACGAGCAAAGACGTTACTTCATTTTCTATTACTCCCGACTTCGGTTATAACCTGAACGAAACTTGGGCTGTGGGCGGCGAATTGGCGTACAGTCATGAAAGCGGCGATGCCAAGTCGAATACGTTTGCCATTGCCCCTTATGCCCGTTACTCGTTTTATGAAAATAAAATCGTTCGCCTGTTTGTTGACATGGGCTTAGGTTTTTCTACCTACAAGCAGAAACACCACGATGCCGTAAACGGTTTTGAAATCGGTCTGAAACCCGGATTGGCAATAAAATTAAACGACAGTTTCAGTTTCATTACCAAAGTTGGTTTCGCGGGTTATCGGAATGACTATCGGGGCGAAATGGGAGAAGGCTTTGGCGTAGATGTAGACGGAGAAAATATTTCAATCGGTATCGATTACGAGTTTTAATGGCCGAAAAAGCAGTAAAAAGAGCTGTTCTGCTTACGAACAGCTCTTTTTTTATGCCTTTTTGTTAGCATGTCAGACTAAACTTTTATACATTTGCGGATAGGAAATCTTAAAAATAAATGGCTTATGAAAAAGTTTTTGCTTATGATGGTTTGCCTGTTCTCAATGTTGACCGTAACGGCGCAAACGAAAGTAACGTGGAGCATGGAGCTGGGTTTAGGTATGAGTACATGGATGGGAAAGGATGCTAACGGCAGCAATCCCTTGTTTAATCCGAAAGTAGGAGTAGGCATTGATGTTCCTCTTACCGGATTGGTCTCTTTCCAAACCGGGTTGTCATGGGTGTCGAAAGGAGCAAGTTATAAGGAAAATGGGACAGATATAACAGTCGACCAGAATTACTTTGAAATGCCCTTATTGGCTGCTTTCCATGTAGGTACGGCTTGTAAGTTCGACATGGTATTTACCGCAGGTCCTTATTTGGCTTTGGGCGTAAACGGAAAGGTTAGCCACGAGATAGATGATGTTACCACTTCATGGGGGACATTCGATGATGTGAAAGCCCAGAGTTGGAACGGGTTGAAGCGTTTCGATGCAGGATTACAAGGAGGTGTGGCTTTGGATTTTCCGAAATGGACCGTGGGACTCGACGGAGAGTTTGGTCTATGTAAAATAGCCAGTGGAGCAGCTCCGCGTAATTTGGCATTCTTCTTTACCGTAGGGTATAAGTTCTAAAATAAATGTAACACACACATAATGGCTTCGTCTATATTAATTGTTGAAGATGATTTGACTTTCTCTACCATGCTGAAAACTTGGCTGGGCAAGAAAGGTTTCGAAGTAGAGGCGGTTGGTACTCAGTTGCGCGCAAGAAAACTGCTGGCTGCTCGCGATTTTGATTTGGTATTGTCTGATTTACGGCTTCCCGACCAAGACGGCATCTCTCTGCTTGCTTGGCTGCGGGAACAGAATAAACTTATACCGTTTATTATCATGACCAGCTATGCCGAAATCCAGAGCGCTGTACAGGCGATGAAAGAAGGTGCGACTGATTACGTAGCCAAGCCGATACAGCCAGACGTTCTTCTGACAAAAATAACAGAAGCCATAGGAAATAATACAGCCGCGCCTATTGCGCCGGTTCATTCGGCAGCTTCGGTTTCTTCTCAGAACTTTCTTGAGGGAGAAAGCGAGGCTGCGCGTCAGCTTTATAATTATGTTAATCTGGTTGCGCCTACCCACATGTCGGTTTTGATTAACGGAGCGAGCGGAACCGGTAAGGAATATGTTGCCCATCGCATCCATCAGCTCAGTAAGCGGGCAGGCAAACCGTTTATCGCTATTGATTGCGGTTCTATACCGAAAGACTTGGCTGCTTCTGAATTTTTTGGCCACGTAAAAGGTTCGTTTACCGGTGCTCTGTCGGATAAGGTCGGTGCTTTTGAGGAAGCAAACGGCGGAACTTTATTTCTTGATGAAATAGGAAATTTGAGTTACGAGGTACAGGTGCAGTTGCTTCGTGCCCTTCAAGAGCGTAAGATTCGCCGGATAGGGTCGACTAAAGAAATCGAGGTTGATGTTCGGTTGGTGAGTGCAACCAATGAAAATCTTAAAGAAGCCATCGCCAAAGGTACTTTCCGTGAGGATTTATATCATCGTATCAATGAGTTTACGCTGCGTATGCCTTCGTTGAAGGAGAGAGAAGAAGATATTTTGCTGTTTGCTAATTTCTTTTTAGATCAAGCGAATCGGGAGTTGGAGCGTAATCTGATTGGATTTGATATGGAGGCAAGTATGGCTTTGCAGAATTACTCGTGGCCCGGCAATCTTCGTCAGTTGAAGAACGTGGTGAAACGTGCTACTTTGCTGGCTCAGGGAGAATTTATTTCTTTACACGATTTAGGGGAGGAGCTGGCAGACAATGTTTTCTTGATTCAAGACCTTTCGCTTCATGACGAGGAGAAAGAGAAACAACGAATCATTAATGCCCTGCAGCAAACCAATAATAATAAAACAAGGGCAGCTCAACTGTTGGGTGTAGACCGGAAAACACTCTACAATAAATTGAAACTCTACAATATTCCACAATAAAAGTGTGGAAACCTTCTACATATTCCACACTTTTTCCACACTTTGAAAAGCAAGGTTGTGGCAAACTCTTTTCTTCGATGATAAATTTTCTCTTTTAGAATCGCTTTGATTATCAGTTGGTTTGTAGCGAGCGTGTGATTTTTTAATAGGAAATATGCCTTTATTTTGCTTTTTGGTAAGGTCTTGTTATTTGTGGCACGGATATTGTTGTTTACTTAATAACAACATAATAACGTGAGTTGATAAATAGACTTAGACTATAAACCCAACCCCATAGAATAAAGTTGGAGATTGTTTTTCATTCAATCTCTTGATAAATGAAGATGCCTATGTGTTAATTGGAGAGAGAGAACGCTGTGAAGCGCTCTCTTTTTTTATTTCTCAAAATCAAAACCACTCCAAAGATTCCCTTCAGGAAGAGGAGCTGTCAGGCTGATTTCTTTCTTTGATACGGGATGGATGAAATGTATGTAACGGGCATGAAGGCAGATGCTGCCGTCGGGATTAGAACGGGGGAATCCGTATTTAAGGTCTCCCTTTATCGGACATCCTATTTTAGCAAGCTGGCAACGTATTTGGTGATGCCGGCCGGTCTTTAAATCGACTTCCAGCAAACAGTAATTTTGTGAATGACCGATGAGGCGATAATGTAAAACAGCTTTTTTCGAACCTTTGATTTCTTTATCGTATGCGTACGATTTATTTTGTTTTTCGTTTTTTATCATGTAATGCGCCAGTTCGCCTTCCGGTTCTTTCGGGCAATTTTTTACAATCGCCCAATAAGTTTTCTTCACTTCGTTGTTACGGAACATGTCGTTTAACCGGCTTAATGCTTTGCTTGTCTTCGCAAAAACCACCAGTCCGCTAACAGGACGGTCTAACCGGTGCGTAACTCCCAGAAATACATTTCCGGGCTTGTTATACTTTTCTTTGATGTACTGTTTGACGGTTTCCGACAGCGGAGTATCTCCCGTTTTGTCTCCTTGAACAATCTCCGAGGAGGTTTTATTAACAACAATGATGTGGTTATCTTCGTATACGACTGTCATAATGGGAAAGTAAGAAATAAAAAAAGACGAAGCATGAAAACAGTATTCATCCTTCGTCTTTCCGGGAAAGTTTATTACATATTCATACCGCCGTCTACTTGGATAACCTGTCCTGATACATACGAAGACATATCAGAAGCCAAGAATACGGCAATGTTTGCTACATCTTCCGGAGTACCTCCGCGGCGCAACGGAATACGTTTGTTCCATTCAGCTTTAACCTCGTCAGACAGTTTGGCTGTCATTTCCGTGATGATGAATCCCGGAGCGATGGCGTTGGCACGGATTCCGCGTGAGCCCAGTTCCTGTGCGATAGATTTAGCCAGACCAATCATACCGGCTTTCGAAGCCGAGTAGTTACACTGTCCGGCGTTTCCGTGAACACCTACCACAGATGCCATGTTGATGATGCTTCCGCTTTTCTGGCGAATCATGATAGGCGTGCAGGCGTGGATGAAGTTGAAAGCCGACTTCAAGTTTACGTTGATAACTGCATCCCATTGAGCTTCGCTCATACGCATCATCAAGCCGTCTTTCGTGATACCGGCGTTGTTAACCAATACGTCGATAGATCCAAACTCTTCTTTCACTTGTTCTACCACTTTCGCTGTGTCTTCAAAGCTGGCAGCGTTTGAAGCATAACCTTTTACTTTTACGCCAAAAGCAGCGATTTCTTTTTCCGTATTTTGGCTGTTTTCGTCAAGAATCAAGTCTGTAAATGCAATGTTTGCGCCTTCGGCAGCAAATTTCAGTGCGATAGCTTTACCGATTCCGCGAGCAGCTCCGGTAATCAATGCTGTTTTTCCAGTTAATAATCCCATGATTTTTATGTTTAATAATGATTTATAAATGTTTCTTTCTGCATCCTAAAGCCCCGAATACGATTTTAGCCACATAGCGCCAGCCTATTTCTTCATCCAAATCTTCACCTATTTGCCCACGGATGTAAGGCACCTCTATTCCTTTTACGCAGTAATGAAGAATGTCGGCCGTGATATCTACGTTGTCAATATCGAATATCCCTTTTTCTTTTCCCTCCTGCAAAATGCGTTGGTAAAGTTTGGTTTCTTTCTGGTCGAAACGTTTCCTCATGGTTTCCACGCGCCAGATGTCCCGGAAGAAATGTGCGCGTAGCGTACCGTTTCGGTATACCACTACCTTTATGGCCTCTAAGTGTGTTATTATCAGTTCTAAAATCTTTTTGTCGGCGTCAATCGTCTTTTGGGCGGTTTTTTCCATACGGTCAGACAGCATTTCCAACTCCGATTCAACCACAGCCCGATAGATTTGTTCCTTATTTTTAAAATAAGTATAAAGCGTACGTCGTCCCTTCTTCGAAGCGATGGCAATGTCATTCATCGTCGTTGCTTCCACCCCCTGTTTGGCAAAAAGTTGGCGGGCTACGTCTACTAATTGGTCTCTGGTTTTTAGTACGGTCATTTTTTCGGCTCCCACAATCTGATTGACAGGCAAAATTACGTTTTTTCTTTCTACTGAGCAAATTTATGTAAATACAATCTCCGTAAAATACCAGTGTCGGTACCCGAAAACGCTACCGCAAGTGTTGGTCATTCCATGCGGATGAGTTGACCGATTCTACCCATAGAACTGTCCGGTGCTATGGGTAAGAATTTTTTCGTGGCTTGTTGGGATGCAGTAGAGAGCCGGAAATTGCAAAAAAATGTATTTTTCTTTCAAAACACTTGTTTGTTTCAAAAATAAACCGTACCTTTGCACCCGAATTAAGAAATAAACATCGCGGAGTGGAGCAGTTGGTAGCTCGTTGGGCTCATAACCCAAAGGTCGTCTGTTCGAGTCAGGCCTCCGCAACTAACCGGAATAATAGAAAATCCGATTCTTTTATAACAAACATCGCGGAGTGGAGCAGTTGGTAGCTCGTTGGGCTCATAACCCAAAGGTCGTCTGTTCGAGTCAGGCCTCCGCAACCAAGTGAAGAGAAGCATTGCTTCTCTTTTTTTTTATTCCTACCTAATATACCCTAAAAAGGGTATTGCCGCAGTATCTGCTTTCCCGTACCTTTGCTTCCAGATAAATTAAAAATAAAAGTTATGGCAAACATTAAAAAACAACTGACCGAACTTATCGGTAATACTCCTTTGCTGGAGTTGCAGAATATGTCAAAGTTACATCAGGCTCAGGCCACGGTAATAGCTAAGTTAGAGTATTTCAATCCGGGCGGAAGTGTGAAAGACCGCATTGCATTTGCGATGATTGAAGATGCCGAACGCAGAGGTATCCTGAAACCCGGATCGGTGATAATCGAACCTACCAGCGGAAATACCGGAGTGGGATTGGCGTGGGTTTCTACCGTAAAAGGTTATAAAACCATACTGACCATGCCCGAAACGATGAGCCTCGAACGTCAAAACCTGTTGCGTGCAATGGGTGCACAGCTTGTTCTTACTCCCGGAGCGAAAGGCATGAAGGGGGCCATCGAAAAAGCCAACGAACTGCGTGATGCTACTCCCGGAGCGGTTATCTTACAGCAGTTTGAGAATCCGGCAAATCCGGCGGCACACGTGCGTACCACAGCCGAAGAGATCTGGAGAGATACCGATGGGAAAGTAGATGTGTTCGTAGCCGGAGTAGGTACGGGCGGTACGCTGAGCGGCGTAGGCGAGGGGCTGAAGAAGCATAACCCGAATATCGAAATCGTAGGTGTAGAACCGGATGCTTCGGCAGTGCTTTCGGGAGAAGCTCCGGGATTACATAAGATACAAGGAATCGGAGCCGGATTTGTTCCGAAAACTTATAATGCCGGTGTGGTAGACCGTATTATTCGTGTGACGGACAATGATGCCATCCGTACGGGCCGCGAGCTTTCGTTGAACGAAGGACTGTTGGTGGGCATCTCGTCGGGAGCTGCAACTTATGCAGCCTTGCAGTTGGCGCGCCAGCCCGAATACGCCGGAAAGAACATCGTAGTCTTGCTGCCCGATACGGGAGAACGATACCTCTCTACGGTGCTTTACGCTTTTGAGGAATATCCACTTTAACCCCATAAAACAAATACAACTTATGAGAACGAATGATTTACATTTTGAGACATTGCAACTTCACGTAGGACAGGAGGCGGCAGACCCGACTACCGACGCGCGTGCCGTACCTATTTATCAGACTACTTCGTATGTGTTTCACAACTCGGAACACGCGGCGGCACGCTTTGCCTTACAAGACCCCGGCAATATTTACGGTCGTCTGACTAATCCCACGCAGGAGGTGTTCGAGAAACGAATGGCTGCGCTTGAGGGCGGGGTTGCCGCTCTTGCCGTGGCTTCGGGAGCAGCTGCCATAGCCTATACATTTCAGAACATTACACGTGCGGGAGACCATATCGTGGCGGCAAACACCATTTACGGCGGCACGTATAACCTGCTGGCGCATACCTTGCCGGTTTCGGGCGTAACCACCACGTTTGTCGACCCTTCGGCTCCGGCAAATTTCGAGGCAGCCATCCGTCCGGAGACCAAACTGATTTTCATCGAAACCCTCGGTAATCCGCATTCCAACATAGTGGACATGGAAGCCGTGGCGGAAATAGCGCATCGGCATCACATTCCCCTTGTGGTAGACAACACGTTCGGAACTCCGTACTTGATTCGTCCCATCGAACACGGTGCAGACATCGTGGTACACTCTGCCACGAAGTTTATCGGCGGACACGGAACCAGCCTCGGCGGAGTTATCGTAGACGGCGGTACGTTCGACTGGCAGGCTTCGGGCAAGTTTCCGCAACTCACCGAACCTGACCCCTGCTATCACGGCATCCGTTTTACGGAGGTGGCAGGAAAAGCAGCCTTTGTAGTCCGCGTGCGGGCCATCTTGCTGCGCGATACGGGGGCAGCCATTAGTCCGTTTAACGCCTTCCTGCTTTTGCAGGGATTAGAAACCCTTTCGCTCCGTGTGGAACGCCATGTGGAAAACGCACTGAAGATTGTTGATTTCCTGAAGAGTCACCCCCGGATAGAAGCCGTTCACCATCCCGCCCTGCCCGAACACCCCGACCACGCGCTCTACTTGCGCTATTTCCCCAAAGGGGCAGGTTCGATTTTTACAGTGGATGTAAAAGGCGGAATCCGCGAGGCACAGAAGTTTATCGATGCGTTAGAAATCTTCTCGCTTTTGGCTAACGTAGCCGATATGAAGTCGCTGGTCATCCATCCCGCTACCACAACCCACTCGCAGCTTACCGAGCGTGAGATGGAAGAGCAACATATCAAGCCGGGAACGGTTCGCCTCTCCATCGGTACGGAGCACGTAGACGACCTGATAGCCGACCTCGACCGCGCGCTGTCTCAAATATAATACTCCATTGCATCAACAATGCCGGCACGAAGCGCGTAACGAACCGCTTCGTGCGCATTGTTTACTTGCAGTTTCCGGAAGATGTTCTTGCGGTGAGTCATTACCGTATATACACTCAAGAAACGTTCCGATGCTATCTCCTTCGTGGTCTTGCCCATTGCCATTGCTTTCAGTATCTCTTTTTCAGTGGCAGTAAGTGGTGAATCATCCTCTTGGGTTTTCGTCTCTTTCTCCAACAGGGCAGAGGCTTTGGCGCATATAAATGGAATGCCGTTTTTAGCCTTCTCTAAACACGATTCGATTTCATCAAGCGATGAATCCTTCATCAAGATGCTGAATTTCGGATTACTGAATACCATGCGCCGGATGAACTCCTCGCTCAGTGCGTCGCTGAAAAGAATAAACAGCGAGGCAGGAAAACGCTCTTTCACCACAAGCAGCTGTTCGGCAGTGCAGTCGAAAAGCGTATAGTCGATAACCGCAACCGCCCTTTCTTCCGTCAGCAGCTTTTTAGTCAGTACATGGATGTCGTCAGCTTCCAAAACCTTGTCGAAACGTGTTATAGCGATAGCCTTCATACCCATACGGGTTATGGCTTGATTGTCGGAGAGGATTAAAGTGTTCATTTTGTTCTTTGTTGCGGATTGGGAAACTCGTAATCTATTTCGCGGGGCAGGGAGAAACCTTTTATGCAATTCGGGTTGCGGACACATATTTGTATATGGTTCTTTTCTTTGAATCCTGCACCGGGATATAATTCATCCCCTTCCCAAAATATGCTTCTTACCGAGTCGTAAGGAGGGAATCCGGCACGCTCGTTCATTCCATGCGCAACTTCTATTACGGAATCGTAATCATTGGTGCTTGTAGTGAGGATGTCATCACCGGATAAAACTTTGTCTACAACGGACTTATCGCATCCGTGAAAGCCTATTATCAACCCCGGACGACGGGAATATATAGTATCTTTCATGGATAATAGACTTTGGAAAGCTGATTCTTATCGTCCAGCAAACCGATTTCTCTCAAGAATTTAGCGGACTCTTCCTTTGAGGACAGAATCTTCTTTCTCGCTTTCCTCATGCGTTTTTCGCGCGGGGTGAGCGATTTGCGCGCCTTTTTTGAGGAGGTTCCTTTGATAGGAGTGGTTGTTGCTGTCATGCGTTATCGATTTCTTTTCACAAAGATACTAATTTCTATGTCACTATCAAATGATGGTAGAGATTATTTCATACGGAAAGACAAACAGAAATCCTTACTGATATTTCAATATCCGTTGAGATGTTTAATAATGAATGTGTGGAAAAACTTATATTAGGAAGTGGGCGTTGACGGATTCGAACCGCCGACCCTCTGCTTGTAAGGCAGATGCTCTGAACCAGCTGAGCTAAACGCCCGAAGGGGGAAATTTTTCAAATTTACTTTTGGACTGTGGGCGTTGACGGATTCGAACCGCCGACCCTCTGCTTGTAAGGCAGATGCTCTGAACCAGCTGAGCTAAACGCCCCAAAAGCTATGTGCTTCCGAGAACAAGTTTTCGTTTTTGAGTGGGCGTTGACGGATTCGAACCGCCGACCCTCTGCTTGTAAGGCAGATGCTCTGAACCAGCTGAGCTAAACGCCCGAAGGTCTTGTTCTCATTTGCGGTTGCAAAGGTACAGCTTTATTTTAAATCTCCAAACATTTGCGGTAATTTTTTTACGTTTTTGCTGCAATTTTTTCGCGAAGGCGGTTGCGGATGCCCGCTTTCCGGTGGGGATTTTACCGTTTTTGCCGAAGATTTTTATAACCCGGCTTGGTGGGTTGTACGACTCACCTTAGCGGGTTATATAACTCATCAGGGTGGGTTGTATAACTCTCCATGCCGGGTTATAGAATGGTTGAGAAAGAAATGAGGAACAGTTGCCGACAGGCGGAGGTTTTTATGGGGATGAAGAAGAAAGAGGTCGGTATAAATGTCTGGAAGCGAGTATAAAAAATACGGATTCTTATAGAGATGTGCCGGCTCTTTGGGGTAGAACCGGAGGTGTCTGTAAGAATCCGTATCGGTATATGAAGGCTTCCCGCAGCGGCGGGAGGCTTTGCGGGATTACTCGGCAAAACGTTTGGCTTGTTCGGCTATCAGCGCTTCGTCATCGAAATAGTTAATCTTCATTGCGCGGCGCACCTCACTCATGGTTTGTGCGGCAGCTTCGCGTGCCACTTCGCAGCCCTTCTTCAGCATGTCGTAGATGGCAGGGATGTCTTTTTCGTAGGCTTTGCGGCGTTCGCGGATGGGCGTAAGCTCTTCCTGCATAATGGCGGCAAGGAATTTCTTTACCTTCATATCGCCCAGTCCGCCGCGCGTATAGTGAGCCTTCAGTTCGTCCAAGTTCGGATAGTCGGGCAGGTAACGCTCGAAGTGTTCGGGGCGGCAGAAAGCGTCGAGATACGTAAACACGGTGTTTCCTTCCAGTTTTCCGGGGTCGCTCACCTTGATGTGGGTGGGGTCGGTATACATGCTCTTTACCTTCTTTTCCACCTCGTCGGCAGTATCCGACAGGTAGATGCAGTTGCCCAATGACTTGCTCATCTTTGCCTTTCCGTCTGTTCCCGGCAGGCGCAGGCAGGCAGCGTTATCGGGCAGAAGGATTTCCGGTTCTACCAGCGTTTCGCCATAAATGTAGTTGAAGCGGCGCACGATTTCGCGCGTCTGCTCAATCATCGGCTCTTGGTCTTCACCAACGGGTACGGTGGTAGCCTTAAATGCCGTGATGTCTGCCGCTTGGCTGATGGGGTAGGTGAAGAAGCCCACGGGGATGCTTGATTCGAACTTGCGCATCTGTATTTCGGTCTTTACCGTAGGATTGCGCTGGAGGCGCGATACGCTAACCAAGTCCATGAAGTAAAAAGTCAGTTCGCAAAGTTCCGGAATCTGCGACTGGATGAAGATGGTAGACTTGGCGGGGTCGAGCCCTACGGCAAGATAATCCAACGCTACTTCGATTACGTTCTGACGTACCTTTTCGGGATTTTCTATATTGTCGGTCAACGCCTGTCCGTCGGCCTCAAAAATAAATATCTTATCATACAATCCTGAGTTTTGAAGTTCTACGCGACGGCGTAACGAACCTACGTAATGTCCGATATGTAGTTTGCCGGTCGGACGGTCGCCGGTCAAGATAATTTTTTCTTTTCCCATAGTCAAATATGTTGTTTACTTTTAAATTGCAGCAAAGATAACTAAATACTTTGTTTTCTTCAAAATAAATTGTTTCTTTGCATAAATGAGGAGATGACGAATCGGCAGTTGTCCGACGGGCTATCTACCGATAGATATTGGTAACCGGAAGAAAACTTGGTATCTTCATATCCTGAAAACATACCTTTGCAGAAACCATAACAAAACTATCTATAACGATGAAAAAAGAATTAAAGAAAGTCTTAGTCTTAGGTTCAGGGGCACTGAAAATCGGACAAGCAGGTGAATTTGATTATTCGGGTTCGCAAGCACTGAAAGCCTTGCGCGAAGAAAGTATCCGCTCTGTATTAATTAATCCCAATATTGCTACTATCCAAACCTCGGAAGGCATCGCCGACCAAGTTTATTTCCTTCCCGTTACTCCTTATTTCGTGACGGAAATTATCAAGAAAGAACGTCCGGACGGCATTTTGCTGGCGTTTGGCGGACAAACAGCGTTAAACTGCGGTACGGAGCTTTATCGTAACGGAGTGTTGAAAGAATATGGTGTAGAGGTGTTGGGAACATCGGTAGAAGCCATCATGTATACCGAAGACCGCGACTTGTTTGTGAAGAAGCTGGACGAAGTGGAACTGAAGACTCCGATAAGCCAAGCGGTGGAAAACATGGAGGATGCTTTGACGGCTGCCCGCCGCATCGGTTATCCGGTCATGATTCGTTCGGCGTATGCGTTGGGCGGTTTGGGTAGCGGTATCTGCCCGAATGAAGAAAAGTTTATCGAACTGGCGGAAAGCGCATTTACCTTCTCGCCGCAGATTTTGGTGGAAGAATCGCTGAAAGGATGGAAAGAAATAGAGTTTGAGGTGATTCGCGATGCGAACGACCACTGTTTTACGGTGGCAAGCATGGAGAACTTCGACCCGCTGGGTATCCATACGGGCGAATCCATCGTGGTGGCTCCCACCTGTTCGCTTACCGCAGCGCAGGTTACCATGCTGCAGGAACTCTCCAAACAGTGCATTCGTCACCTCGGAATCATGGGAGAATGTAACATCCAGTACGCATTCAATGCCGATACCGACGATTACCGTATCATCGAGGTAAATGCCCGCTTGAGCCGTTCATCTGCATTGGCATCGAAAGCTACGGGGTATCCGTTGGCGTTTGTGGCGGCTAAGATTGCGTTGGGCTATACGCTGGACGAAATCGGCGAAATGGGTACGCCCAACTCGGCATACGTAGCTCCGTCGCTCGATTACCTGATTTGCAAGATTCCGCGCTGGGACTTGACGAAGTTCGTAGGCGTATCGCGCCGCATCGGTTCGAGCATGAAATCGGTGGGCGAAATCATGTCTATCGGGCGCACGTTCGAAGAAATTATTCAGAAAGGGTTGCGTATGGTAGGACAGGGTATGCACGGCTTTGTGGGTAACGACCATACGAGATTCGATAATCTGGACGATGAGCTGGCTAATCCTACCGACTTGCGTATTTTCGCCATCGCTCAGGCGTTGGAAGAAGGATACAGCATTGAGCGTATCTTTGAACTGACGAAGATTGACCCGTGGTTCATTGGCAAGCTGAAGAACATCGTCGACTATAAAGCCAAGTTACAGACTTATAACTCGCTGGAAGAACTTCCGGCAGATGTGCTTCGTGAGGCAAAGGTATTGGGCTTCTCCGACTTCCAGATAGCACGCTTCGTGCTGAAGCCGAAGAGCGGAAACATGGAGAAAGAAAACCTTGCCGTGCGCGAGTATCGTAAGAAATTAGGTATCCTTCCGGCTGTGAAGCGCATCAATACCGTGGCTTCGGAACACCCTGAACTGACGAATTACCTTTACATGACATACGCAGTGGAAGGGCATGACATTAATTTCTACAAACACGAGAAATCGGTAGTGGTACTCGGTTCGGGAGCATACCGTATCGGTTCGTCGGTTGAATTCGACTGGTGTTCGGTCAATGCCATCCAGACTGCCCGTAAGTTGGGCTATAAGTCCATCATGATTAATTACAATCCCGAAACCGTATCTACGGACTACGACATGTGCGACCGTCTGTATTTCGACGAACTCTCGTTCGAACGTGTATTGGATGTAATTGATTTGGAACAGCCTCGCGGTGTCATCGTTTCGGTAGGCGGACAGATACCGAATAACCTCGCCATGAAACTCTACCGCCAGTCTGTACCTATCCTCGGAACCTCGCCCATCTCTATCGACCGTGCCGAAAACCGTAATAAGTTCTCTGCCATGCTCGACCAATTAGGCATTGATCAACCCGCTTGGCAAGAGCTGACCAGCCTTGACGATGTAAAAGAGTTCGTAAAGAAAGTAGGCTATCCGGTATTGGTACGTCCGTCGTACGTACTGAGCGGTGCGGCGATGAACGTCTGCTACGACCAAGAAGAGCTGGAACGCTTCTTGCAGATGGCGAGCGAAGTATCGAAGGAATATCCGGTAGTGGTATCGCAGTTCATGCAGGAGACAAAAGAAATAGAGTTCGACGCTGTGGCACAAAACGGTGAGGTAGTGGAATACGCCATCTCCGAACACATCGAATACGCCGGCGTACATTCGGGCGATGCAACCCTTGTATTCCCGGCACAGAAGATTTATTTCTCTACCGCCCGCGAAATCAAGCGCATCAGTCGCCGCATAGCTAAGGAACTGAACATCTCCGGTCCGTTTAACATCCAGTTCCTTGCCAAGAAGAACGAAGTGAAGGTAATCGAATGTAACCTCCGTGCTTCGCGCAGCTTCCCCTTCGTATCGAAGGTATTGAAACGCAATTTCATAGAAACGGCTACCCGTATCATGCTCGACGCTCCGTATGCTAAGCCCGACAAATCAGCCTTCGATATTGACCGCATCGGCGTAAAAGCCTCACAGTTCTCGTTCGCCCGCTTACAGAATGCCGACCCGGTACTGGGTGTCGACATGTCATCGACCGGTGAAGTAGGCTGTCTGGGTGATGACTTCAACGAAGCCCTGCTGAATGCGATGATTGCTACCGGTTACAAGATACCTCAAAAATCAGTATTGTTCTCTTCAGGTGCAACGAAATCGAAAGTCGACTTACTCGATGCCAGCCACATGCTGAGTCAAAAAGGATATACGCTTTACGCTACGGCGGGAACAGCCGCATTCCTTAACTCGCACGGCATTCCTACCACACCGGTATTCTGGCCCGATGAACGTCCGCACGCCGAAAACAATGTAATGAAAATGATAGCCGGTCATAAGTTCGACCTGATAGTAAACATCCCGAAAAATCATACCAAGCGCGAATTGACCAACGGTTATCGCATTCGTCGCGGTGCCATCGACCACAACATTCCGCTGATAACCAATGCCCGTTTGGCAAAAGCCTTCATCGAAGCTTTCTGTCAGATGAGTCAGGAAGATATCCAGATTAAGAGTTGGCAGGAATATAAATGAAAAGTTGATATAATGTAATAAAAAGTAAGAGACCGTTTCCGAATAGGGAGATGGTCTCTTTTGTTTTTATGGGAGTATTTAAATTTTTACTTCTTAATTCTTAAATACTTCCGCACCCCATTCACTAACTTTCTGAATGCTTTTTCACCTAACAAGTCGATTAACAGTTTTCTCAGCCGATACTGCCAAGTGTTGCTTGCCTCCATCCACGTGTATGAGAAATAATGGATGGCGACAGTGTTTGGGGTGAGCGTTATGATATGTGTGTTATAGTCCATTGGGCTGAAGTAATCTGTGGGATAGATTGTCAAGCCCGGTAGTGATGTGAGAGAACCGTCGAGCCGGAAGCCTTTCTTTCTGATGTCATCTGCTATGAGGGTACTGTTGATGAAATCTCTTATTTGTTCGGCTGAGAATGTTTTGTTTTCATACATTTTCAGCCAAGAAGTTATCCATTCACCGTGTGCCTCCGAGCCTATCAGCGCTGTTAAAATAGTCCATTTGCCATATTTTTCATATCCCTTTTCATACCCAATAAATGCCTGATGATGTAAAAACGGGGTTAATGGTTTTAGCAACTCCACATCGGTATCCAAATAAATGCCTCCTTCGGTGTACAAGGCGTAAAGGCGGATTACGTCGGCAACGAAGGCCCACTTTTTTTCTTCCAATGCTTGTTGGGCAAAGGGGAAAAGATGGAGCGGAGAGTTGGTTTCGTTCCATTCTTTTATCTCGAAGTCGGGGCAATGTTTCTTCCACGAACGGATGCACTGTTTGGTTAGTTTGGGAAGCGGAGCTTTGCCGAACCAGCAGTAATGGATAATTTTAGGAATCATGGCGGTAAAGTGTTTGGGGCTTGCCGTTTATATATAGGTAAAAGAAGAGTCATTCCGAATACGAACCGGAACAACTCTTCTCTTTACTTGCTATTCAAAAAAATGTTTAATTAAAACTGTTTTAACTGTCTTATTGAGCCGGATGTTCATACCAGTCTTTGTTCGTTGTTTTGTTGCTTTCTACCCATTTTGTGAAATCGGGATAGAATTGATCAATTGTCATTTGCTCGGTTACAATCAGGTAATTCTGCGTCGGGATGTTAGCTGCATACGGGTGTTGGCCGTCTTCCAACTTGTAAGCCTTTTGCCAATCGGTCAGACCTTCCAGGTTGGCACTTGCAGATGCTTTATATCCCGGTAAGTGGATTTCGTATCCATTATTAGTAGTTGTGATGAACGGATTGAATATTCTGTCAAACGTATAATCTTCTGCTACGTATTCTGTTCCTGTCGGTTCGCAATCTTTGTCATCACCTTCTCCAGTTTCTGCTGATGTAAAGCCTAAGTCTATTCTACCTTGGATAGGTTCTACATCCAATGCTCCCATTGTTTGGTTAGCAGCCAAATCATAGATATGAATCGGATTTTCGTGTATATCGTCCAGCATGAAATTAAATGAACAACCATACCATGCGCCGTCCCATTTCGGAACAAAATAGTAATCTACTGCACCTAAGTAGTTAGGAGGTGTAGATATACCTGATTCCGGATCAAAGTGGATATAAGTAATTTGTCTTAATGCATAAGTAGCTACAAAGTCATTCATATCGTAGTCTCCTGCATCGGGATAGTTATCTTCAAATAATACGGTTCCATACTGGGGAGCTCCTATATTTTCTAAGTAGTAAGGAGGTGTAGGCAGGTCAGGGAATTCTTCATCATCAATGGCCTCTTGCGGATTGGTTGTCACAATGAAAGTGAAATCGTTGAAGTCGCTTACATTATACTCCCAATTTCCTTCTGTTACCCAAAATGGTGGATACGGAACAAAATGTCCATCTTCTTCCCAAGTAGAGGCATCCTGATCTTCGAATGTGTACACAAGACCTTTGCTTCTATAAACGAAAGTAGCACACTGACCAACTTGACCTTCTTCAGGAACCTGACTTGTATAATAGTATTTGG
Source organism: Bacteroides caecicola (assembly GCF_023337095.1). NCBI lineage: Bacteria > Pseudomonadati > Bacteroidota > Bacteroidia > Bacteroidales > Bacteroidaceae > Bacteroides > Bacteroides caecicola. Next base: position 405,472 of record NZ_JAMBLM010000001.1, read on the forward strand.
TCGTGTTACCGCTTCTACTTTGAAGAACAAAACCGATACGATCTTCGTCAGTGAATTTAATGGCGCCATTCACATCGCTTAAAATCATTGTGTTATTTCTGTATCGGTTCGGGTCGTTTGCACTACTTGCATTCGGATCTGTAGATACAGGGCCAAACAACTTATGATCATCATTAATGATGTTGTGGCGAATCCATGTTTCTGTAATTGTAGATTCTTCTCCAGCTTTATATGTGTAATAATATAATGTATTATAATTGTGACCCACTGCGTCAACAAATGTTACACTTACATTGGCTGTCGGATAATTATCATCGGTTTTTAAGCGTGTATCAAGGTTGATACCGTGTGTATATTTCTCAAATTGTTCCCGATTATCTTCATCTTCCGGAAGTGCTTGTAATACACCGCTACGGATTTCAGTCATTTCTTCTGGTGTGAAAGGAGAGTTTGTCGGTACTCCTACGCGAGAACTTTCAGCTTTCAGTTCCAGTCCGTTTTCAGTAAGCGTTGCTTCTTGCCAAAGCGGGCAGTCGATACCTGTTGACAGTACATATACAGTCTTTCCGATGTATGCGGAAGGGAACGTGCTGACAGTTTGCAACTTACCGTTAGCGCCGGTAAATGAACGGAACAATAAGCGTGCGCTATTTCCTTCGCTTGGCAATTGGTCGTACACGCTGACTTGGGCGAATGACGGATAATCAATTTTCACCGGAAGGTCAGTTGTCATCTTAAAGTCAAAAGCAGCTTCGATTTCCGGATTAGTCGGTTCGTCTGTACCCGGTGCAGGAATGTTTTCTTCATCCGAACATGAAGCAAACCAAAGAGGCATTGATGCCAATCCCATGAGCATTAATGCGTTTCTCAATTGAAAATTTTTTCTCATTGATACTTTAATTTAATTAAACAATAATCTTTGTCCTTCTTACTATTATAGTGGAATGTTCCACTCGCTATTTTCAATGGAATTTGCATCTTTTGTTTTCCATAGTCAAAATAGCTTTTTACACGTGTGAATTGTAACCTTAGATTCCAATCTGTTTCTCTACTACCCTGTTTAAGTGTTATCGTGTAAGCTAACCGTTAACCAGAATAAAGATTTGTTATAACAACGTTACAAAAATAGCGGATGATTTTTCATACCGTATTGTATATTCGTACAAATTTTATTGTTTTTTTGTACATTCTCCGTATTTCGATTTTTACATGTAACCTGAAAGGGTGATGTGTATGCCCATTGGTGCGCCAAAACGCTATGGGAAGCGTTGGTCAGTCTATGCGGTAGCGCAGGCAAGTTCTTCCGCAAGAACCGGGTGGTTCTACCGCATGTGTTTTGAGGGTTGTGCGTATGAGATGGCGTTCTCCATCGTTTGTTGAATAGTTATAAATAATGGGATTTTATTTTGAAAAACAGAATTTTATGTTCATCTTTGTAGCATGATAACTGAGTGACCAATGAGAATATTTACAGAACAGGCATTAAAAGAATATGCAGAAGCACATCCGGACGTCAAGGTAGCACTGCAAGAGTGGACTACCGTTGTGAAGAATAGCAAATGGACATGCTTTGCCGATGTAAAGAGAACTTTTAACAGTGTGGACAATGTAGGCAACCAGCATTATGTGTTCAATATCAGAGGGAATAACTACAGGCTTGTTGTAGTGATAAAATTTACAATACAATTCGTTTATGTCCGCTTCATTGGCACTCATGCGGAATATGATAAAATAGCAGATTGCTCTAAAATTTAAACTTATGACCAAGATAGAAACAAAAGCTCAGTATGAATGGGCTGTGAAAAGAGTGGAGGAGTTGCTCCCGGCTGTGACGGATGAAACGCCTCTTGATGACCCGAACAGCATTGAGTTGGAATTGCTTTCTAACCTTGTAGCCGATTACTCGGAAGCACATTTCGCTTTGGGGAAGCCGACGCTTGTCGATGTGCTCAAGCTCCGGATGTATGAGATGGGTCTTAACCAAAAGGCATTGGCAAAATTAATCGGGGTGAGTTCTTCACGTTTAAGTGATTATATTTCGGGTAAGTGTGAGCCTACGTTGAAAGTGGCACGCACGATAAGCCAAAAACTGAACATCGATGCGAATATTGTGTTAGGGGTTTAGAGCCTGTTCATAAAAAATATGGCCTGCAGGGAGGATAAATCCAATTCCTGCAAGCCATGACAGATAAAATATGTTTTTGCAAATCGGCTGTTAGAGCTTGTTTATGCAAACATCCGGCTCACGCGCTCAATACCCGCAGCCAGTGCGTCGACTTCTTCTTTCGTGTTGTAAAGTCCGAACGAAGCCCGTACCGTTCCCTCGATGCCCATGCGGTGCATCAGCGGTTCGGCGCAGTGATGGCCTGTACGGACGGCAATACCCAAGCGGTCGAGCAGCGTCCCCATATCGAAAGGATGAATGTTTCCTACAAGGAACGAGATGACTGCCCCGCGTTCTGCCGCTTCGCCGAAAATGCGCATTCCGGGGATGGCTTTCAGTCGGGCGAGGGCATACGTGGTGAGTTCATGCTCGTGTCGGGCGATGGCATCGATGCCGAGAGCAGAGACGTAATCGAGCGCTTTAGCCAGCGCGGTAGTGCCGATGTAGTCAGGAGTTCCCGCTTCAAACTTGAAAGGAAGTTCGTTGAATGTGGTTTTCTCGAAACTTACGTTCTTAATCATTTCCCCGCCTCCCTGATAAGGAGGAAGACGGTCGAGCCATTCTTCTTTGCCGTAAAGCACGCCCACGCCTGTAGGTCCGTAAATCTTGTGTCCGCTGAATACATAAAAGTCGGCATCCAAATCCTGCACATCAACTTTTATATGCGGAATGCTTTGCGCTCCGTCAATCAGTACCGGCACACCGTGGGCATGAGCCGTGGCGATGATGTCTTTAACCGGATTTACCGTACCCAATACGTTTGAAACGTGGGTGACGGAAACCAGCTTCGTACGCTCGGAAAACAGCTTTTCGTATTCGTCGAGCAAGAGTTCGCCACGGTCGTTTATCGGGATTACGTGCAGCACGATGCCCTTACGTGCCGCCTGAAGCTGCCACGACACAATGTTGCTGTGATGCTCCATAGCCGATACAATCACCTCGTCGCCGGCTTTCATTTGGCTGTCGGCAAACGTAGATGCCACGAGGTTGATACTTTCGGTTGTTCCCCTCGTAAAGACAATTTCTGCCGTGGAGCGGGCATTGATAAACTGCCGTACGGTTTCGCGCGAAGCTTCGTGGAGGTTGGTAGCCTGTTGTGACAAGAAGTGTACACCGCGATGTACGTTGGCGTTTACCGAATAATATTCATCGGTAATAGCCTCTACCACACAGCGCGGTTTTTGGGTTGTGGCACCATTGTCTAAATAAATCAGCGGCTTGCCGTAAACCGTGCGCGACAGTATCGGGAAGTCTTCTCTTATCTTATTGATATCGTACATACTGTTCATGGTAATTATTTGCAGATGGCGCATCCCTGACACTTGTTCAGTTCGCCTCGGAAACGTTTTTCAACCAACAGGTGCAGACGGTCTTTGAGCGCATCCATGCGGATGTTGTCGATAACTTCGTTGACGAAAGCAAACATCAGCAGCAGACGGGCTTCTTTGAGACTGATGCCGCGCTGACGCATGTAAAACAGTGCTGCGTCGTCTAACTGTCCTACGGTAGCCCCGTGCGAACATTTCACGTCGTCGGCATAAATCTCAAGTTGAGGCTGCGTGTACATACGTGCTTCGCGCGTAGCGCAAATGTTGCGGTTGGTTTGCTGCGCCGAAGTATGTTGCGCACCCTCGCGTACCAGTATCTTTCCGGCAAAAGCTCCCACGGCTTGGTCGTCTAACACGTATTTAAACAATTCGTTGCTCGTACAGTCGGCTACTTTATGGTCGATGAACGTATGGTTATCCACCTGTTCGTTCTTGTCGGCAATCGCCATGCCGCACAGGTTCAGTTCGGCACCTCTGCCCGATAACGTTACTTCCGTAGTGTTGCGGGTAGTTCCGTTATGAAGCGTAATACCGTTCAGCAGCACATTGCTGTCTGCCTGCTGGTCGACGTACAAATTACTGAAGCGTACGGTGCTGTTATGCGTCTCCTCCAGTTCGTAAAGGTCGAACGAAGCATTGTTGCCAACAAACACCTCGATTACTTGTGTGGAAAGGAAGTTCACCTCATCCATAGCATGGTCGCAAATCAGCAGTTTGGCTTGCGCATCATCCTCCACTATAACCAAGATGCGGCGGTTTACCATCGAATTGACATCCGCGCGCAGAATGTTTACCAACTGAATAGGCTTGTCCATTACCGCGCCTTTGGGAATATACATCAGTACGCCGTCTTGCGCGAACATGGTGTTAAATGCCGTTATTGCATCTTTCGACGTATCCGCCAGTTTGCCATAATACCGTTTCACCAGTTCGGGATGCTGTTCCGCCATATCCTTCAGGCTGCCGAAGATAATCCCTTCGGGCAACTGTCCGGTGGGCTGCACCTGCTTGTAAAACGAATCGTTCACCACGAAGTAAAGCGAGGTACTCATGTTAGGCACATCACACTTAAATACCTCGTAGGGATTAACCGGGAAAGTCAGCCGGTTGAGGTTTAACCCATAATCCGGAGCGAAATATTTGTCGACATCCGTGTATTTATACTTTTCCTGCTTACGTGTAGGGAAGCCCAACCGCTCAAAATCGGCAAAAGCCGTGGCGCGCGGGGCATTCAAAGCCTCGGCACTGTGTCGGCAAATCATGGCTTCACATTGCGTAAAAAGGTCGATATATTGTTGTTCTGCTTTCATTGTTAAATCTCTCCCAGTTCTTTCTTAATCCAGTCGTAACCCTTTTCTTCCAACTCCAGCGCCAATTCCGGTCCGGCAGTCTTTACGATTCGTCCTTTATAAAGCACGTGTACGACATCCGGTTTGATGTAATCGAGCAGTCGCTGGTAGTGCGTAATAACGATGCAGCTCGTTTCCGGCGTTTTCAGTTTGTTTACTCCCTCAGCCACGATGCGGAGCGCATCAATATCCAGTCCGGAGTCAGTCTCATCGAGGATACTCAACTTCGGTTCGAGCATTGCCATCTGAAAGATTTCATTCCGTTTTTTCTCTCCGCCGGAGAACCCCTCGTTTACCGAACGGTTAGCCAGTTTGCTGTCCAGTTCCACGATTTCGCGCTTCTGGCGCATCAGTTTCAAAAACTCGCTGGCGGTGAGGGCAGGTAGTCCCTTGTATTTGCGGTGTTCGTTCACTGCCGCACGCATGAAGTTCACCATGCTTACGCCCGGAATCTCTACCGGATATTGGAACGAAAGAAACAACCCCTCACGGCTGCGGTCTTCCGCCGAGAGCGACAGGAGATCTTTCCCGTCGAATGTAACCGAACCTTTAGTCACTTCGTAAGAAGGGTGTCCTACCAATACATTGCTTAATGTACTTTTACCGGAACCGTTCGGTCCCATGATGGCATGTACTTCGCCCGATTTTACGGTAAGGTTGATGCCTTTCAATATCTCTTTGCCATTGATGCTGGCATGTAAGTCTTTTATTTCTAACATAACAAATCAATTAAATATTTTATCCTACGCTTCCTTCCAAAGAAATGCTGAGCAACTTCTGAGCTTCTACGGCAAACTCCATCGGTAGTTTGTTGAGTACCTCTTTGGCATAACCGTTCACAATCAACCCTACGGCATCTTCGGTAGAAATGCCTCGCTGGTTGCAATAAAACACTTGGTCTTCTGATATCTTAGAAGTAGTAGCTTCATGCTCTACTACGGCAGTTTCGTTGTGGATATCCATGTAAGGGAATGTATGTGCTCCGCAATGGCTTCCCAACAAGAGCGAGTCGCACTGGCTGAAATTGCGTGCATTGTCGGCTTTTTCTGCCACTCGAACCAATCCGCGGTAAGAGTTCTGGCTCCGTCCGGCACTGATACCTTTACTTACGATGGTAGAGCGCGTATTTTTGCCCAGATGAATCATCTTCGTACCCGTATCTGCCTGCTGGAAGTTGTTGGTTACGGCAACCGAATAAAACTCAGCCGTGGAATTGTCTCCACTCAAGATACAGCTCGGATATTTCCATGTGATGGCAGAACCGGTTTCAACCTGTGTCCACGATAATTTGCTGTCTACGCCTTTACAGTTACCACGTTTGGTAACAAAATTATATACACCGCCTTTACCTTCGGCATCGCCCGGATACCAGTTCTGCACGGTAGAATACTTTACTTCTGCACGGTTAAGCACCACGATTTCTACAATGGCAGCATGTAACTGGTTTTCATCGCGCATCGGAGCCGTACATCCTTCGAGATACGATACATAACTGTCGTCGTCGGCAACGATAAGTGTGCGTTCGAACTGTCCGGTGTTGGCTGCATTGATACGGAAGTAAGTAGAAAGCTCCATCGGACAACGGACTCCTTTCGGGATATAAACGAACGAACCGTCGCTGAATACGGCAGAGTTAAGTGCGGCAAAGAAGTTATCGCGATAACCCACTACCGAGCCTAAATATTTCTTCACCAAATCAGGATGTTCGCGTACAGCCTCGCTGATGGAACAAAAGATGATACCTTTTTCCATTAATGTCTCCTTAAAGGTTGTCTTTACGGAAACCGAGTCCATGACGGCATCTACCGCCATACCGCTCAAAGCCATTTGTTCCTCCAGAGGGATACCTAACTTATTGAATGTTTTGATTAATTCAGGGTCTACCTCATCCATGCTTTTCGGACCTTCTTTCTTTTTGGTCGGATCGGCATAATAAGAGATGGCCTGATAATCAATTTCAGGAATGTTCAGATGTGCCCATGTAGGCATTTCCATTGTCAGCCAATGGCGATATGCTTTCAGGCGGAACTCCAACAGCCATTCCGGTTCGCCTTTCTTGGCAGAAATCAGTCGAACCACATCTTCGTTCAGTCCTTTTTCAATAATATCTGTATGAACATCAGTCGTGAAGCCATACTTGTACTTCTCTTGCGTCAGTTCTTTTACATATTTATTGGGTTCTTGCATAATCAGTATTTATTAAGTGTTGAGTAACGTCTTTTACGACGGGAATAAAAATTCCAGAAAATCTTTTCATAGGATAATATAACACCGACGCTTGCTTTTTTGTTGGTTGAATTAAGGTATTTTCCGTATCTACATATTCGATGAAATAGATAACGATACTTGCTAACAAGCCGTACTTAATGACTCCCAATCCGGCTCCTAACCAGCGGTTGACAAAACCCAAACGGATGACATCAAGCGCTTTGGTTAGCATACCTGCAATGATGCATAAACCAATCGGGACAAGCATCCAAATGATGACGAAGGCCAAAATTTGAGAAAAAGTGACAGAAGCCCCCATTTCTGCTGCTAACCGTTTGCCCACAGAAACGAATAAGGCACGTGCTACCAAAAGTCCGGCGATTAGCCCGACTATGGATGCCAATTGATTGAGGAAACCTTTCATGAAACCCAAAATGGCTCCGATGGCAATCACAGCTATTATTATCCAGTCAAGCGTTTCCATATTCAGGAAATTGAAAGTTGAGAATCGAAAGCCGTCAATGAACGGTATGTGAAACCCCATTCATTGACAACATTCAGTTCCCAACTTCCAACTATATTATAAACTTTGTTTTACTTCTATTTCTTCGTAAGTTTCAATAACATCGCCTACCTTCAAGTCATTGCAAGCCGTTAAACTGATACCGCATTCGAAGTTCGCTCCAACCTCTTTTACATCGTCTTTGAAGCGTTTCAGTGCATTGATATTTCCGGTAAATACTACGATACCGTCGCGGATAAGACGAGCCTTGTCGCTGCGTTTTACCTTACCTGTTTTCACCATTGCACCGGCAACCATACCCACTTTGCTGATGTTGAACACTTCGCGCACTTCAAGTGTAGCTGTAACTTGCTCTTTCAGCGTAGGAGCCAACATACCTTCCATTGCCGATTTTACTTCTTCGATGGCATCGTAAATAATAGAATACTTACGGATATCCACACCTTCTTGCTCAGCCAGTTTGGCAGCATTGTTTGACGGACGGACTTGGAAACCTACGATGATAGCATCTGAAGCGGCTGCCAAAGACACATCCGATTCGGAGATTTGACCTACGCCTTTGTGGATAACGTTTACCTGAATTTGTTCGGTAGAAAGTTTAATCAGCGAGTCGCTCAATGCTTCTACCGAGCCGTCTACGTCGCCTTTTACAATGACGTTCAGTTCGTGGAAATCTCCCAATGCCAAGCGGCGACCCACTTCATCCAGCGTAAGCATCTTCTGGGTACGCAGTCCTTGTTCGCGCTGTAACTGTTCGCGCTTGTTGGCTATTTCGCGGGCTTCTTGGTCGGTGTCGAATACATGGAATGTGTCGCCTGCTGCCGGAGCACCGTTCAATCCGAGGATTAATACCGGTTCTGACGGACCGGCTTCTTTCAACCGCTGATTACGCTCGTTGAACATCGCCTTCACCTTTCCGTACGAAGTACCTGCAAGCACGATGTCGCCCACGTGTAACGTACCGTTCGAAATCAATACCGTAGCCACATAACCACGTCCCTTATCCAGTGACGATTCGATGATAGATCCGGTTGCTTTGCGGTTCGGATTGGCTTTCAAGTCAAGCATTTCAGCTTCAAGCAATACTTTTTCCAACAACTCCTGTACACCGATACCTTTTTTAGCCGAAATATCTTGCGACTGATATTTACCTCCCCATTCTTCTACGAGGAAGTTCATCGAAGCCAATTCTTCTTTTATCTTGTCCGGGTTGGCATTCGGTTTATCTATTTTATTGATGGCAAATACGATAGGTACTCCGGCTGCCATTGCATGGTTGATAGCTTCTTTGGTTTGCGGCATGACATTATCGTCGGCTGCCACAATGATAATAACCACGTCGGTAACCTTTGCACCACGCGCACGCATGGCTGTAAATGCTTCATGTCCCGGTGTATCGAGGAATGTGATGCGGCGTCCGTCTTCCAGCTTGACGTTATAAGCTCCGATGTGCTGTGTGATACCACCGGCTTCACCGGCGATTACATTTGCCTTGCGGATATAATCAAGCAAAGACGTCTTACCGTGGTCAACGTGACCCATTACGGTAACAATCGGAGCGCGAGGTTGCAAATCTTCCTCGGCATCTTCTTCTTCCTCTATTGCCTGAGCCACTTCGGCACTTACATATTCTGTTTTGTAACCAAATTCTTCCGCAACCAAGTTAATAGCTTCTGCATCCAAACGCTGGTTGATAGACACCATGATACCCACGCTCATACACGTAGAGATAACTTGCGTAACAGGAATATTCATCATGCTTGCCAGTTCGTTTGCCGTTACAAACTCGGTAAGTTTCAATACCTTGCTTTCTTCCTGTTCCAGTTCCTCCTGTTCCATTTGGCGGTTCTGGATATTTTCACGTTTTTCTTTACGGTATTTGGCAGCTTTGTTCTTTCCTTTGTTTGTCAGGCGGGCCAATGTCTCTTTTACCTGCTTGGCAACGTCTTCATCGCTCACTTCCTGTTTGATAATCGGCTTCTTGAAACGGTCTTTGCCATGTTTTCCGCCTCCTTGTTGCTGCGAGCCTTTGTTCGATTTTTCTGAGCGTGACGAAGCACCGTTTCCCGAAGCATTAACCGGATTGTTTATATCAATCCGTTCTTTGTTAATGCGGTTACGTTTTTTCTTTTTGTTAGTTGCATCGTCAGCATTTGCCTTGTCGGCTTTTTCGTCCGTTTTACGTATTTCCTTGATGATGGCATCTTTCATTTGCTTGCGCTGTTCTTGGCGCAATTTGTCTTTCTCTTCGCGTTCTTTCCGCTTTTCTTCTTTTGATTTTTTCTTCGGACGGGTAGACTGGTTCAATGCTGCAAGGTCAATTTGCCCTACTACATTGATTTTAGATTTAAACTCAGTCGGTCGGATTTTAAAAATCTCTTCTTCCTGTTTCTCAGAAGTCGGTTGGGCTTCTTGTTGAGGTGTTTCTTTCTTTTCTTCTTCCATCGGCTTTGATTTCAATTCTTCCGTTTCTGTTTTCGTCGGTATCTGTTCTTCAGTGTTATTGTTTTCCGGTTGTGCTGCGGGTACTTCTTCCACTGCTGCCGGTGTGGGCGCAGTTTCTTCTTTTTGAGGTTCGGCCGCAATTTCAGTATCTTTCGGTTCGGTAGTTTCCGCTTTGTTCTTTTTGTTAAGATTATCCAAGTCTATCTTGCCTACCTGTTTGAATTTAGGACGCACCTCTTCGGGCACGACGGTTTCTATTACCTCCGGCTTTTTCATTTCCGGATGTAAATCTTCGATAGACACGGAGGCTTTATTGCGGTCTTTGTTTTGCCGTTCTTGAAAAATCTTCTCCGACTTTATTTTCAAATCCTTGTCTTTGCTGAACTCTTTTACGAGCGCAGCATACTGTTCGTCTGTAATCTTGGTATTGGGATTCGCCTCAATGGTGTAGCCTTTTTTCTGCAAAAAATCTACTACCGTAGTAATCCCTACATTTAAGTCTCTTGTTACTTTATTTAATCTAATCGTCATACGCTTTGTTAAATTGAAAAATTGAAAAATGAAAATTTTAAAAGTCGGAGAAGAACAAACAGATTATTCTTCGAATTCGGCTTTCAAAATTCTCAATACGTCGTCTACCGTATTTTCTTCCAAGTCTGCTTTTTCAACCAACATTTCACGCGGAGCGTTCAGTACGCCTTTGGCAGTATCAATGCCGATACTCTTGATGGCGTTGATAACCCATTCGTCGATTTCGTCTTTAAATTCGTCCAAATAGATATCTTCGTCGGTTGCATCTTCGTTCAGTTCACGATATACATCGATGGTATATTCGGTAAGCATACTTGCCAGTTTGATGTTCAACCCGCCTTTACCGATAGCCAGCGAAACCTCTTCGGGTTTCAGGTAGACTTCTGCTTTTCTGTCTTCTTCGTGCATTACGATAGAAGAAATCTTAGCAGGACTCAAGGCACGCTGGATAAACAGTTGGATGTTTGACGTGTAGTTGATTACATCAATATTTTCGTTACGAAGTTCGCGTACGATTCCGTGAATACGCGAGCCTTTTACACCCACACATGCACCTACCGGGTCGATACGTTCGTCGTATGATTCGACGGCAATCTTTGCGCGTTCGCCGGGGATGCGGGCGATGCGTTTGATAGTAATCAGTCCGTCGTTGATTTCCGGTACTTCCTGTTCGAACAGACGCTGCAAGAACACGGGCGAGGTGCGGCTCAAAATAATCTTCGGGTTGTTATTTTTGTTGTCAACACGTGCTACGACAGCGCGCACCGTTTCTCCCTTGCGGTAAAAGTCGCTCGGAATCTGTTCCGTTTTGGGCAGCAGCAACTCATTGCCTTCGTCGTCCAGCAAAAGGATTTCTTTTTTCCACGTCTGGTATACTTCGGCGCTGATGATTGTTCCCACCTTATCTATATATTTATTATATAAACTGTCTTTTTCCAGTTCCAGTATTTTCGAAGCCAACGTCTGGCGCAGGTTCAGGATGGCACGGCGTCCGAACTTTTCAAAGATAACCTCGTCGGTAACCTCTTCGCCGATTTCGTACGATGTGTCTATTTTGCGGGCTTCCGTCAGCGAAATCTGCATGTTGGGATTGGTCAGCTCATCGTCTGCCACCACCTCGCGGTTACGCCATATTTCGAAGTCTCCTTTGTCGGGGTTTACGATAACGTCGTAATTCTCGTCCGTACCAAACATTTTTGCAATAACGCTACGGAACGATTCTTCCAACACGCTCACCATTGTGGTGCGGTCGATATTCTTTAGTTCTTTAAATTCCGAGAATGTGTCAATCAAGCTGACTGTTTCTTCTTTCTTCGCCATGATTATTTAAAGCTAATTAAGTATTTGGTATATTTTATTTCCTCGTAAGTAAATGTCAGGTTCTGTTCTACCAATTTCGGGCGTTTCGCTCCCTCCGGTTTCACTTTAACCTCGATGGTTATCGTAAAGTTTTCCTCGTTGGCATCCGCCAGTACGCCGGTATACTTTTTACCGTCTTTAGCCAATACTTCCACGTCTTTTCCGATGTGAATCTGGTACTGCTTCAAAACCTTAAACGGTTGTCCGATACCTGCCGAGCCTACTTCCAGCTCGTAATCCTCTTCTTCGCGGTTCAGTTTCGATTCGATGTAACGGCTCAGTTCCACACAATCGTCAATCCATACTCCTTCGGCATGGTCGATTTCCACTACGATTTTGTCATCCGGATTAACGGTTACGTCTACCAGAAAATAATCTTTATCTTCCAGCCATTCTTCTACTATCCGGGTTACAATGTTTTTATCTATCATGTATAAACTATTAAGAATAAAAAAAGGAGCTTGACCGCCCCTCCACCTTTCATCCATTTCGGACGCAAAGATATAAATAATATAATGTATTGCAAAATAATGGGATAAATATTTTTTGAAACACAGCGCTCTGCAGCGCTTGAGAAATAATGTGTTGTGTGATGCGTTCTATGGGTTCGGAAATAATTGCTACCCGTAAAGATTCGTTTTTATGGCAGGGCAAAACGCTTCCGCATGTGTTCATCAACTCATCCCGAAAGACCGGATGACTTATCGGCTTGCGTTACTTGGTTTGTCGGGATGAATTTTTTGACGGTTTGCAGTTGTAAAAATCTCTTTCGTGAGAGGGTGTTTATTTCTTGATTTTTGTTATCTTTGAGCCTTACTTTAATTTACATGAGTTACTATGAAAAAAGAAGCATTGATTTTATCTGCATTTATGGCTACTGCTACGGGAATTTTCTCACAACAACGGCAGACTCCTAATATTATATTTATATTGTGTGACGACATGGGGTATGGCGATTTGGGCTGTTACGGCCAGCGGCTGATCGAGACTCCGAATATCGACCGCATGGCGTCAGAAGGGATGCGCTTTACGCAGGCATACGCCGGCAGTCCGGTGAGTGCTCCTTCGCGTGCTACGCTGATGACGGGGCAGCACAGCGGGCATACTCATGTCCGCGGAAATAAGGAATATTGGACGCAGGCGGATAAAGTGATGTATGGCGAGAATCCGGATTTTGCAGTGGTGGGACAAGAACCTTACGATTCGGCCCACGTGATATTGCCCGAAGTGATGAAGCGTAACGGGTATACGACCGGTATGTTTGGTAAATGGGCGGGAGGTTACGAAGGCTCGTGGTCTACTCCTGACAAGCGGGGAGTGGATGAATATTACGGATATATCTGTCAGTTTCAAGCCCACTTGTATTATCCGAATTTCCTGAACCGGTATAGCCGTTCGAAAGGCGATAAAGAGGTTAGGCGCGTGGTGTTGGAAGAAAATATCAAGTATCCGATGTATGGCGATGATTATTTCAAGCGTCCCCAGTATTCGGCAGACCTGATTCACCAAGAGGCTTTGAAATGGCTGGACGCCCAGACGGGCGAGCAACCGTTTTGCGGCATTTTTACCTATACGCTTCCTCACGCCGAACTGGCTCAGCCGAATGATTCGATTCTGAATGGTTACAAGAAACGCTTTTTCGAAGACAAAACATGGGGAGGTTCGGAAGGCTCGCGCTATAATCCCGTAACGCATACCCACGCTCAGTTTGCTGCCATGATTACCCGCTTGGATGCTTACGTGGGAGAAATCTTTGATAAGCTGAAAGAAAAAGGGCTGGATGAGAATACGATTGTATTTTTCAGCAGCGATAACGGTCCGCATGAAGAAGGAGGCGCAGACCCGGCATTCTTCGGACGCGACGGGAAGTTGAGAGGACTGAAACGCCAATGTACCGAAGGCGGTATCCGTGTTCCGTTTATCGTGCGCTGGCCGGGACATGTGAAGCGTGGAAGCACGAACGATTTGCAGTTGGCTTTTTATGATATAATGCCTACGTTTTGCGAGCTGATAGGCGACGAAGGTTTTCCCGCAGCATACAAAGGAGGTTTTGATGGTATTTCTTTTGCTCCGACCTTGTTAGGAAACGACGATAAGCAGAAAAAGCATGAGTATCTGTATTGGGAGTTTCATGAAACCGACCAGATAGCGGTGCGCATGGGCGATTGGAAGTTGTTGGTGAAGAAAGGCACTCCTTCGTTGTATAATTTGAAAGAAGACATTCACGAAGACCATGATGTGGCTGCACAACATCCGTCGGTGGTTCGCCGTATGCTCCAAGTAATTCGGACCGAACACCGCCCCAGCGAGCTGTTTAAAGTTACTTTGCCTGCCTTCTGACCCTTCGGGGAAACAGAAACAGTGGGGAATCAGATGCGGTTATCCATTCCCCACATCATCTTTTCGCGCAGGGTGTTGAAGAACGAATGGTGGCAACGTTTCACGATGCGTACATGATAATCGGCGCGGCGGATGGTTAGTTGCGTACCTTCGCGACAACTTTCGCTGCGTCCGTCTACTGCCACGAGGAAATTATGGCTGCGGCTTTCTACGTTAAGTGTGATTTCCCAATCGTCGCGGATTACTATCGGGCGTATGTTGAGGCTGTGGGCAGCAACGGCTGTCAGGCTGATGGTTCCGCTTTGAGGAACCAAGATGGGGCCGCCCACACTGAGCGAATATCCCGTAGAGCCGGTAGGTGTGGCGATAATCAGTCCGTCTGCCCGGTAAGTGTTCAGCGGTTCGCCGTTAACCAATACTTCGATGGTTATCATCGAAGAACTGTCTCGCTTCAGAATGGCTATTTCGTTCAGTCCGTAAGGATATCCTTTCAGAACCTGTCCGTGAGAGGTGAGTTTCAACACGCGGCGGGGTTCGGCAAGATACATTCCACGGTGGATTTCTTCGAAAGTCTCCTCCATTTGGTCGGGCGATATGTCGGCAAGAAACCCCAGCCTGCCTGTATTGATGCCCAATATCGGAATTTCTTTATCTCCTACCCGGCTGGCAGCTTTCAGAAAAGTGCCGTCGCCTCCTATGCTCAGCGCCATGTCGGCTGTAAAGTTATTCCCTTCAAATACTTCAAGTCCTGTTAAGTTAGTATTCGTATGGTGGTGTAAGAAATCGTAAAACTCGCTACTGATGCAGATTTGTGCTTCTTTTTTTCGTAAAATATCCAATAAGTGAGCCACATGCGCCGACTTGTGTGCTTGGTAAGTATTTCCGAAAAGGGCAAATTTCATTCTCTGTTGCATAGACTTTATAGCTTTTTTATCAATCTTTTTCAGGATTATTGTTACAAATTTCTCGTAAATCCTGCTAACTTTGCACGTTGTTGATGCAAATATACGAAAAAACAAATAAACGATATGACTAAATTAAGTGTTAATATAAACAAGGTGGCTACCCTGCGCAACGCGCGTGGCGGAAATAATCCCAACGTGGCACAGGTAGCGGTTGATTGCGAGGCTTATGGTGCCGAGGGAATTACGGTTCATCCGCGTCCCGACGAGCGACACATTCGCTATGCCGATGTATATACGCTTCGCCCGCTGGTGAAAACAGAGTTCAACATCGAGGGCTATCCTTCGAAAGAGTTTGTTGATTTGGTCTTGAAAGTAAAGCCACATCAGGTTACGCTGGTACCCGATGCTCCCGACCAAATCACATCAAACGCAGGTTGGGATACCAAGACGAATCTCGCCTTCCTTACAGAACTGATGGATGTGTTTGATGAGGCAGGTATCCGTACTTCTATTTTTGTAGGAACGGATATCCCGATGATAGAATATGCCGCCAAAGCCGGAGCCGACCGGGTAGAGTTGTACACAGAACCTTATGCTTCGCTTTATCCGAAGAATCCCGAAGCAGCAGTGGCTCCGTTTGTAGAAGCTGCCAAAGTGGTTCGCAAGTTGGGGATGGGGCTGAACGCCGGACATGACTTGAGTTTGGCGAATTTGAAGTATTTCCACGACAATATCCCGTGGGTAGACGAAGTGTCAATCGGTCATGCACTGATATGCGACGCACTGTATTTAGGATTAAAGAAAACGATTGAAGAATATAAAAAATGCCTTCATTAATTATGGTAACATTGACTTTGCTGGCTGCTGCACAGACGGTGGCCGAAACTGTAACCGGTGAAAATCCGGTATTGACTCCTCTTGCTTCGGGCGAACCCCAGATGAATCTTTGGGATATGGCTTGTAAGGGAGGATGGATTATGATTGTTCTGGCTGTAATGTCGGTTATAGCCTTTTACATATTTTTCGAGCGGGCTGTGGTAATCCGTAAGGCGGGTAAAGAAGATCCGTTGTTTATGGAACGCATCCGCGACTATGTAAAATCGGGCGAAATCAAATCGGCAATCAACTATTGCAGAATGGCTAATACGCCATCGGCACGTATGATAGAGAAAGGAATTATGCGTATGAATCGCCCTACCGCAGACGTACAGGCAGCCATTGAGAATACCGGAAACATTGAGGTAGCTAAGCTGGAGAACGGACTGTCTATTATCGCAACGGTTTCCAGCGGTGCGCCGATGCTGGGATTTTTGGGTACGGTAACAGGTATGGTCAAGGCGTTCTGGAACATGGCAAACGCCGGAAACAACATTGACATCACGTTGCTGTCAAGTGGTATTTACGAGGCTATGATTACCACCGTAGGAGGATTGGTTGTAGGTATTGCTGCCATGTTTGCTTATAATCATTTGGTTTATCGGGTAGATAAGGTAGTCAGCCAAATGGAAGCACGTACGATTGCTTTTATGGATTTGCTGAATGAACCGACCGAAAAATAATTGCTTATGCCACTTAAACGAAGACAAAAAATATCGCCCAGCTTCAGTATGTCGTCAATGACAGACCTTATATTCTTGTTGCTGATATTTTTTATGATAACCTCAACAATGGTGTCGCCGAACGCCATTAAAGTTTTATTGCCGCAAGGCTCCGAACAAACCTCAGCGAAGCCTATGGCACGGGTAATTATAGATAAGAACTTGAATTATTACGGCGCGTTCGGAAAAGAAGACGAAATGCCGCTTAGTATTGATGAAGTGCCGGCTTTTTTGCAAGAATGTGCGCAGAAAGAACCCGAAATGTATGTGGCTCTGTATGCTGATGAATCAATTCCTTACCGAGAGGTGGTTCGTGTATTGAACATCGCCAACGAGAATCATTTTAAAATGGTGCTTGCCACTCGCCGTCCGGATAAAAAACAATAACTGTTGAGTTTATGAGGAAAAGTAAGGTAACAGGAATAATAGGTACAACCGTGCTTCACGTGTTGATACTGGTTCTGCTTTTTGTCCTGACGCTGGTAAAACCCGAGCCGCAGGAAGAAGGTGGTGTGCCGGTTATGCTGGGAGAGGCTGAAGAAGCGACAGGGGATGCCGATCCTTATACGCTTACGGAAGTTGATGTTATGCCTCAGCAGGAAGCGGTTCAGCCGGAGCCTTCAATACCTGAGCCGGAAGTTGAACAACCGATGATAACCCAAGCAGAAGAATCACCCATTCAAGTTAAAAAGGAAAAGCCCAAGAAAGAAGAAACCAAGCCTCAAAAGGAAGTTGCAGTTAAGCCAAAAGAGAAAACCGAAGCTGAAAAACGCGCCGAGGCTGAGCGTGCTGCGGCAGAAGCTGCTGCCAGCAAAATAGCCGGTGCGTTCGGTAAAGGTTCTAAAATGGGGAGCAAAGGAACGGCTGCATCGGGGACGGGCTTGCAAGGAAGTCCGACCGGAAATTCCGATACGGGGAAAACCGATGGGGTTGGTGGATATGGAACATTCGACTTAAACGGGCGTTCGTTGGGGAAAGGCGGTCTGCCGGTTCCTGTCTATAATGTACAGGATGAAGGGCGTGTGGTAGTAACCATCGTTGTTAATCCTGCTGGAGAAGTTATTAGTACAAGTATTAATAAACGTACCAATACGGTTAATCCCGCTTTACGCCGTGCTGCCGAAGAAGCTGCAAGAAAAGCACGCTTTAATACGGTGGAAGGAGTAAATAACCAAAGCGGAACGATAACATATTATTTTAAACTAAAATGATTTATGCTTATGAAAACGATTTGTATTTTTTTAGCAGAAGGTTTTGAAGAAACAGAAGCACTGACTCCGTTAGACATCATGCGCCGGGGTGGATTGGAAGTAAAAACCGTATCTGTGACAGGAAATAAAGTGGTAATGGGAGCGCATCAAGTACCTGTTGTTGCCGATATATTGTTTGAAGAGCTGAAAGAGGAAGATGTTGAAATGATAGTTCTGCCGGGTGGACTTCCGGGAGCAACCAATTTGGACGCACACGCAGGTTTGGATAAACTGATTATGAATTTCGCTGCTGCCGGTAAACCGTTGGCTGCTATTTGTGCTGCTCCGATGGTGTATGGAAAGCGTGGATTGTTGAAGGGTAAGAAGGCAACCTGCTATCCGGGATTCGATAAGTATCTGGACGGAGCGGAATATACAGGTAACATGGTGGAAGTAGTGGATAATTTCGTATTGGGAAAAGGTCCGGCTGCTGCTGCGATGTTCGGCTTTGCCCTTCTTGAGAAACTTGCTGGCGCAGCGAAAGCGCAAGAGGTAAAAAACGGCATGTTATTTGCCTGATGAAAAAATATGTCATAGTCGTTGCAGGCGGAAAGGGCTTGCGGATGGGAGGCGATATTCCCAAGCAATTCATTCCGATAAAAGGCAAACCGGTATTGATGCGCACGCTGGAGGCTTTTCATGCTTACGACGATAAGATAGAACTGATAGTGGTACTTCCGGTAGAGCAGCAAGCCTACTGGAAGCGCCTTTGTGCAGATTACGGTTTTACGCTTCCGCACACCGTAGCCGATGGCGGAGAGACCCGTTTTCATTCGGTGCGGAACGGATTGGCGCAAGTGAAGGAAGACGGACTGGTTGGTGTGCATGACGGGGTTCGTCCGTTTGTATCACGTGAGGTGATAGCGGCCTGTTACGATGCGGCGGCAGAGCAGGAAGCTGTGGTTCCGGTTACGGATGTGGTAGAGACCATACGTCGTGTGGAGCCGGACGGACAGAGTGAAACTGTTCCGCGTGACTGTTATAAACTGGTGCAGACTCCCCAAGTTTTTACCGTCGGTCTGCTGAAACAGGCTTACAGGCAGGTGTATGTTCCCCGGTTTACTGACGATGCTTCGGTGGTGGAGGCGTTGGGACATCTGGTTTATTTGGTTAAGGGGAATCGTGAAAACATCAAACTTACCACTCCTTTCGATTTAAGGGTAGCCGAAGTCTTGGCTGATGCCGAGTAGCGTGTGTTTAATCTCTCATTTATTATTTTCAAAGTGCTCGATTTATCTTCGCGTGATATAAAGTATTTGCAGGGAGTAGGTCCTCAGCGGGCGGCTATTCTGAATAAAGAATTGAATGTTTGTTCGTTCCGGGATTTGCTGTATTATTTCCCTTATAAGTATGTTGACCGCAGTCGCCTTTATTACATTCATGAGATAGACGGCAACATGCCTTATATTCAGTTGCGAGGAAAAATATTAAGTTTTGAAACTTTCGGCGAAGGACGCCAGCGCAGGCTGGTGGGGCACTTCTCCGATGGAACGGGCGTAGTAGACCTGATTTGGTTTCAAGGACTTAAATACGTCATGGGGCGGTATAAGGCGAACGAAGAGTATATTGTGTTCGGTAAACCTACTGTCTTTAACGGGCGCATCAACATCCCTCACCCCGATATCGACCCTGCCGAGGAACTGACACTTTCTTCAATGGGGCTTCAACCGTATTATAACACTACGGAGAAGATGAAGCGGAGCAACCTTAATTCGCACGCCATTGAAAAATTGATGAAGAACCTCTTCAATGCTTTACAGCGCGAGGTTATCGACGAAACGTTGAGCGTTTCGCTGATAGAGTCTCACCATCTGATGCCGCTTACCGAGGCACTTTATAATATCCATTTCCCTCAGAATCCCGAACTGCTTCGCCGCGCACAGTATCGCTTGAAGTTCGAGGAACTTTTCTACGTCCAACTGAATATTCTCCGTTATACGAAGGAACGTCGCAATAAATTCCGCGGACTGGTGTTCGGGCGGGTGGGAGAGATTTTCAATACCTTTTATTCACAAAATCTGCCGTTCGAGCTTACCGGTGCGCAGAAGCGGGTGATTAAAGAGATGAGGCGCGACATGAAGAGCGGCAGGCAGATGAATCGCCTCTTGCAGGGCGACGTTGGGAGCGGGAAAACTTTGGTGGCGCTCATGACCATGCTTATCGCTTTAGACAATGGTTATCAGGCATGTATGATGGCGCCTACCGAAATTCTTGCCACGCAGCATTACGAAACCATTTCGCGATTCCTGCAAGGTATGGAAGTCCGTGTGGAACTGCTTACGGGGGCGGTAAAGGGAAAGAAGCGAGAAACAATCCTCCGCGATTTGCTGACGGGCGACGTGCATATCCTGATAGGTACGCACGCCGTAATCGAAGATACGGTTAATTTTTCTTCGCTTGGCTTGGTGGTTATTGATGAGCAACACCGGTTCGGGGTAGCCCAGCGTGCCAAGTTATGGGCGAAAAACGTATCTCCGCCTCACGTGTTGGTAATGACGGCTACCCCCATTCCCCGTACGCTGGCGATGACGCTGTATGGCGACCTCGACGTGTCGGTTATCGACGAGCTTCCGCCGGGGCGTAAACCCATCCAGACTGTTCATCAGTTTGATAATCGCCGCCCGTCAATGTATGCGTTTATCAGAAAACAGATACAGGAGGGCAGACAGGTTTATATCGTTTATCCGCTGATACAAGAGAGCGAGAAAATGGATATCAAAAATCTGGAGGACGGATACCTGCACATCTGCGAGGAGTTTCCTGAATATAAGGTAAGCAAAGTGCATGGCAAGATGAAGCCTGCCGAAAAGGAAGAGGAGATGCAACGCTTCTTACGCAACGAAACACAGATTATGGTGGCCACTACGGTTATTGAGGTGGGGGTCAATGTGCCGAACGCTTCGGTAATGGTCATCGAAAATGCCGAACGCTTTGGGTTGTCGCAGTTGCATCAGTTGCGCGGACGAGTGGGACGCGGTGCCGACCAGTCGTATTGCATTCTCGTGACCGGTTATAAGCTGACGGAAGAGACACGCAAGCGCATCGAAATCATGGTGCAGACGAACGACGGGTTCGAGATTGCCGAAGCCGACTTGAAGTTGCGCGGACCGGGCGACTTGGAAGGAACGCAGCAAAGCGGTGTGGCGTTCGATTTGAAGATAGCCGATATAGCCCGCGATGGTCAGCTCTTGCAGTATGTGCGCGATATAGCCGAGCGTTTGCTCGATGAAGACCCCAACTGTGTCCGTCCCGAAAATGCCGTTATCTGGCAACAGCTAAAAGAATTGCGTAAAAAGAATGTGAATTGGGCTGTAATTTCTTAGAGCCTGTTTAAATTTTCCAATAAGTTGTTTTC